>CAKOOK010000001.1 GCA_934098515.1 uncultured Bacilli bacterium
AAACAGTTAAAATCTATTTTAGATAAACTTATTATCATATTAGTCCTTTTATTTATTTTAAAGATAGCATTTGCTATCTTTAGATAAAAAAAAGAAGCTATCAACATTACCTGTTAAGTAGCTTCAAAAGTAACACTGGAGAAGCCTAACTTTCAGGGGTTAGTGCTCTTCCTAAATTAATTATACTACAAAGTGCTTATATTATACAAGTGCTTTTTTTCTTGGGAAATGCAGATTTTAAAAGTCTGCAAACCTGCATAAATAAAAGGCTTGTATGAGTTTGATGTTTGTGATAATATACCTTCTTGAAGAGTACTATGTTAGGCTTCTCCCCTCTTAAAAAGAAGGGAGTGATGCGTATGAAACAGTTAAAATCTATTTTAGATAAACTTATTATCATATTAGTCCTTTTATTTATTTTAAAGATAGCATTTGCTATCTTTAGATAAAAAAAGAAGCTATTAACATTACCTATTAAGTAGCTTCAAAAACAAACAAGTTGGAGAAGCCTAACTTTTAGGGGTTAGTGCTCTTCCTAAATTAATTATACTACAAAGTGTCTTTTTTATTCAAGTGCTTTTTTTAATCAATATTTACAAGTTCATACTCTCTAGAACCAATGCCATGCTTCTCTGCTTCTTCTATAGTATGTAAGCCATTTCTGCTGTTTACTCTTTCCATAAAATGTTCTTTGCCTGGGTCGTTTGAATTTTTTACTAAATTTATAGATGCTTCGTCAATTGCTACTGGATCTAAACTTGCAAGAATACCTATGTCTTTTAAGCAAGGGTCTTCAGCAACAGCGCAGCAATCACAGTCGACACTCATATTACATAAAACGTTAATATATATTATATTTCCATTAAAATAATTAACTACGCTTGATGCTGCATCTGCCATAGATTCTAGAAATAAATTTTGCTCTGCAGCATTATCCCATAATTCATATTGACTTTTAGTCTTACCTGCAGTGTGAATGTATGCTTTACCAGAGGAAGATGCTACTCCAATTGATAACTGTTTAAGAGCTCCACCATATCCGCCCATTGGATGACCTTTAAAATGAGAGAGTACTAACATACTATCATAATTAGAAATATTTTTACCTACGTAATTCTTTTTAATTACCTTACCATTAGGTATATCTAGTTCTAAATCGCCTTCTGCATCCATAATATCAACGTCAAAATATTTATTCCATCCATGTTTTTCCATTAAAACTTGATGTTTTTCTGTTGTATTTCTTGCTCCATTATATGCTGTATTACACTCAACAACAGTTCCATTAACATGATGGATTATTTCACGTACAAACTCTGGTCTCAAATAATTTTGATTACCTTCTTCTCCAGAGTGCAATTTAACAGCTACCTTGCCATTTAATTTTTTTCCTAATGCTTCATAAATTTTAACTAATCCACTAGGGCTTATTTCTTTTGTAAATAATACTTTTGACTTCATAAAATTACCTTTCTAACTTTTTAATTAATCTCTTAACTTTTTTAGGATCTTTATAATTCGTCTTATCTCTTACTAAGTTAGTAATATCTTTTCCATATGCAAGACCGATGCCACGCTCAGCGGTAACACCAACAGCGCCATAATATAAGTAATATGTGTCATTTAAATAAATTATGGATGATCGATATATTCCACTATTATCCCAATTGAGTGTTCCTCTTTCTGGTTCTAGAATCTTAATTGCATCCTTAAAATTAACCTCATCATCACTTATTGTATAGTATAAGTCCATTTTATTATGATTTTTCCACTTATCATATGCAACTACGATCATTTCATAACCTTTATCTGTTTTAATAACATCTAAGTGCCATGTATCTAATTTTTCTGGATACTTAAAACTAATCTTATTTTTATCAGTCCACTTCATACCATCAGGGCTTTCTGCATACCTAATAGTATTATAAACATCTACATACCACATTTTATATGTATTATTTTCATAAATAATTGCTGGGCTAACATAATCTTTTTTGTGTCTATCTTTAGAATATAAAACTTTTTCTTTAGCGGTCCATGTTATTCCATCACTGGTTTCTCTTTTAAAGATTGTAACACTGCCAGCAACGTCATCAACATAACGCCAATAACAAATTATTGTATCCTTATCTTTATTATACACTATATGAGCATCAGAATTATATCTTTTTTTCTTATATTTGTTTTTTACTTCGTCAAGGCTTATATTTTTTTTATTAGGAGCATACCAATTTATTAAGTCGTTTGATACTGCTATATGGGGATTTTCATATCCTGAATTACCGCCTGGATATGGAGTATAACTCATCCAGTATTTGTACCCATTCCATTTTTTATTAAAGGTAATAACTTTTGGGTGATATGCTTCATTATCCCCATAAGAACTGATAATTTCTAGTTTGTATGTTCTTTTTTCACGATTAAAAATAAGACCATGCCCCAAAAATAAAATTAAAATAATAATTATAATCATGTAATACTTAATAAGCCTTTTCATTTTATCACCATGTTTTTTCTTCGCCTAAGATTATAGCACACAAAGTATTAAAACTAAAGCACTTATTAGTTTACTTTATAAAAAAAGCACCTTAAAAGGGCTTCTTAATCACAATAATGGCGTCCCTGGGCAGATTCGAACTGCCGACCTATCGCTTAGGAGGCGATTGCACTATCCTACTGTGCTACAAGGACACAATAGAATTATACCACACTAAACATAAAAAAAATAGGAATTTCTTCCTATTTATCAGTAGAGCCAAATCCACCAGTTCTCTTGCCAGTCGCATTATCATTATCAGTAACTAAATACTTTTGGAAAATAACTTGACCTATTACATCACCCTTTTTAATAACAACGTCTTCATTAAAGAAGTTATAATATGCAAACATAAAGTGGCCATCGTTATCAGGGTTACCATAATAATCACTATCAATAATGCCAATACTATTTGCCATTACAAGTCCTCTTTTAATTGGATTAGAACTTCTGTTAGCAAGCATAAACCATTCATCGCTCTGACAGTATGCTTTTAGTCCAGTAGGAATAAGTGTTGGTTTATCTCCTAATTTAAATGGGTGAATGATAACTTCTTCTGCTGCTTCTACATCATATCCAGCAGAGTTTGCAGTTTTTCTAATTGGCATGTGAATGTCCTTGTTTTCCCAACCTTTAGCAACTTCAAATCCTCTTAATTTCATAAATTATTCTCCTCTACTACTTTACCTTTTTTCATTGTCTTTTTAACATTAATAACTCTTTGATTACTAGAACCTGAGTACAAAAGTTTTGGGTTTTTGTTATCTTCTTCAAACTGACCATCAACAATAAAATCAGCGTATTTAGTTATTTCTTTATCCATAACATAGTCTTCAAAGTTAAAACCGGTCCATATCCAAATACTTTTGTCTGGATACTTTTCTTTGAATGCTTTTGCTAATTTTGTGCTAGCTTCAATGTTTTTATTATGAAGTGGCTCACCCCCTAAAATAGATAAGCCAGCTATATAACTATTATTGCAAAGATTTAATATTTCATTTATTGTATCGTCAGTAAACTCTTTGCCTCCATTAAAGTCATGTGTTTCTGGATTAAAACAGTTCTTACAATTAAATGTGCATCCTTGCATAAATACTGATACTCTAACTCCAGGACCATTAGAGATATCCATCTTTCTAATTTTATTATATCTTGCCATTATGCATCCTTATTATCTAAATGTAAGACTCTTTCTTTAATTTCTTGAGTTCTACCTTTATTCCAGAACTTAGTACCAATATAACCACATGTTCTTCTTGCAACGTTTAGGGTGTCATGGTCTTTATTTCCACAGTTAGGACAATACCATTCTAAATCATCATTAATTAAGATCTCACCATCAAATCCACATTTTTGACAATAATCACTTTTTGTATTTAATTCTGCATACATAATATTATCATAAATAAACTTAATAACTTCAATTACTGCTGGGATGTTATTTTGCAAGTTAGGAGTTTCAATGTAAGAGATTGCTCCACCAGGAGATAATTTTTGGAATTCACTTTCAAGTGATAACTTAGTAAATGCATCTATTTCTTCAAATACTGGTACATGGTATGAGTTAGTAATATAATTACGGTCCGTGATACCTTTGATTATTCCAAAGCGTTCTCTTAAACATTTAGCAAATTTATATGTAGTGCTTTCAATAGGTGTTCCATAAACACTGTAATCCATGTTTTCGGCTTCTTTCCACTCTTTGCATTTATCATTTAATTTTTGCATAACTTCTAAAGCAAACTCTTTACCTTTACCGTTATCAGTATGAGAGTGTCCGGTCATAAATTTAACACATTCATATAAGCCAGCATAACCTAAGCTAATTGTAGAGTATCCTCCATGTAATAACTCATGAATACTTTCGCCTTTTTCTAATCTAGCAAGGGCACCATGTTGCCATAATATTGGGGCTACATCACTCGTTGCTTTAGCTAAACGTTTATGTCTAATTTGAAGTGCTCTATGACAAAGTTCTAATCTTTCATCAAATATCTTCCAGAATAGTTCTTCATCTTTATCTGCTGATAGCGCTACATCAACAAGGTTTATTGTAACAACACCTTGATTAAATCTACCATAATACTTAGGTTTACCATCTTTATCAACATATGGAGTTAAGAAACTTCTGCAGCCCATACATGGATAACATTGCCCGTTACCATTTTTATCAATTTTAAGCTTCTTCATCATCTTTTCTGAGATATAGTCCGGAACCATTCTCTTAGCAGTACATTTAGCAGCAAGTTCAGTTAAGTAGTAATACTTACTGTTTTCATGGATGTTATCTTCTTCTAATACGTATAGAAGTTTTGGAAATGCTGGAGTAATATATACGCCTTTTTCATTTTTCATTCCTTCAATTCTTTGATTTAAGAATTCTTCGATAATCATTGCAAGTTCTTCTTTATATTCTTCAGTTTCACCTAGATACATGCAAACACTTAAAAATGGTGCTTGACCGTTAGTTGTCGTCATTGAGTTAACTTGGTATTGGAATGTTTGAACACCTGCGGTAATCTCTGTCTTTAAATCTTCTTTAGCAAACTTTTCACAATCTTCTTTAGATAGTTTTCTATTTTTATATATTTTTAAATAACGGTTGTAACTATCTCTAACAAATGGAGCTAGATGAGTAAGTGTTATAGTGCATCCACCGTACTGGCTTGATGATACCGCGGTAATAATCTGAGTGGCAATTGTAACTGCTGTTAAAAATTTATGTGGTTTTTCAATCATTACACCATTAATGTTAGTTCCATTTTGAAGCATATCCTCTAAATTAATTAAATCACAATTATGAAGTGCATTTTGAGCAAAATAGTCGGCGTCATGGAAATGGATAATTCCTTGGTCATGGGCTTCAACTATTTCTTCTGGTAATAAGAATCTTCTTGTAATATCAGTGCTTGTTATACCTGCTAGATAATCTCTTTGAGTAGTAACTATCTTGGCATTCTTATTTGAGTTTTCTGTATTCCAGTACTCATTTTCTCCATCAATAAGTTCCTTAATTGCTAAATCTGTAGTATTACTTCTTCTTACAAGTTCTCTTGTATATCGATATGTAATATATTTCTTAGCAAGTTGATATTTACCAATACTCATAAGTTTCATTTCAATAATATCTTGAATATCTTCAACTAAGATTCTTTTCTTACCTAAAGATTCAATATACTTGATAATATTTCTTATCTGGGTATTACTTGCTTGCTCGCTTTCTTCGACTTCTTTGTTAGCTTTTAAAATAGCTTGTTCAATTTTTTCTGGACAATAGTCTACCATATGTCCATCTCTTTTAATTACTTTCATTTTACTTCCTCCCTATATTTAACAATTTCATTATAACGTCTTATTACTAAATAGTATTGTTGCAATTGCAACAAATTTGAAATAATGATAAAATTATTTTAGGTGGTCAAAATGAATGATCTTTTTAAAAATATTCACCCCAGTAAACAAGGCTTTTTGTTAAAAATGTTAGAAGCAAATACTTTACACTTTAATGTAAATGAACTTATTTTAAGTAAAATAAAAATTGATGATTTTATTGCCATCATTACTGAAGGAGAGGCTAATCTAATAAAGACAGACAGTAACGGAAACAAACTAATAATTGAAGAACTTAGTGAAGGTAATATTTTTGGTACTAATATTTCAAATTTAAATAATAAGGAATATGAAATTGAATCAAAGACTGATGTAACAATAATATTTATGGAAATGCATTTTATACTAAATCCTAAGAATACTTCATCACAAATATATTCCCAGTTTCTAATAAATCTTTTAGAGCTTTTAAATAAAAAATATACTGAAGCTAGTCAAAGATTAGATATTCTAACTAATAAAACAATTAGAAATAAACTTTTGGAATATTTTAAAAATTCTTATCAAGAGACTAATGCTAGGGTTCTTTATTTAAAATCAAGTTTTACTGCCTTAGCAGATTATCTTGCGGTAGATCGAAGTGCTATGACAAGGGAACTTAAGAATTTAAAGGATGAAGGTCTTATTGAAATTAAAAATAAGAAAATTAAACTATTGTATTTTCCGCTTGACTAGTGTTATAATTGACATGTACTGCTCGTATGGCGGAATTGGTAGACGCGATAGACTCAAAATCTATTTCCCACAAGGAGTATCGGTTCGACTCCGATTACGAGCACCAGTGCCCAGTAGCCAAGCGGTAAGGCATTAGGCTCTGACCCTAACATTTCATAGGTTCGAATCCTATCTGGGCAGCCATAAAAAAAATAACAGACATCTTCGTCTGTTTTTTTATTGTAATACATCTTGATAATAAAACTTTAATACGTATATAGCTTCTTGTGCATAAAGCATATCTTCTTCACTTAAACCCTTACTAGTAATAAGACTATCAAGTTCACTATAATATTCTAATTTACTTCTATAATGCATCTCAACACCAGGCTTAAACATTCCCGTATAACCCTCACTTTTAACATAAGGTGTAGGTAAATCATTAAAAGTCTTTCTCAAATAGTCATTGGCACTATAAACATAAGTTTTAACTACATCCTTAAATGCATGATATATCTTTTCACACTCTTCCTTATTTAAAGCACTATTTAAACTAGCATTATACTTATCTAAATCAGCCTTAAACTCCCTTATATCCTTATTAATCATTGTTTTCCTCCTTGTACATTGAATAATACAAATCATCACCATTATCTGGATGAAGTGTACTTTCTACCTTAGGTAAATCACTTAAACTGCCAAGTCCAAAGAAATCTAAAAAATATTTAGAAACTGAATATAAATTAGGTTTTCCTACTAAGTCACTCTTGCCACTTACATAAATAAGATCTTTAGCCAAAAGTTTTCTTAATGTATACGCAGAAGAGACACCTCTCATCTGGTCAATTTCGAGTCTAGTAAGTGGCCCATTATAAGCAATAATTGCAAGAGTTTCTAAGGCTGCACTACTGAGTTCATCACTTTCTGGTCTTTCAATTAGTCTTTGATAATACTCTTTATGTTCTCTTTTAGTAGTAAGTTTAAAGTTTTCTCCTAAATAACTAATTCTAAGTCCATACTCATCAGATTCATATCTTTTTTGAAGCATACTAAGTAAGTTTTTAGCTTCTGTCTCACTAACATCTAATATGCTTTTAATATTATCTATGGAAAGTCCTTCATCACCTACTGCAAAAAGTAACCCTTCTAATACACCTAACTTATTCATTATGATAACCTCTCTTCAATATATATATCACCAAAATTATACTCCTGACTAATTACTGCTTCCCTAGACTTAACTAAATTAAGAATTCCTAAGAAAGTAACAATTACATAAGGCTTATCTACTTCATCAAATAAATCTAAAAAGTTAATTTTACCTCTATTGTGAAGATAACTCTTGATGCTTAAGCATCTATCTTCAACACTTAACTCTCTCTTAGTAACTGCCTTATTAACTGGTTCATCTAACTTTTTTCTATTTAAATAACCCTCAAATGCCTTAAGCAAATCCTCTAAAGTAATATCACTACTTAATTTAACACTCTTATCAGCATATTCACTTAAATTAGAAGGAAGTTTAGTTAAAACTTCTTTTCTCTTATCTTCAAGCTCAACTAATCTATCAGCAGCAGCTTTTAACTTCTCATACTCAATTAATCTATTTCTTAAATCATCTTCAGTGTTAATCTCATACTCAGCATCTTCCTCTTCATCATTCTTATTAAGAAGTAACTTACTCTTTAAATGAATAAGTTCAGATGCCATAACTAAATACTCACTAGCCCCATCAATAGTAAGCTCTTTATGCTCATTAATATAACTTAAATATTCTTTAGTAATCTTTTCAATATTTATATCGTATATATCCATCTTATGAGCCTTAATTAAATGCCATAACAAATCTAGTGGCCCATCAAAATCATTTATCTTTATATTCACTTACAATCAAATCCTTTAGTTAACATATCATAACTAACCTCTTTAAGTGGTGCATTCATATAAAAATAATTATAATCATAATCATCACCTAAAGTTTCCCTTATATTCTCACTTAATGGAACATCTGCATTAAAAGCAAAACCACTATCAGTTTCCTCTGTAGTACTAACTAACCCATTGCTAACTAATCTATTAGATAATTCCTGATATTTCCCAAGTAAAGCCATATATGCATCAATATCACTAGTATCATTATTCGTAACATTATCATGAACACTCTTTAAAATATCTTCTTCAAAACTATATGTAATCGTTCTATTATTTAAAGTACACATCAAAGAACTAATACCACTAACAATTGGATAATCATCTAAAGAAAGATTAACTATCTTACCATAATATAACTCACCACTATTAACAGTAAGTTTATATAAATTATTAGTAACACTTCTAACATCAGCATTAACATTACCAGTAAGCTTCACTCTAGTAAGTAAATCCTTAGTACCATAAATCTCTAAAAATAGTTTATGTTCATCCAAATTAAAATCAGTATTAGATGATATATCAAAACTTATCTTAGTGCCTTCTAAACTAAAATTAGTAAGTTTAATACCTTGATAAGAAATAGTACTACTCTTACTTAAAACATTCTTATCATCACTAGGAGCAACCGGACTAGGTGCAGGCTCATTATCACTAGTAAAATTATTTAAAAGCCCCCTAACCCATATAGAAAAGGAATTATTATTATTGTTAATATAATCTTTAATATAAGGAAGACCGAAACAAGTCCCCAATAGTAGCATAAAACAAATAAGCACAAAAGCAGGCTTACTAGACTTCTCTTTTTTTAATATACCTAACGTAATAGGTTCATTACTATTATCACTCTTCATAACAAATCCCTTTCATTCCTATACAAACACAATTTCTACTATAAATCTATTCACATAGTTATAGCCCGCATAATTATATTTCTAAACCGCTTTTGCTCGTATATACTCACAAAAAGCGATAAGGATGTGACAAGTGCGTATTCTCCAATCGGAGAATCCGCATGCGCGCTTGCCACGCACACGTACTAAATCCCCACTTACTATTTTTTTCTCTCTCGCCTGTCAGTTTGTCCCTCGAAGGTTTTCTCGGAACATCAGCGACTGACGATTTCGACCTTTTAATACTTTGCCCTGTTTACATACTTATTATGAATGGGGAACTACTGGTTCCTTCTCCAGTTACGTTGGTCGTCGACTTAAGAGAAATTGAAGGACGGACCCCGTAAGCGCCGTTCTCGAAGTTGCCGGTGATCTTGCCATTGCTGCCGTAAACGACCCAAACGAAAGTGACACCATTGAAGACGCTAGGAGACAAAGACCACCAATCACCACTAGTAGCATTTTCTTTTAAATATGTTGTAGAATTATATTTATCAGAAGCATATCCTGCATATGCTAGTTCATCTGCTGTTATTAAGCCTACTTTTGAATTTATTTTACTTAGTTCTCCATTACATTTTAAACTAGGACCCGTGCCACCAGCACTATTACTTGTACTTTTTAATCTTTGGGTAGCACCATAATATGTTCTATTTTTGCCATATCCTAAACCATTTGGTGACATATACCATGGGTCAAAAGATGTATCAGTCACATTTGTTTTATCATTACACCATACAGTATCATCTATTACTCTTTCATATGTTTTTAGATTATTATTATACCATGTCTCTAAATTATTTAGTATTGTACTATTATTTGTATTTGCATGCGTAGCTTCATATGTACTAGAACCTGGTGTTCCATACTTAAATCCTACATAAGCATTGTCATCTTCTTTTTCATTAAATTTACTTGTGTATGTTGATCCAGAGTATCTTGCAAATGCTGCACTAGCACTATTATTTGCAGCATCACAAGGATTAGCTGCTCCAGTTGGATTATCATTGTGTAAGATAAGTTTTACTGAACCATATCCACTAACTCTTACTATTCTCCAGCACTTATTAGCAAACTCCACATAGTTATTTTTAACAGCACCTCTAAAGTAATAAGATGTTCCATAATCATCTTCTGCAGATGCAAGTAATGCTTCACTTGCAGTAGATACTGCTGCTCCTGGTGTAGTTATTGGAGTCTTTACTTCATTATTTGCTAGTATAGTCTCTGCAAACGTTGGTTCGTTACTTGCATTACTTACTACAACTATCTTACCAGACCAGTTTTTATTTAAACCTTGTTCTGTTGTTACTGCACTATCCATCCATATTCTTAGATCATAACTTTTTTCTTCATTAGCCTTTAGCCATGTGTTTATTAGGATATAACCTTTTCTATTATTTTCTAAGTCAGTTAATGTTTGACTTCCTAGTATTACTGACTTACCAGTTGTTGTACCTTTTGGAGATATATTTACTTTCATATAGTTATCTTTTAAGAAAGATGTATTAGTACTTTCTCTATAAGTACTATCTATTGTAATATATACTTTAACATAACTATTACAGTTATTTTTTATTGTAAATGTAAATGGAGTTTGTTTTAATCCATCTTCATCACTTATTGGAAAAGCATCTGTTAAGCTTATTTTAGATGTATCTTCCGTTAAAGTCGTATTAAAACATGTCCTTGATGCTATAGTGTTATTTTCAGTTTGACTTAGGTATAGTCTAAACCATGCAAAGGATACACCAATTATACATATTACTGTTACGAGTAATCCATAGTATATACTTAGTTTTCTTTTCTTCTTTTTTATTTCAATTTCTTTATCCATATTACGCCTCTATCTTTCTATATTAAGTATATAACATTTGGGGGGTATTTGCAAAGAAAAAAGTTAAACCTAAATTTAACTTTCTTTAATTCCGTCTAAACTAAAGCTTTTGGCTTCTGTTATTTTAACATTTATTATTTTACCAATATCTTCTTTTGGGGCATCTACATTAACTAGTTTCATATTTTCAGTGTATCCACATACTTTGGTGTCATCTTTCTCACTTACTCCAGTGATAAGAACTTTTACTGATTTATTAAGCATTTTTAGATTACTTTCTTTAGAGTATTTATTAATTAGTTCATTTAGTTCATGTAATCTATCTTCTTTTTCTTTTAATGATACATTATCTTCAAAAGATGCTGCTGGGGTATTTTCTCTAGGAGAAAAGATAAAGGTAAATGCTCCATCATATTTACATTCATTAACTACTTTTAGAGTATCTTCAAAGTCTTCTCTAGTTTCTCCTGGAAAACCAACAATAATATCAGTTGTAATGCTGGCATCTTTAACTTTACTTCTTATCTTATTATATAAAGTTAAGTAATCATCTTTACTATAACGTCTACCCATTAGTTTTAATATTCTACTTGACCCACTTTGTAAGGGTAAATGAATATAAGGCATAATGTTATCACGCTCTGCAATAACGTCAATCATTTCATCAGTGAAATCCCATGGATGACTTGTTACAAATCTAATTCTAGGAATACCTGTGTCACTTACTAGTTCTAGAAGTCTAGCAAAACTTACATCATCTAAGTCTTTACCATAAGCATTAACATTTTGCCCTAGTAAAGTAATCTCTTTGTATCCGGCTTCTTTAAGTTCTTTAACTTCTTTGATTATATCTTCACTTTTTCTACTTCTTTGTTTACCTCTAGTGTAAGGAACAATACAGTAAGTGCAGAATTTATCACAACCATACATGATATTAACCCAAGCAGATATATTTGAGTCTCTTTTGTAAAGATTACCAAACTCAATAACATCTCCTTCTTTACTATAAACTTCGATATCTTGTTTTCCATAGTAATTAGTAAGCATTTTTGGTAAGTCATTCATGTTATGAGTACCAAATACAATATCTATATAAGGATGTTTCTCTCTAATCTCATTTACTACACTTTCTTCTTGAGCCATACAACCACATAAACCAATAATGATGTCTTTCTTTTCTTTTTTTAAATGCTTACATCTTCCAAGGAAACCAAACACTTTATCATGGGCATTTTCTCTAATTGCACAGGTATTTAAAATAATAAAGTCTGCTTCTTCTAAAACATCAGTTTTAATATAACCTAAAGATTCAATTAAAGCACTTATTTCTTCAGAGTCATGAACATTCATCTGACAACCGTAAGTTTTAATAAAATACTTTTTTCCTTTAAATAAGTCATTACTTTCTCTATTTTCGTAAATATAATTAACTTTACTTTGATTTCTAATTTTTGCATCGTTCATATTAGGTAAATGCATGTTATCACCACCACGAGTAAGATTATAACACGCACATACTTAAAAGTAAATGAATTTCTTAAGTTCTCTTAAACAATTGTTTGACATAATGAGTAAATTATGCTAGTATATGACTAGGAGTTGAAATTATGGAACAAAAACTAACCCGAAAACAAGAAGAAGTTTTAACGTTTATTAAAAAATATATTGTAAAGTATGGATTTCCACCTTCAGTAAGAGAAATATGTGCTGGTCTTAATTTATCTAGTCCGGCGACAGTCCATACTCATTTAAAACAATTAGAACTTAAAGGTGCGATTAGTAAAACAAAGTCTAAGTTTAGAACTATTGAAGTAACTGGTGAAAATGAGTATATGCCAAAGAATGAAGAAATCGTTAAGGTTCCTTTACTTGGTAAGGTAACTGCTGGAATGCCAATTGAAGCTATTGAGCAGCCAGATGAATTCTTCTCACTACCTGCTGATATTCTTCCTAGAAAAGAGACTATTTTTACTTTAAAGGTATCTGGTTTAAGTATGATTAATGTTGGTATTTTGGATGGAGATATTGTAATAGTTCAAAAGCAAAAAACTGCAAATAATGGTGATATAGTTGTTGCTATGACTGAAGAAAATGAAGTAACACTTAAACGTTTCTTTAAAGAAGAAGACCATATTAGATTACAACCAGAAAATGATCAGATGGATTCGATTATCTTACCTACATGTACTATTTTAGGTAAAGCAATTGGTTTATATAGAAAATTTTAAAAGTTATCCACGCGGATAACTTTTTTTTAATCTTTATTAGAATTTAATTTTCTATTTTTACTTGTACTAGAATGAGTATAGGAGTCTTTTATTATATTTGCTTCTGTTGCTTCTTCATTTAAATAATCAAAAGCATAATATTCGGTGTTAACTAATTTATACCTACTATGTAAAATAAAGCCAAATATAATTACGGCAATAATACTTACAAAAGCAGCACCAACCAATGCTCCATTTTCATTCATATCTGTATTATTTAAAAGAAAAAACAATCCTAAAAATAGAATTAAGAAAAAACTAACAATAGATAATGTATATCTAATTTTACCAATCGGCAAATTACCAACTAACTTACCTGTTTGACCGTTCATTGCAAATGTATAAATCTTCTTTTTAAATGGGACACTTAGAATATATACAGGCAGATAAAGATGGTACGTTTTAGTTTTATCAATTATTAAGTTATCGTCTGTATAGTGATCTTCGTCATGAGGAGATTCTCTTCTAGCAACTGAAATGCAAGAATTTGTAGTTCGTTCTTTTGCAATATTAAAAGATTCTGCTTTGCTTACGTCGTATGTGTCTGCTAAATATCCACATAAGAAGGCATGATTATATTTAATTAACGCATTTAAATCAAATGGAGATATACTGTCCATTAAATCATCATTAAAGAATCTACTCGCATCACATAAAACTTTTTCATATTCGTAATGACCTCTTACAATTACATCATAGTATTTTCTTTTTTCATATTCGTACTCATCATCTTCCCACTTTTCTATATCAACACCTTCAAATTTTATATCACCATCATATGTAATATCATAAGCCCAAAATGGAATGTATATTCCTCTTATTTTTTCACTTAGTTTGGTTTTTCTAAATTTTCTAGGAAGAAGCATCTTACCTTTTAAAAGTTCATTATAAGCACTTCTAGCATCTTCTTCAGTTATTTTAAAAGGTATTACATAGTCTGGCATATTTTCACTATTAATCTTATCTTTAAGGATTGCTGAGCTTCCACAATAGACACAAAAAGTAGAATATGTATTAACATCAGAAACTATCTCTGCTCCACAATTATTGCATTTAAAAGAAACTAGTTCCTCATTATCTCTTTTACTATTTTCTTCTTCATTTTCTTGTAGTTTTAAAAACTCATCAGCACTAAATAAAGAAGCACAATACTCACATTTAAACTTTTCTATGGAAGGCTCCCAAATTATCTGTGCTCCACATGATGGGCACTTACTATCTAACGCATCATAATCTTTCACACTGTCACCAATTTCATTATAAAATAATTATAACTTATAAACAATTATTTATAAACTTTCTCAAAATATTTTTTTATCGTATCAAACTTAATTACATTGTTTATATCCGCACTTTTCCAAGGTTCTTCGTCATGCGTTAACTTAATAAGTTTCTCTGCATCATACTCACCATAACTATCAATAATTAAATCTATTATTTTTTTAAGGCCAGCATTTAAGTTATTTTTATTAATAACATTATTAATTGGTTTTCTTCCTTTATACACATTATAGACATCATTAATAACTGGTCCATAACTCCAACATACAATCTTATTATCAAAAGCAGGTTTTTCGTAAATAACACTTGATAAACCTTGAATATAATATAATAGTTTTTGTAACTTTAAAGGCGTAATATAAAACTCCTTTTCATCTATATCTAACTTATCAAAAGTATTATGAGCCTTTTCATTATAAGCGTTAATTAAATAATCTGCTATTACTAAAGCATCACTAGTTTCAAATTTATATTCAGCAAAATCTTTTTTATTAAATAATGCCACTTTATGCTCACTAAGCTTAATTAAATCACTAACATTATCTATTAATCTCTTATAATCATTTTCTTCAAAACTATTTTTATTTTTTACTAAAAAATTATTCATAATCTTAGGATCATCACTTAATCTGATTACTGAATCAATTGCTTCTGTCTGAATAGAACCATTCTCAAATCTATGAATTGTTATTTCACCCATACCAAGTGCAAGTGCAAACTCTTTTTGATTCATTTGATATTTATTTCTTATTTTTTTAATATCAGAAGAAGTAAGCAATCCTTCACTTTCTTTATAAAGATCATAAAGCCTTAAATCATTTTTAAGTTCTAAATTTCGATCAAACACTTCTTCATTTGTTTCTAAATCAAATGCATAATATTCTTCAAAAGGAATTTCTTTTCCTTTTACATTTGCTATTATTTTTCTACTTCTAATATCTATCATACTTTCCTCCTACTCATCTTCATGACAAGACAATATTTTGATTACCCCATCCTTAAATTTCAACTTCACATAAAAAACAACATTTTTAATTATTTCTTTTTTAAAAATATATAAAGTTTCATTAGGGTAATCCCTATCTACTTCTGGTCCCTTATATAAATTATCTGCTTTAAGACTCAAAATAAAATATTCAATATCCAGTTGAGTAAGACCATATTTTCTTTTCGATTCTCTATTTTTTGCTGTAGGTACCATATCATATTTGTGAGTTTTAATAGATTTTCTAACTAAGTTTAATAATTCTGTAACTTCCAAAACACTCACCTAGTAAAAATATATCATATATATTTTAAATTATCAATTGATAATTTCATAAATTTAAAAAAAGTTATCTACTATCTAAAAAATAGTAAATAACTTAAGAATGCAAAGTAAATTATAAAGATTATCCATCCGTTTACTCTTGAAGATGTATCATCTTTTTTAGATAAACCTAATGCCATAGATATAAATAAGCCACCAATTAAACCACCTATATGAGCGGCATTATCTATACCACTAAAACTAAATCCTAAGAATAGGTTTAGTAAAATAACTGGTACAATTTGTGATAGTAAAACACTACCTAAATATAATCTATAATGATATCCAAAATATAATAAGCATCCCATAAGACCAAAGATAGCTCCGCTTGCTCCTAGGCTATATCCTTGTGTAAGCAGTGCTGATAACATTGATGCGGTTATACCACTAACTAAATATATTATTAAAAATTTAGTCTTACCAATAAATGTTTCAACCTGATTACCGATAACATATAAAGCGTACATATTAAATCCTAAATGAAGAATGCTAGCATGTAAGAACGTACTTGTTAAAAGTAAATAAACCTTACCTGCTTTAACGGCATTTCCATCTAAAATAAACATATTAACTAAATCGGGATAAATAACACATAGAATATACATTGCTATATTAAGAGCAATAAGAGCATTTGTAACAAAGTTCTTCTTAGGTTTAAATATTTTTTCATATTCTTTGTTATGTTCTTCAGTTTTTTCATTAATATCATTTGTAATATTAACAATCATATCAACATCATTTTCCTTATTTAAACCTGCAGTCTTTAGCTTTGGAAAAACTTCACCGATTGTATTTCGAACGTCTTTAATTGTCTTAATGTTATAAACATCGATATTTTTATCTGGATTGATTTTAATACCATCATTTAAGTCTAATAGGATATTCATTGTTTTCATCTTTAAGGAAAATGTTTTTTTCTTGATTTGTTTAACAATATTTTTTATTTTAAATACATCAAATTTGTATTGTTCTTCGTTATGTATGTAATTTGAATTGATTCTTATAACTTTATATGGAGCTTCAAGATTTTCAAGCCATATTTCATTATTGACTCCATTAACTATTATTGGTTCATAGTCTTCTTCAGTAACAAAGTAATGAACTAGTTGCATTACAATTTCATCTTTATTACTAATTGCTACGCTCATAATACTTCACCTCTTGCATATATATTTTATAACAAATAATGTTTTTAGTAAAGGAGAATACTATGTTTAAGAAAATCATTTGTTTCATAATGTTGTTAATTCCTTGGTTTGTATCTAGCATTCTTTTCCCATTTGATGCTGGTTTTTATAATTCGTTATATCTTCCAAAAATAACACCACCTAAATTTATTTTTATAATAATTTGGCCAGTACTTTTTACTCTAATCACAATCACTTTGTATAGAATTTTAAAAAAAGATAGTCTTAATAATGACTACCTTTATATTCTTATCATGAACTTTATTGGTGTAGAAACTTATAGTCTATTTTTCTTTTATATGAATAATTTATTTTTATCACTAGTAAGTACTGTTGTAACTTTAGTAACAAGTATTTTTCTTACTATTGAAACTAGAAAATTAGATAACTCATGGGGCTTACTTATTCCTTATAATATTTGGTGTTTATATGCCTTTATCTTAATAACATCCATCTATCTAACTAATTAAGTGTATCCAAAAAGTCTTGAAACTCTTTTGGTACATCACACTCAAAGTGTAAATGTTCATGAGTTGTTGGCTGCTCAAAATCTATTGATGCTGAATGTAAAAACTGACCAAAGTCATTATAGGCTTTGCCATAAACCGGATCATTATATACTGGATGACCAATATACTTCATATGAACTCTAATCTGATGTGTTCTACCTGTATCTAATATAAGTCTAAGTAATGTGTAATGTTCATATCTTTTTAAGACTTTAAAATGAGTAACTGCTTTTTTTGAGTTTTCGGACGTAACACACATTTTTTTTCTGTCTTTAGCATCTCTACCAATTGGAGCATCTATTACTCCTGTGTCTTCTCCAATAACACCACATACTAAGGCAATATATTCTCTTTTAATTGTTTTATTTTTAAAACCTTCTGCAAGTATATCATGGGCTTTGTCATTTTTAGCAACTAGCATAAGACCACTAGTGTCTTTATCTATTCTGTGAACGATGCCTGGTCTAAATGCTTCTTTGTTACTTAAGTTTTTTGTATAGTGCATAAGTGCATTAACTAAAGTTCCACTAGTATTACCATTACCGGGATGAACTACCATGCCACTTTTTTTATTGATAACAAGTAGGTCATCATCTTCGTAAACAATATTTATTGGAATATCTTCTGCTTCAAAACTTGCTTCTTTTATAAATCCATCTTTAACAAATAATTCATCAGCCTCGCTTAGTATTAAACTAGCTTTAACTTCTTTCCCATTAACAAGAACAAATCCTTCATCAATCATCTTCTTAACTGTACTTCTAGAAATACCTAATTCTTCAGCTAAATATTTATCGATTCTTTCTTCTCTTAATACTTCTACTTCCATCTTCTTCACCTTTCAAACATGCGTATAGTAACAAAATAGTTCCAATAACAATACCAATATCTGCAATATTAAAAATTGGATAACTATATGTGCCAAATTTAAAATATATAAAATCTCTTACATAACCATAAATCACTCGGTCATACAAGTTACCTAAGCATCCACCTAAAAGTAAGCCAAATGCTAAGGTGTTACGTTTATTTTCTTTAAAGTCACTAATAAATTTAATAATAAAATATATTGCACACACGCCAACTAATATAAGCATTAGTCTTTTTGAAGAAAGAATGCTCCAAGCAGCGCCATCATTAATAACTCTCTTAAACTCAAAAAAATTTTTAATAATAACTAAATCTTTTACAAAATATTTAGTTAACATATCTATCAAAAAAGTGATAATACTTATTATAAATATTTTTTTTCTCATAAAACACCTTAGTAAAATTATACTATTTTTATTCTAAATCAACAAGTATAACATCACTGCCAATAGTCCTTATATCCTTAAAAGTGATTTTATAATCCCCAGTTTTTCTCATCATCTTGGTACTGCTTACTACTAAATAATTAATTATACCGTCTGAGTTTACATTTATATCAACTATCCTACCTAGTCTAGCACCTGTTTTTGTATTAATAATATCTTTACTTTGCATATCACTCATTAGCACTTTAATCACCTATCTAATTATATGCTTTTAGTCCATATATCTTCTTAGGTATCTAATTGCATTCTTTTCAATTCTTGATACTTGTGCTTGGGAAACACCTAAATCGTCTGCTATCTCCATTTGTGTCTTTCCATAGATATATCTAGCCATGAGAACATGCCTTCCTCTATCATTTAATTTTGTTAGAGCACTATCTAAACTAACTTTGTCATCTTTATCAATACCAGTTTCTTTATCGGCAATCTGATCAAGCAAATAAATTGTATCTCCACCATCATTATATATTGGATCAAATATACTAGCAGTTGGCATCAAACTCTCTAAAGATGAGGCTAGTTCATATTCTTCTATTCCTAGGGCATCACAGATTTCTTTATTGCTTGGCTCAAATCCATGAATGTTTTGGTATTCATCCTTAAATTTAAGAATTTTGTAAGCACTATCTCTTATACCTCTACTAATCCTAACTGCACTAGAATCTCTAATAAATCTTTTAACCTCTCCAATAATTAAAGGAACAGCATACGTTGAAAACATAACATTATATTCAAGTGAGAAATTTTCAACTGCTTTAATAAGGCCTAACACACCAACTTGAAATAAATCATTCATATCATATTTTCCATTATTATATTTTTTAATTATACTAAGAACAAGTTTCAAGTTACCATTAATTAACTCTTCTTTGGCCAACATATCACCATCTTTATATTTCTTAAAAAGCTCTAACATCTCATCATTTTTAAGAACTTTAATATTATTAGTATCTACAAAAGGAATATCAACTTTATATTTACCCACTATCCTCACCTCTAGTTTATAGTGGAAAAATATGTTGTTATTTATTCACTAAATTGCCTCATGCTTTATAATTTAATTTATAACATTCAACTATTTATTTGCTTATAAGTAATAAAAATATTATAAAAATAAATTAATATATATTATTTTCATTTAAATAATTTTCTAATGCAGCTCAATAGTCCTATATTATTATTTCAATATTATAGTAAAAAACATTCAATAAATTTATCGAATGTTTTACTGTCAATTAAAGAGTTTTTAATTTTAAAGTGTCTACAACTTTATTAATTAATTTACCTTTTGCAAATTGCTCTTCTAATGCCAAAATGCTATTTTTGTATCTTTTATAAGCTTCTTCATAGTTTCCATCAACAATCTGTTCAACACAATAATCAACGATTGTGTCATATATATAATCATAAATAACAGCAGAACGTTTCTCAGTATCAATTGCTTCTACTATATAAGGGGCTACAGCATAATAATGCTTTATATCTTCTTGTGATACAAAATTATCTCTAAACCATCTTAGTACCCTTAATTCATAACAATCATCATCAAAAGTTTCTTGAAAATGTTGCATACAAGCTGAAGTCAAATAACAGCCGCCAGAACTTGGTTCTTTATTTCCATCTATTTTTGTTATAGCTTCATATGTTTTATTATCTGTATTTACTTTAATATGAACTGAATTATGTTTTTTTTGAGGATCGCTGGAATATATATCTATTTTAGCACCACTTTTTCCATTGCTTTTTTTACTTCCGTACTCGGTTACCCTTATTACTTTACCATTTTCATTACTCATTTTTACTCCATTTCAATTTGTTTCTTTCTTAATTCCATTAATTCAAACATCCAAATAACAATTTCATCAGATAATTCACTTTCAAGACCAATACTAGAATCATATAAATACTTATCCTTTAATGCATCTAATCTATAATATACATCCAATAATTCCTGTGATTCTATAAAAAATAAATTTCTATCATTTTGAAATTTTGCTCCCCATCCAGCAATAACATGTATTAAGTTATGAATCTCTTTATGTGAACTTTTATAAGATTTTAATTCAGTCATAATTGCAAGTGGTCCAATCAATCTAGAAAAAGCTATATCAATATCATCACAAATATCTGAATTATTTAAATTATTTTCATTCATAAACAAATTTCCTTTCTTACCACATATTATATATTATTTAATCAAGTAAATCAAATTATTTTATTTAAAAAAATGTCGCCACAGGTGACACTTTTAAGATTTTAACATAAATTATTTTTCTAAATTTTGAATTGGTCAGGCGCGTCTGACCAATTGATAATTCCAAGTTCTATTTAAGTAATGCACCTTGTAACTTCTTAACAACTTTCTTCTCTAATCTAGATATATAAGACTGACTAATACCAAGCATCTCTGCTACTTCTTTCTGTGTATAATCATCAGTTCCATTAAGCCCATATCTAAGTGTCATAATAAGTTTTTCTCTATCACTTAAAGTACTAAGTTCATTACTTAAAGTTATCTTATTTTCTTTTTCACTAAATTCATCAAATACCAAGTCTCCTTCAGTTCCAAGAATATCTTCTAAATGAAGTTCATTTCCTTCAGCATCATAGTTTAGTGCATCTTCTAAACTTACTTCTGCTCTTCTTTTTTTATTCTTTCTTAAATACATCAAAATCTCATTAGCAATACACCTAGACGCATATGTTGCTAGTTTTATATTCTTATCAGGCTTATAAGTCTCAATACCTTTAATAAGTCCAATTGTCCCAATACTAACTAAATCTTCTAAATCATAACCAGCACTTTCATACTTCTTAGCAAGAAATACCACTAATCTTAAATTATGTTCAATCAGTTTGTTTCTTGCTTCTATATTACCACTTTTAGATAGAATAACATAATTGAGTTCTTCTTCTTTAGATAATGGTGGTGGTAAAACATCAGTACTACCTAAAAATAAAATATTAGTATCAATCTTTAGTAACTTACAAATTAAACTCCATAACTTTTTCATAAAGCCTCCTTGTTTAAAATAATATTTACTCCCTTGTAATTAACATCACTAATACCTACTAATACTTTTACATCTTTGCCATCAATAACAACCTTGTCTGGTTTAAATATTTTTAGTAGTCCACTACCACCAACAACTTTATAAGGCATATAACTAAATAACATATCCCCCTTAACTAAACTACCATTAACAAGAATAACTGGCTTATTAAAATATCTTAAATTGTTACCAGTATCTACAAAACCAGTCTCATTTATAATTAAATCTTTATAATATATGCTTACATCTAAATAATTAGAATTATTACATCTATAACTCTTAACATACATAATATACTTAAATAAAATGATTAAGCCAACTGGTAAATAAAGTAAAACATTATATCCGATAGTTCCTTTACTAAATACTAGTCCATTACTTTCTAAAGTAATCGTATCATTAAGTAAATATAAAGAGCCACCTAATATAATACTTATAATATATAACCAAAACAAATTTTCTTTAAAATAATCGAAGCCTTTATAGCCAAAAGCAATGATAACTAAAAAAATACTTATAACAAGTTTATATGTGATCATCAAAAAACTACCTTTAATGATAAATAATAAAAGTGTAGATAAACTACCAATTAAAGAACTTATAACAATTTTTCTAAATTTGGTGTGTCTTTTTAATAACATATCAACACCAATTATAAGAAGCATATCAATAACAAAATTAAGTATTAAGACTACATCTATGTATATTGTCATGGTATCACCTATATTATTATAAAAAAAAGACATCTATAAAGATGTCGAATAAAGTTATAAATTAAAAATTATCTCTTTCTCTTAAGAATGGGGGGATATCAAAATCACTTTCTTCTTCTAATTTTGGTCTTCCTTGTGTAGGTGTATCTGCTTGTGGTACATCATCAAATCCAGTAGCAATTACGGTAACGATTACTTCATCATTTAAGTTTTCATTAATAACAGCACCGAAGATAATATTAATATCTGTGTTACTACTTTGTCTTACTACTTCAGCAGCATCTTCTGCCTCAAATAGGGTTAAGCTTGTTCCACCAGTTACATTAATGATAGCATCTGTTGCTCCATCAATACTAGTTTCAAGTAGTGGACTAGATACGGCTTGTTTCGCTGCTTCAATTGCTCTATTTTCACCTACTCCTAAACCAATACCAATAAGTGCTGAGCCACGTTTTGCCATTACTGTCTTAACATCGGCAAAGTCTAAGTTAACTAAACCAGATACAGCGATTAGGTCGCTGATAGATTGAACACCTCTATGAAGAACGTTATCTACTTCTTTAAAGGCATCAATCATTGGTGTGCTCTTATCAATAATTTCTCTTAAACGGTCGTTTGGAATAACAATTAGGGTATCTACGTGTTTCTTTAATTCTTCAATACCAAGTACTGCTTGTTCCATACGTCTTTTACCTTCGAATCTAAAAGGTTTAGTAACTATACCAACAGTAAGAGCTCCTAAATCTTGAGCAATCTCAGCAATAACAGGTGCAGCACCAGTACCAGTTCCACCACCCATACCGCAAGTAACAAAGACCATATCAGCTCCTTTTAGGGCTTCTTTAATTTCTTCTTTGCTTTCCATGGCAGCGCTTCTACCAACTTCAGGATTAGCTCCAGCACCAAGTCCACCAGTCATGTTAGCACCAATTTGTAACTTACAAGCAGCTTTACTAGCGTTTAAAACTTGTAAGTCAGTATTAGCAACTATGAACTCAACACCTTTAACTCCTGACTCTATCATTCGGTTTACTGCGTTATTTCCGCCTCCACCGACACCAATAACTTTTATCTTAGCGATTTGATCCATCTCTAATCCAAACATTTATATCTCTCCTTTAATTATCAAAAAAGTACCCAAATACTTTTCCAAGTATCGAATCGTTTGTAACTTCTCTAGCACCATTAACTAGTGTATCTATATCATCATCAGTTATCATACAAAATTCTTTATCTCTAAGTCTTAACTTACTATAAAAGTATAGAAGCATTCCGATGCATGTACTATACCCATTATATCTAGCACCAACATAATTAATCATTCCTAGTCTAGCTTTATTACCAAACTCTTCATGAATTACTAATGGTGCGTCTCTTAGTTCAGTCAATCCTCCTGTTACAATTATATAACTAATTTCTTTCTTTGTTAAGTGGTTAATTGTCTTTTTTGCAAGTTTTAGTACTTCCTTAAGCCTATTTGACACTAACTCACTTACATCTCTTTGACTAATTATTATATTTTCACCATTTTTATTGGTTAATTTCATTTGTTCTTTATTACTAGCATTTTTCACACTTGCTAGAGCAAATTTTTCTTTAACCATCTTCGCATCACTACGTTTTAAGTTATATTTAAGGCCAATGTCTCTATCAAGTTCATATCCACCTAAGTTAAGAATCTCACTGTTTATTAGAATGCCTTTACTAAATATACCGACTGACGTACTAGTATTACCTAAATTAATAAGGGCTCCTGTTTTACTATCAAGTGATGTATCAAAATTTGCATAATCTGCTAAGGCACCATGCATAATATCTACTACTTCGATACCTGCTTCACTTACGACTTTTATAAAATCGTAGATAAATCTTTTATCTGATGCTACTAGCATTGCTTTAACATATAAGTTTTCTCCTTTAAGTCCAAGTGGTGTTTTACTTTCTTCACTATCAACCCTAAACATAACAGGTATTGCTTGAATAAGTTCTTCATTTGCTGGAATATTACCACGGGCTGCACTTTTTAAAACATTAGTAATGTTATCACTTGTTACTTGGTAGTCTTCACTAGTAATTTCTTCTTTTCCTTCGGTATAATAAAAATCTGTATAAGTCACCGGAACGGAAAGGAGCACCTTTTTTATATTAAAGCCTAGTTTTTCACTACACTCATTAACAAGTTTTTTTATGCTAGAAATTAGTTCGTCTTTATCGCTTATAACATTATTTTGATAACCTAAAGAATAAGTCTTCTCTGCACATAGAACATTTAGTTTACCGTGAATAAATTCACCACATACAAGTTTGATAGAATCTGATCCAATATCCAAAGCTGAATAAATATTTCTCATATACTCACCTTACTTACCCTTTATATTTAAAATTATACTATAAAGTAGTGTACAATTCAAACAAATACTTTGTAAAAATAACAAATTATTGTATAATTTAAGTGGTGATAAATAATGAAAACAACAATTCAAATACTAACATGTAAACTAATTACAAATGTATGTAAACTATTTAAGAAAAATGGCACAGTCTATCCAGGAAGCATTGCTTTAAAGATGAATGGTAAAGTTCTTGAGAGTATTAAGTATCCAAAATATGTTATTGGAGTTACTGGTTCTTCTGGTAAAGGATCAACAACAAGTATGCTTGCACATATTCTAAAAGATAATGGATTAAATGTTGTCTGGAACTCATCTGGTTCAAATGTTTTAAATGGAACTGCTACTCTAATCTTAAATAATACTAATGCTTTTACTCATAAACTAAAAGCCGATGTTCTTCTTCTAGAAATGGATGAATCTTATATTAAGAAGACGTTTACTAAAAGTACACTTACTCATCTAGTTATTACAAATATTACAAGAGATCAGCCCGCAAGAAATGGCGAGCCAGAAATTATCTTAAATAAAATACTATCTTCAATCGATGAAAATACTGAAGTAATTATTAATGCTGATGATCCGTTTGTAAATAGATTTTCATTCTTACATAAAGGCCCAGTATGTACATATGGAATTAATAAAACACTATATGATTTAAAGAAACCAATAAGTAATAATGTCGATGCTGCATATTGTCCTATTTGTCATAAAAAGCTTAAGTATAGTACATATCATTATGGACACCTAGGAGTATATTCTTGTCCTACTAAAGACTTCATAAGAAAGACAGATTTTACTGGAGAAGGACTAAACTTAGAAAATAAAGAAATGATTATTAATGGTAACAAAGTTAAATTAAATAAAGATGTGTTCTTTGCTGCTTACTACACTCTAGCTGCTTACTCAGCTGCTTCTGAGATAGGACTAACCGATAAACAAATAATGCACGCCTTAAATGAAAACACTCTAGAAAGTAAAAGACTTAAAACTTTAAAATTAGATAATCGTGAAGTAGATATGCTTGAATCTAAAAATGAAAACAACCTAAGCTATGTTCAGTCACTAAATTATATTAATAATCATAAAGGACCTAAAACTATTATTATGGGCTTTGATAATGTAAGCCGTAGATATAAATATAATGATATTTCATGGTTATATGATGTTGATTTTAAAATTCTTAATACTGATGAAATAGATAAAATATTCTGTATTGGTAGATTTAGATATGACGTTGAAGCAAGATTACTACTTGAAGGCGTTCCAAAAGACAAAATCTTTATGGTAGATAACATTAATTTAATAATAAAATATTTAAGAGAAAACTCTGATGGCACAATATTTACAATGGTATGCTTTGATATGACTGAGGTGTTGAAAAAACTATTTAAGGAGGCAAATACTTATGAAGGTTAAGATTGCTCATTTATATTATGATTTAATGAATCTTTATGGGGAACAAGGTAATATTATTGCTCTAAAAGAATCACTTAAAAATCAAAATATTGAAACTGAAATAGACCTACTATCAATTGGTGATGATATTAATTTTAAAGATTATGATATTTTCTATATTGGTACAGGATCAAAAGAAAGTTTACTTCTAACTTTAGAAGATATTAAGAAATATACTAAAGATATTAAAAACGCTATTAAAGGTGGAAAAGTATTTATATCAACTGGTAACTCACATGAATTATTTGGTAAGTCGTTAACTTATAATAGCACTGAATATGAAGGCTTAAACATATTTCCTTATTACTCAAGGGAAGCAAATGAAAGAATAACTGGTGAATGCACTATGCACTATGATAATCTAGAAGATAACATTATAGGTTTTCAAAATCGTGCATCTCTTATTCAAATAGATAATAATCATTTATTTACTTTAATTAAGGGAGATGCCGATAATAAAAAGAGTACCTATGAAGGTTATACTGAAAATAACTTCTATGGTACATATCTAATAGGTCCCCTACTTATTAGAAATCCACACCTAACAGACTACATAGTAAAAAAACTTCTAGAAGAAAAAGGTATGAAATTCCATGAAGATAAAGACACCCCATTATATAGAGCATACCTAGAATATAACAAAAACTTTCCAAACTAAAAACGTTCTAAATTGAACGTTTTTTTATTAAGAAATTAAAGTCACTTTGGCGTATCCATGTCCAGAATGGCCAGTTTCACTTGTACCAGTTGGTGAGGTAAATGAAGTACTACCATTAACTGTTGAAGCATTTGATAAATAATATGTACTTGTTAATAAACAACCAGATGGGCAACTAGAAGCAGTAGAAGATGTATAAATATATCCAGAACCACCACCGCCGCCACGGTCATCATCACCAGAACCATCAGGAACATTACCAGAGCCACCATACCAGCCGCCGCCGCCAGCGCCACCGTATCCACTACTTAAGTAAACGCCACCGCCACCAAAGCCAAAGCCACCGCCATAATTAGCTAGAGTATTTGAGTTTAAACCAGTAGTAGCTTGAGTAGTTACTGTGTATGATGCTGAATATCCAGAATATGTTTGCGTACCACCTTTACCACCATAATTATCTACTGAAGTATAGTTTTCATCACTTGAACCACCAGCGGTTCCACCTCCATACATTCCTGTTCTACCAGTAGCTCCATCTGAACCACCTCCACCAGCAACAATGACTCTAGCATAAAGCGAATCATTATTAATTCTAATATCTGTAGCACCGCCACCGCCATAGTATTTATAACGATAACCCCCGCCATTAAAGCCACCAGCACATATAGTAGAACCACATCCAGAAGTTCCACTTCCACCAGCACCACCTACGTAAATATATAATTTATCTCCAACTTTTAGTGAAACAGTTCCTTCTGAATAGCCACCCTTTCCACCTTTGCTTGCTTGAGATCTATATCCTCCTTGAGCACCCCAAACTTGAAGTTTATAAGTACCGGCCTTCGCAACTGTAAACGTCTGAACACTACCATTAGAACCAGTAGTACCGTTATAAGCAAATTCTTTATTAACAACAACGTTGAAGTTTACATTGCACACTGTTCTACCAGTATCAACGCCCGTTATATTTACATTCCACTTTGAGCCATCCCATGATGCACTGCCACTAGCATTACTTGTTCCACCACCATCTATTTGGCAAGAAACTGATGAAGTATATTCAGAAGTAGTTGGAAAGGCATCCTTTTTTGCTCCATCAATGTATGAATAAACAGTTAAATCATCTTCATTGTATGGACCAGTAACCTTCTTTTCTAAATTAAGTGTATTATGGGTAAAGCCTGCATTCATTTTAAGTCTAATATATACATCACTAGATGCTGTATTTGTAATAACAACTCTTATATTAACAGTACCGGTTGCAGTAATTGTACCAGTATAAGCATCAGTAGTTCTTGAAGAATACTGAACAGTTAATGTGCTTGGTTTTGTTATCGTTGATGAACAAGTTGAATCAGAGCATACATCATAACTAAGTTCATATTTACTAGACCTATCATTAGTTGCGGTAAATGTTGTATTAACTTTAGTTAAACCATTTTTGTTAGCTTTGATAATTGTTCCACTAGTACCATTTAACTTAACAGAATAAGTCATATTTTTAACGTTTAAGTTTGCAGCTACTCCACCTGCATTACTAGTAAATGCACTAAAGGCTATATTTAATGCTAAACAAAATAATACCAAAACAAAGGAAACCAAAAGATATCTGGCTCTTTTATTTTGAAGGACTTTAACGATTTTATTTTTCAAAAAATCACCCTCTATTCTATTTAATTATAAAATATTTACGTACATTATTCAAGAACAAAACTATGTTTTTTCAAAATAAAAGAAGAAACATTTATTTTGCTTCTTCTTGCGCTCTTGTTTCTCTAACAACAGTAATTTTAATTGTTCCTGGATATTGCATTTCTGCTTCAATCTTATCTTTCATTTCTCGAGCAATCTTAAATGATGTTAAATCATCAACCTCTTCAGGTTTAACAATAACTCTAACCTCACGTCCGGCTTGCATAGCATAAGTTTTTTCAACGCCATCAAAACTATTTCCAATAGCTTCAAGTTGTTCTAATCTCTTAATATAGTTTTCCATAGTGTCATTTCTAGCACCAGGTCTTGCAGCAGATAAGGTGTCTGCAATTGCAACTATAACACTTATTACATTAGTTGCTTCGGTATCACCGTGATGAGATGCTATGGCATTTTGAATTACTTCATTTTCCTTATATTTCTTAGCAATATCTAAGCCAATTTCAACATGAGATCCTTCTACTTCAAAGTCGATTGCTTTACCAATATCATGTAATAATCCGGCTCTTCTAGCTAATGTTACATTCTCGCCTAACTCTCCAGCAATAATACCAGATAAATAAGCAACTTCTTTAGAATGTTGTAAAGCATTTTGACCATAACTAGTTCTAAAATTTAACTTACCAATTAAGTTAACAAGTTCTGGGTCGATCTTTGTAAGACCTAACTCATAAACAGCTTCGTTACCAATCTCTGTAACTCTAGCGTTCATATCACGACAAGTTTTGTCATAAATTTCTTCAATTCTTGTAGGATGAATTCTGCCATCCTTAATTAAAGTCTCAATTGCTTGTTTAGCTATTTCTCTTCTAAATGGGTCAAACGAAGAAATAACAATGGCTTCTGGTGTATCATCAATAATTAAATCAACTCCAGTAACTGCTTCAATCGTACGAATATTTCTTCCTTCTCTACCAATTAATCTACCCTTCATTTCATCATTTGGTAAATCAATTGTAGATACTGTTTGAATAGTCGTTACATCATTAGCATACTTCTCCATTGAATTTACAAGTAAATTCTTAGCTTTCTTATCAACTTCTAACTTAGCCTCAGCCTCTTTATCTTTAATAAATTCGGCAATCTCTCTAGCCATTGAAGTTTCAACACGCTCCATGATCATATCATGGGCTTTCTCTCTAGAAAAATTAGCAATCTTTTCTAACTTTTCCATTTCTTCCTTTAAAAGTTCATCCATCTTTAATTCTTTTTCTTGTAATGCCTTACCAGCAGCAGTTAAATTATTATCTTTAATTTCAAGCAAATTATCTCTATTTTGTAGTAATTCTTCTCTTTTGTCTAAAGATTTTTCTCTTTGTAGTAATCTTTCTTCACTACTTTGAATCTCTGCTTTTTTTTCTTTAACTTCACGATCAGTTTCTTGTTTTAATTTAAAAGATTCTTCTTTTAGTTCAAGAATACTGTCTCTTTTAGCTTTATCTGCTTCTTTCTTAGCGTCATTAATAATTTTTTCTGCTTTTTTTCCAGCACCAGCACCAGTTAAGATAATAATTGCATAAATGGTGCCACCACCTAAAACAAGTCCAATAAAAAGAGTTAAAATGGAAGCTGCATTAAAATCCATAATGTCCTCCATATCTATATAGAATATAATTTCTTATTACAATCTACAATTCAATTATAAAATTTTTTACTTATAAAAGCAAGAAAAAAGTAAGCACTCACGTCTTACTGTTTAATACAATCTTTATATGCTACAAAATATTGGATGCCAGAGTATATTGATAAAAGTGTAGCTACTATGACTAAATAATAACCTAAATTAAATCCAACTAAGCTAAATGGAATATCTGAAAAGAATACAAATGATACACCAGTCATCATACAAATAGTTTTAAGTTTACCCCAAATGCTTGCACCAACTGCGCCTTTTTTAGATCCAGCGATCATCTTAATACAATCTACTGCTGTATCTCTAGTAATAACTATAACGGGTATTACTACAGGAATAACTCCATCACATGCAAGAGCAATTAAGACACCATTAACTAAAATCTTATCGGCAATTGCATCTAATACTTTACCTAAATCTGTAACAAGTCCTCTCTTACGAGCTATGTTACCATCTAGAAAGTCAGTTACACTTGCGATAATAAATAACACGCCACAAATAATATACTTTAAACTTATTGTAACTTTTCCGGCAATTAAATACTCTGGAAAAACAACTCCAATTTCATAAAAGGGAAAAACCATTAAAATCAATACTATAACAGATAAAATAATTCTTCCTAATGTAATTTTATTTGGTAAATTCATAATTCCTCCTACTTATTAAAATAACCAGCAATATTTGCTCCAGTACTTCCAACAGTAATCTGTTTAATACTCCAAATAATTGCTATTATAACTAAAACTGTAATTAAAATCAGCATAAAAATAAACTGTTTATTACTTTTAATTGGTGCTGTTTTTGTATAAGGAGAAGCAATTCTATTACTTTCACTTTCTTCTTTTTCTTTTTCTTTAACAGCTTTTTCAATTTCTTCCATCGGTATCTTACTAGTCTTTTCAAACATATATTCATTAAATTCATCTATAACATCTTCATAATCGATGCCAAGATATTTAGCGTAACTTTCTAAATAATCTTTTAAAAGAAATATATCTTTAAAAGAACCAATATTACCGTCTTCAATTTGTTCTAAACTAAGAACAGGTATCTCCAAATCCTTACTAACTTCATCTAAAGTTAGCCCTGACATTTCCCTAGTACTCTTAAGTACCTCGCTTATATCGTTAATGTCGGTCAACTCCTAACTAATAAATAATAAATATTTAATAAGCCATGTTCTGTACCTTAAAAAAGGTGGCAAACATTTATCTTGCCTAAGCACCCTCTAATCGTTTCATTTCACTATAGAAAGCTCCCCTACCAAAATTTGGGTTTCTCACTCACGGGGTTTACCACGTTCCACTCTACTCGTTTCCAAGTAGACTCGTCTCTTTGGCACTTTTATATCTAATTTAGTCATAGTTACCCTTAGACTATTTCGAAGCCGTTAGCATAAGCTACCTAAGGTTATTTTTTCCCTTAGCGTGAACATTAAAGTCATCTCAGACTTTGTGAGCATGGACTTTCCTCTACATTATTAAATGCAGCGTTTGCCTAAAATATTAATTATCTTTACCATATACAATTTTTTCTAAATTGGATAATCTTCTAAGAACATCAACATTAGCATTCGCACCCTCACTACTAGCACTAATTGCACTTTTAAGTTTACGATACTCCATTTGAAGTTTCTTATTATCTTCAATCAAATCAAGATTATCCTTCTCTAACTTTTTAATTGTACGTAAGAACTCTGTATAATCGCGAATAACCATATCAAGAAATTTATCAACTTCTTGCATACGATAACCTCTAGCATCAATCTTAAATTCTTTATTTAGAATCTCTTCTGGTGTTAAAAATAGTTTATCATCAATCATACAAACCAACCTTCTTACAAACAATATTTTATTATTACTTATCTCTTTTGTCAAGTAACATTACATCTCTCATGACTAAATAAAATTTAAAATATCTGCAATCATCCATCATTTCATTAAATATATTATTCACCTTATCACCAAGGCTATTTTAGCATAATCTAGTGTCACAAAATGTCAAAATATTTAAGGATACTATCAGCAAGTGTTTTACCAATAAGTTTCTTATTACTCATAATCCATAAGGCGTCTTCTTTATAGTCATGATGTGCCACCTCAACAAGTAATCCAAAAGGGAAATATCTATCATTAGCCTCACCTAAAGCTCCGTTAGCGTACTTAACTCCTCTGTTGGCTTTTTCATCATCTTTATTATAGTAAATGCTCATTAAATCTTCTTGAATAATATTTGCTATTGAGTAAGATGCACTTCCTTCTTCATCTATCCACGTTTCAATGCCGTAAGTATTGTGTGAGCCGCTTGCGTTTGAATGAATTGCAATTTTAAAGTCGCAGTTATAGTATTTTGCTTCACTATTCCACAAATTAATGTTACCATTTGGATTATTACGATATACTTTTACTCCATAATTCTTAAGTTCTGCTTCAACGTAATCTGCAACATCATTCATTTCTTTAGCTTCAGTAGTAAAGCCAACTTCTTTAACTCCAATGTTGCCATCTTGATTAGAAGGAGATAAATATACTCTAAGTTCTGGCTTTTCTTCTACGTGTAAATCGTAAGTTGAAACTATACTATCATTTTTCTTATTTGCTTTAACAACTGCCTTTAAAGTAAAATCTGTGTTGACTGTAATTGGCTCGTCATAAATAGCTCCACTTACTGCAGGATCACTTCCGTCAGTCGTGTAATAAATTTTGCCATCTCCATTTGGGTTATTAAGTGTAATCTTGGTTCCTTTCTTAATATATTTAGGATAATTACTAATAAACACTGGTCTTAGAGTATCTTTCTCGTTCATCTGGAAATTAACGGTGCTAACTTTTGTATAGTTCTCATAATCTTTATACATTGCACTTATCTTAATTGTGTATTTCTTACTCTTTTCAAAGAATTCTGAAGAAATAACAGCTCGATTACTTCTTAAAGTTTTACTCTTAATAAGCCTACTGCCATTATAAATATCTAACACTACTTTATCAGCATTTTCTGCTCCCTCATATTTAAAAATGATGTCGTTATAGTTAAGTACTTTGCCCTCTTCTGGAGAGGTAATTAAAACATCTCCTACTGGTGAAATATTACTATATAAACTAATCTTATTAATTTCACTTACTCCATCAAATAATTTAACATCTAACTTTTGACTTAACCCTGAAAATAAATTAGAAGGTATAACATATTCATTACTAGTTACTTTATCTTCAAATATTTTATAATCTCCATCATTAATTGTAATCTTATAATTTTTATTAGTAACATCCCCATCTATTTTTAAAGTATAATCTTCATTATTAGTAAGTACTAGGTTATTATCTTTGCTAAATGTTGGCTCGGTATAGGTAAATGTATAAGGATTACTAACCGTCATTGTATCTCCATGTGCACCATTTGCATAAATAACTAGTTTATATTTACTATCGTAAGTAATGTCTGGTAAATCAATCTCATTAATTAGTTTCGTTGTATTCGTCGTATAAAAAACACTATTATTTGCATCATATATGACAATATCATAGTCTTTTGCTGCTCTAGCTTTCTCAAATCTAATCTTGTATTTAGTACTAACGTTATCAACACTTATTATACTAAAATTAGTTAGGATCTTATCACTATGAAGTATAATATATGAAACCATAAATGTTGTTCCAATAAACACCAAAAGTACCATACATATACTAATAATAACTCTCTTCACTACTATCACCTATCATAATTATAAACTAAAAAAGCCATAAAAAAAAGCCCGAAGGCTATAAATTGTTAAATACACTTTTCTTACGTAATACTAAATATCCTAAAATACTAGCACCCATGATGATGCCAAGAGGCAGATAATAATCTTCTACTCCTGTTTCAACGTTTTCAGGCTTAGTCGTGGTAGTTTTTGGTTTACTATTATTACATAAGATGTACTCTTTCTTTACAACTACAACTGGTCTAACTGCACATTTTGGATTATTATTTACATCTCCAATAGTTTTACTTTCTAGGGTGGCATATACTCCGTTAGACTTATCTGAACTAGCTGTAACGCAGTATACTTTTGGACTATCTGTAGTACTATCATCGGCAGCAGATTGAGTCCAATAATTAGAATCCTCTGCTTGTAATACACTACTCTTAACTACTGGAGCAAGCCAAGCATAATCCTTAGTAATAGTCTTATCTAAACCAAGAGCTTTTAAATCATCAGTAGTAAGAAGTCTTTTAGACTCTACTCTCCAACTCTTAGTACCCTCCATTAAAGAATTATAAATATAAGCTTTTTCTAAAATGGTTGTAGGCTCATGATCTCCAGGAGTAACCTCATCATAAACAACAGGGCTAGTCGGAGCTCCATCACTTCTTGGCTCATCAGCAGTACCATCAAATATTAAGGTAACTGTTTCTTCTCCAGCAGCACTAGCTTTAAGTACATGAAATGCTCTACCTCCAGTTTGCTCAGTATCTCCCTCTTTTAGGGCTACTACTACTTCATCACCAATGTCAAAGGTCTCACTGGTAGCCATTGCGTTAACTCCAAAAGGAACGGCAAGCGCTAAAACTAATAAAAATTTCTTCATAAATCATACTCCCTTTTTTATTTTGCCTTCTATCATAATAAATATAACACATAATTTAATTTTGGGCAATAATTTTATTTACTTTGTTAATCCTTTAAAATCAATTTACTTATTTGCTAATTCGTGATATCCTTTTAATAAGAATAGGAGTTTTTGAATTATGAATAAAAAGGGTTTGACTTATGTTTTATTACTTGGTTTGACGTTCTTACTAAGTATTATTATTTCTGGTAAATTATTATATATTGCACCACATCTTACAATAAGTGCATCTCTTCTAGCTTATGCATTTACTTTTCTTTTTACTGCTAGGCTAAATGAAGAAACGAATATTGATAACACAAAAAATGTTTTAAAAAAGGTTGTTATTGGCATCCTTATCTTCTATCTATTTATGATAGTAATAAACTCTATAAGTGGTATGACTAGTACTAAAGAAGTAACTGAAAGTTTAAGAAACATCTTTACGCCAGATAAGCTTGCTATTAAAAGTATAAGTATTTACTATCCAAATTTAATTAGTTTAATATCAGCAGTACTTATCTTTTATTTAACACATAACATCTTCTCAATAACTTTTGAAATAACTAAGGATTATACAAGTAAAACAATATCATTTATTATATCAATCTTAATATCATTTATTATTGACCAAATGATTTATATATCAGTAACGTGTTTCTTACCGCTTTATAATGAAAGTATTACATTAACAAATTATATTGAAAATTTAACTGCATCATTTATTATAATTATCTTCACTTCGGTTATAATGACAGTAATTTATTCTATAATACAAAAAAGAAGCAAAAATTAGTAATGCTTCTTTTTATTTAGTCTTTTTTTCTTTTTTAGATTCGTCTTTAGGTAAGGCTTCTTTTCTAGATAGGTTTAGTCTTCCACGATTATCATAACCTAGGGCTTTTACTACAATTTCATCGCCAACTTTAACAACATCTTTAGGATGATTTACTCTTTCGTGAGCAAGTTGTGAAACATGTACTAGTCCTTCACATCCATCCCATAATGATACAAAGCATCCGAAGTCTTCAACCTTAACTACTTTACCAGTATAGATTTCTCCTTCTTCAACTTCTCTTGTAATATTTTTAATTCTTTCAGCAGTTCTTGCAATAACTTCTTTATCAGTATGATAAATAATTACTCTACCATCATCTTCTAAGTCAACTTTAACTGCATCTTTATCATTAACAGTTTTAACGCCTTCTGGAGAGCACTCTAAAATAATCTTAGTAATCATCTCTCCGCCACGACCAATAACATCTTTAATCTTTTCCGGATTAATATTAAATGTTTCAATCTTTGGTGCATACTGACTTAGTTCAGTTCTAGGTCTAGCAATAACGCCTTCCATAACGTCTAATATTTCCATACGCGCTTTTTTTGCTTGAGCTAAAGCTTCTTTTAATATTGCTTTAGTAACTCCCTTAATCTTAATATCCATTTGTAATGCTGTTATACCGCTTCTAGTTCCAGCTACTTTAAAGTCCATATCTCCCATATGATCTTCAATACCTTGAATATCAGTTAAAATAGTATACTTCTTGCCCTTAGTAATAAGTCCCATTGCAATACCCGCTACTGGGGCTTTAATTGGAACACCTGCTGCCATTAAACTTAGGCACCCAGCACAGATACTAGCTTGACTAGATGAACCATTACTCTCTAAAATTTCAGATACAACTCTAATTGTATATGGGAACTCTTCTTCTGAAGGAATAACTTGAAGTAATGCTCTTTCACCTAGTGCGCCATGGCCAATTTCTCTTCTTCCTGGAGAACCATATCTACCAGTTTCACCAACACTAAAGTTAGGAAAATTATAATGTAACATAAATCTCTTAGAATCTTCTAAACCAAGACCATCTAAAATTTGATGTTCACCAATAGCTCCTAATGTAGTTGTAGCAAGTGCCTGAGTTTGTCCTCTAGTAAATACTGCAGAACCATGAGTTCTTGGAAGTAAATCAATATAAGCAGATAATGGTCTAATTTCATCTAATGCCCTTCCATCTGGTCTAACATGTTTATTAGTAATTAAATCACGTACAACTTCTCCCTCAATAGCATCTACAACCTTTTTAGCTATTTTCTCAATGCTCTCATCTTCTGGATATTTTTCTATAAAATGAGCTACGGTATCTTCTTTAACTTCATCTATTTTTGCATAAGAAGCAAGTTTATCTTTAATTTGAACAGCAGCAAGCATATCTTCTTCTGCATATTCTTTAATTTCTTTTTCTAGTTCTTCTGGAATACTAGCAAGTTCTACTTTCTTCTTTTCTTTACCAACTACTTCAATAATACTTTCTTGGAATTCGCATAATTCTTTAATATGTTTTTGTCCAAACATTAAAGCATCAAGCATATCACTTTCACTAGCTTCGTGAGCTCCAGCTTCAATCATACAAATATCATTTTTAGTACCAGCAACAGTTACTGTAAGTGAGCATGCATCTAACTCTTCACCAGTTGGATTAATAACAAACTTTTTACCAATCTTACCAACGATAACACCAGCTACTGGTCCATCAAATGGAATATCAGATACGCCTAGTGCTAAACTTGAAGCAAATAAAGCAGTAATTTCTGGTGAATTATTTGGATCAACAGATAAGATTGTATTAATTACTTGTACTTCATTTCTAAAGTTCTCGTCAAACATTGGTCTAATTGGTCTATCAATTAATCTAGCTGCAAGTGTCGCAGATTCACTAGGTCTTCCTTCCCTCTTAATAAATCCACCTGGAATTTTTCCTACTGAATATAACTTTTCATTATAAACTACAGTAAGTGGAAAGAAATCACCAGTTCCAACATTATCACTCATAACACTTGCTGATAATACTACAGTGTCTCCGTATCTAACTAAAACAGCACCATTAGCTTGTTTAGCTAGTTCTCCTACTTCAACAACAATTTTTCTTCCTAAAAAATCAAAACTAAATTTTTTTTTCACTAACATCATCCTCTCACAAATATAAAAAAAGACACTAAAAATAAAGTGCCCTATTTTCTTAAATTTAATTTTTTAATTACTTCACGATAACTAACTACATTAGTTCTCTTTAAGTAATCTAATAAGCTACGTCTCTTACCAACCTTCATTAAAAGACCTCTTTTAGAATGATAATCATGCTTATTTTCTTTTAAATGTTCAGTTAGATTGTTAATTTCATCTGTAAGAATAGCAATTTGAACTTCTGTACTACCAGTGTTCTTTACATCCTTACCGAATTCTTTAACTAACTCAGCTTTTCTCTCTTTAGATACAGCCATCTTTCATCTTCCTTTCTAATAAATCGGTTATACCCTAGTTATAATCTGGAAGAAAATTAAAACTAAGATAAAACTTTCTTAAACATTATATTATATATTTGCCTTAAAATCAACCAAAACTTCACACAAAAGAGAGTAAAAACCTACTCTCCATCTATCTAAACACTCTAAAGTGTACAATATATTATATTAAATTAAGTTAATATAAGAATAATTAATTAGCCCATATATAGTTTTTAATCAACTTTTTTATAAACAACAATTATCAAAAAGAATAAGCATACTACAATCGTTCAGGCTCCGTCTACTTCTTTATTTAGTAAGCACTAATTAGTATTTTGGCCGCCACTGGCGACCATTTTATATTTGAAAAGGCTTCTTAAAATCATTTAGATATTTTGCTTTAATCATTAATATTTAACTCAATTTTGACCACATTGTGGTCAATTTTTTAATCATCAGTTAATTCATTATCTTCTTTTTTACCTAATTCTTCTAGAAAATTAGAAATATCTTCTTATATCAGTTTTTGTAATATCCTTTCTGATATTATTTCATTGTTCAGCTTATTTTTCTTTTAGAAAGATTTTTTTGATAACTTGATTAATATAATAATCTATTTCATTAGCATTATTTAAAGAAAAAAGAAATCTGTAATGTTACATTGTTAACCTTTCCGACAACGTCGGGACTTTTTAATATTAATTGTGCCCCCACTGTGCACACTTTTTCATCACTAAATATATTGTAGAATTGTTTCATCCTAAATAATGTTCTTCTATTATATTTTTTTGCCTACTTCTATAACTAATTTTTCAAAATATCTATCTATAATATTATCACCATATTTGCTACCTGCTTCATTAAGCAGTTTTCCTATTTCAAAGAATGATATCATACTAATTCATATTTTCTAACAGCAATTCTTTCGTCAGAACAATACTCTATAACAAACTTGTTTTCTCTTTTACATATCAATATTCCCATTGTATTATTAGCTGACAATTCCTTTATATTTTTATCTATATAATTCATATACTTTTGAACTTGTGATATATATTCTGCTTTAAATTCAGTAACTTTTAGTTCTACTACTACATATGCATTATATTTTATATTAAATAATAGTAAATCAATATAATGATTTCTGTCACCTATTTTAATTTTGTACTCACTACCTATAAAACTAAAGTTATTACCTAACTCGTGCATAAATGATTCAATATCTTCTAATATTAAATTATGTAATGCTTTTTCAGTAACTATAATTATATTATTTTTATTTCTGATACATATTGGATTAGGTATTAAATCTTTAACGTTTAATGATTTGCTATTTATTATTTTGTTTCTTGTTTCCGTAGGCAATCTTTCATACTCGTTATTTTTAATTTTTTCTTGTAGTTGTCTTTGTGATAAATTGTTATCCTTTGCAATTTTAATATAATATTTAATTTCGTTATAATCGTCTAATGAAATTAAAAGTAAATAATGACTCCAACTTAATTGTGACAACAGTGTTGACACTTTTTCATTACTAAAGACATTATAGAATCTTTTCATTCTAAATAGTGTTCTTCTATTATATTTTTTGCCTACTTCTATAACTAATTTTTCAGAATATCTATCAATAATATTATCACCATACTTACCGCCAGCTTCATTAAGTAATTTTCCTATTTCAAAGTATGTAATAACTTTATGCTTTTCTTTTGAATAATCTTTTACCTTTAAATATATTTCATTATCTATTAACTTATTCTTTATCTCATCATAATAATTCATATTTCACTCCTTTCTACGGACTATATGTCTCAATTCTTAATTTACTTTTTTAGTCTTGAACATGATACTACCATCTTGAACTGTTCTATAAATTCTTGAACCATCTAATTTATTTAACACTTCTTTATTTGGATGACCATACCTATTATTTTTGCTAACACTTATAATTGAATACATTGGATTAATATCATTTATAAAATCTTTACCTATTCCAGCATCCCCCATAAACATAAATTTACATACATCAAGTTTAGTATAAATAACATTACTATTATCATTCTCATTATCGTACTCTTTTGTTTGTAGGAAATGCAGTTTACTATTATCAATATTTAATTTTTTAATACATGAGTAATACTTAATATTTTTCTTATCTAACATCCATACTTATATTTCTGCTGCATTATATCAGAGTAATTTATATTCCCTAGCAATTATCCTATTATCTGAACAATATTTAATTACATATTCATTATCTTGCTTACAAATAATAATTCCTACTGTATCATTTTCTTCAATAGTTTTTATATTTTTATCAATATAATTCATATAATTTTGTATTTGTCCTGTATGATTCGAATTTAATTTAGTTACCTTTAATTCAATAACAACATAACATTTAAACCTAATATTATATAAAAGAAGGTCTATATAATTATAACTATTCCCTACTTTAATTTTAAATTCATTATCTATAAAACTAAATCCACTTCCTAATTCTTTCATAAACGAAGTAATATCATCTAATATTAGTTTTTGTAATAACTTTTCTGATATATTATCATAATTATAACTATTCTTAATTAATATAGGATTTTTAACAAAATCCACAACGTTACTTTCTTCCTTATTTATTAATTTTAATCTGGTTTCTTTATCTAATCTTTTATATTCTCTTGATTTTACAATTGTTCTTAAGGTTCTAATATCAATATTATTAATACAAACTTGATTAATGTAATAATTAATTTCATCTATATTCTTTATGGGTAACAATTCAACATAATGACTCCAACTTAATTGGTGCGACAATGTCGCACCTTTTTCAATTAACCAATAAAACTGTCTAATGCGTTTTAATAAAGTTGTATTATATTTTTTATGAACCTCAGACTTAAGCCGTTCAGAATGTTGTTTAATAATATTTTCTCCGTAATGTTTGCCATCTTCCGAAATCATTTTTCCAACATTGTAATAAGTCTTTAGGTCGCTTTTGTTAATTGAATAATTCTTTACCTTCTTGTTTATCTCATTATTTAAAAGTTCATTTTTTATCTCATCATAATAATTCATATTCCACTCCTTTCTATGGACTACAACTTTCAATTTTTAATTTATTATTTTTAATCTTCAACATGATACTACCATCTTGGTCTGTTCTATAAATTTTTGAACCATCTAAATTATTTAACACTTCTTTATTGGGATGACCATATCTGTTGTTTTTGCCAACACTAATAATAGAATACTTTGGATTAATATCATTTATAAAATCTTTACCACTACTTGTCTTACTTCCGTGGTGTCCTACTTTTAATATATCTATCTTAGATAGATTATACTTTTCTAAAATTTCTTTTTCTTTCTCTACTCCAGCATCACCCATAAACATAAACTTATAACCATCAAGTTTAGTATAAATAACATTACTATTATCATTTTCATTATCGTACTCTTTTGTTTGTAAGAAGTGCAGCTTACTATTATCAATATTTAATTTTTTAATACATGAGTGATATTTAATATTTTTCTTATCTAACACCTTAATTAATTCTTTTTCTAAATTATTAAATTCACCACAATTAAATATTACTTTGTCTACTTTAAAATTCTCTATTATATTTATTGCGTCTCCCATATGATCATAATCCCCATGAGTAAGTACCAAATAATCTATCTTACTTTTGCCAGTACTTTTTAAAAACTTTATTGTATTATCACTGACCTTTATATTGTCCTTACCACCAGTATCAATAAGCACAACTTTATGCTTGTTATAAATTATTGAACTATCACCCTGCCCTACATCTAAAAAATGAACGTACGTATTAAAATCTACTAAAGGTTTTACCTTTATGCATAAAGTATAAATAATTATAAGTAATATAAATATGTTACGATTCGTCTTTAAAAACATAAATAAAAATATATAATAAACAAAATAAAAAATAAGGCTTACTTTGGGGACAATGATATTAATCATTATCAAGTGAGTACTTATAAATTTAAGAATACTAATAAGCACATTTAAAATTGGTTCTAAAAAACTAAAGATAAATGTTAAGATAGTAAGTGGATAAATTAATATACTTACTAAAGGAACAATAATCACGTTATTTATAATCTGCATTAAGTTGATTTCATAATTATAATAAAGTGTTATTGGTAAACTAAATAAAAAAGCAATAAAACTAGTTAAAAACATATTAATAAAATAATTCTTTTTCATATACTTATTAAATAAAATGAGACCTAAACTAACACTTACCGAATATAAAAATCCCATATCATATATAATTAATGGATTAAGAATAATTAAAGTGCAAACTACTAATAAAAGAACATTTACTGTACTTATTCTTAAATCTAATTTCTTATTTAATACTATGTAAATAAATAATAAAAGGCTTCTATAGATACTTGCTGAATAGTTGGTTATCATACTAAATAGAATTAAGAAAATGCATGCTATGATTTCTTTAAATCGGCTTTTTTTAAAGACAAATAAAATTATTCCCGAAAGTAAATTTAAATGCATGCCACTGATTGCAAATAGATGACTTACACCATTTTTTTGAAATATACTATAGTCGTCCATTTCACTTTTATCACCAATTAAAAATGCTTTAAAGTAGTCACTATGCTTAAATTTTTCACTTCTCTTAATAATATAATTTTTTACTTTATATTTAACACTTCTAGTTTTAGAAATAAACTTAATATTATCAATCTTTACTAAATAATAGATATGATGATTATATAAATATTTCCTATAATTAAATGTATTTGGTATTGTGTTATTCTTAGGTTTATTAAGAGTTCCTGTAAAAGTTATCTTATCTCCTAAAGATATATTAAGTGGTTCTTTACTATAATATGAACCAATTATTTTTTCTTTAGATTTAATTGTAATCTTGTAATAATCATCATTATTCTTAATCTCGTCAATAATACCTACAAAAGAAGTCTCACTGCCATTAAACTTTGATTCATTATGAAAAGAGTTTCTTATAAAAGTTAAGCATAAAACTAAGATAACTAAAATTATATAAAAATAATTATACTGTAATAAAGTCTTTAATCTTATCAAATAGTGCGTCCCCTATACCAGAAACATTTTTAAGATCTTCAATAGTTTTAAATTCGCCATTGCTAGTTCTATAAGTTATTATTGCATCGGCCTTACTTTCACCTAATCCTTTTAACTTCATAAGTTCTTCTTTACTAGCTTTATTAATATTTATTTTATCACTAGTACTAGTTTCATTGTTTTCTTTATTGTCAGTGCTTGCATCATTATCAGTACAGTTATTAACAGTAATTGTCTCACATTTACAAGGCACCTCACTTACTGCTTTAGTAGTTATTTCACTCTTAGTAAAAACATATATAACCATTTCATTACTAACAACTTTAGATAAATTTATATTATTAGTACTTGCATTACTTTTAAGTCCACCAGCCATCTTTATTGCATCAACTACTCTATCGCTAGAGTTCATCTCATAAACCCCAGGCTTTTTAACTGCTCCTTTAACATCTACAAATATTTTATCTTGTACCTTTTCATTAACTGGAAGAGTTGTGCTAGTTATATTACTATCAAAATCATCTAGGACTTCATCATTTTTAGTAAATACATAATAAAAAGCCACAAATGTAGTAAGTAATAATACGCCTCCCACAATTAAAAACATTTTCTTCTTATCCATAATTTCCTCCCTCTATTAGTTATTGTTGTAAGAGCATCCCGGATTTCCTTTTTTTATCTTAAATTTTTGCATAAAAAAACTAAAACATAATTAAAGGTTTTAGTTCTTCTTCATTAATTCGGGTATAAAAAGCTACTGCTTTATCCCCATCTTTGTATAATATATAATTACTATTTTTATCTTTTATTATATTTCCATTATAAATCTGTTTGCGATTACCACCATTAATATATCTAACATCTAAATCAAAGATATCTTCTAAACTGTAAAGTTTGTACTTACCGTTACATATATCTTCTAAAGAATAAGCGTCACTTATATCATAATCACCTAACTTAGTTCTAACTAAATCTGTCATTATTCCGTAAGTTCCAAGATAAGCACAAATATCTCTGATTAAAGCTCTTATATAAGTTCCTTTGCTTACTTTGCACTTGATCTTAACTTCGTCATCAAATGAAATAAGTTCTAATTTATAAATAGATACTTCTTTTTTAGGTAAGATAACATCGTCATTATTTCTAGCATAATCATAAAGTTTCTTACCATTAACTTTAACTGCTGAATATATTGGTACTTCTTGCGTATAAGTTAGTCCATTAAAATGTTCTATAGCAGTCTGCATCTCTTCTAAACTTATTTTTTTATTGTCAGTTTTTAATATTTTGCCTTCACTATCTAAAGTATCCGTTAAAACATTTAATTTAAAAGTTGCTATATATTCTTTATCATGGTCAACCATAATACTGCCAAGTTTTGTGTATTTGCCAATTAAACATACTAGAACTCCCGTTGCCATTGGATCAAGAGTCCCAATGTGTCCAATACTTTTAGTACTAAATTCTTTCACAAGTTTATTTACTACATCTCTACTAGTAATACCCTTTGGTTTATTTACTACGATTACCCCATTCATCTTTCTTACCTTCGATATTCTTTGAATAAATAATTTCTTCTCCAGTGATGGTATCTAAATTAAATCCCATATCCTCGAATAATTTAAGCATAAATTCTTTACTATGTGGAGCAGAAACCACAATCTCATCAGCTCCACTAGATTCAAATTCACTTATTAAACTAGTCATTAAATCTGCTGATAAACTGCCTTTCTTATACTCTGAAATAAATCTATCTCTAAACTCTGGTTTAATGTATAAGTTATAAAGTTCACCATTGCCATTTTGTACGTATATGCAAGCAAAACCTACTAGTTCTTCTCCGTCATAAATTCCAACTGCTTTAGAGTTTGTTTCTTTATCATATAAATCATTTAAATCGTCATGTGCAAATGCTTTACTTCCTGTAAAATAATCACGTACTGTTTTAAAAGGAATTTTATTAAAGATACCACCATATGTTTCATCATAATAATTATAGATAAGTTCCTTTAACTCCTCTTCGTGCATCTTATCAGTTATGTTTCTTACTACTAACATTTAACCCCCAACCTTTCTTATTCATGGTTTTCACTATGAATTTCTTGCAAAATTTCATCAATATGTTCACCATATAATGTTGATTCATCAAATTCGAATCTAAGTTCTGGTGTATTTCTTAAATCCATTCTCTTAGCTAGTTCGCTTCTTAAGAAAGGACTTGCTTTTTTAAGTTCATCAGCCATTTCTTTTCTATCGTAATCACCTATGTATGTGTAATATACTCTAGCCATTGATAAATCACTAGTAACTCTAGCTTCCATAAGCGTTACACTTTTAAGCATTTCATTATCTGCTTCTTCAAAAATAATATTTGACAAATGTCTTAATAATTCTGAAGAAATTCTTTGTATTTTTATACTATTCATCTTTTAACCTCTACATTTTCATATACTTCAAAGATATCTCCTTCTTTTAAATCATTGAAGTTTTCAATTGTAATACCACACTCAATACCATTTTTAACTTCTTTAACGGTATCTTTTTCTCTTTGAAGTGATGCAATAACGCCGTCATAAATAATTACGCCATCACGAATTACTCTAACTTGTGCTTTGTTTTTAATAATGCCGCTAGTAACAATACAACCTGCAATAGAACCAACTTTACTAAATTTAAACATACGTTTAATAGAAGCAGTTCCAAGTACCTTTTCCTCATATTCTGGATCAAGCATACCTTTCATTGCAAGTTCCATCTCTTCAACTAATTTATAGATGATTTGATATAGTCTTATTTCTACGCCATACTCTTTAGCTACGTCCTTAGTTATATTTGATGGTACAACATTAAATCCGATTACAACGGCATCACTTGCATTTGCTAATATAACATCACTTTCAGTAATTCCGCCAATGCCAGATCTAATTACCTTAATCTTAACTTCGTCAGTGCTTAACTTTTCAAGTGCACTCTTAACAGCTTCTTCTGATCCTCTAACATCACACTTAAGAACAACTTTAATTTCTTTTGCTCCGCCTTTAATTTTGTTAAATAAATCATCAAAGGAAACAACTTCTTTTTTCTGCTTTTGGTTTTTAGCTTCAATTTCTCTTTTTTCTGCTATTTCTTTAGCTATTTTTTCACTTTCAAAAGCCATAAATTTATCACCTGCTGCTGGGCTTCCATTTAAACCAGTAATCTCAACTGGAGTACTAGGTCCTGCAGAAATAATATTAACGCCTTGATCATTTTTTAAAGTACGAATTCTACCATAAACAGTACCTGCAACAATTGGATCTCCAAGTCTTAAAGTACCATTTTGAATTAGGATGCTTGCAACACTACCTAAGGCTTTATCAGCACGAGTCTCAATAACAGTACCAATTGCATATCTATTTGGATTGGCTTTAAGTTCACTAACTTCTGCAATAGCTAGAACAGTATCAAGTAAGGAGTCAATACCTGCCCCAGTAACTGCACTAATATTTACAAAAGGAGTGTTTCCTCCCCAAGCCTCGGGTGTTAAATTAAGTTCGGCCATCTCTTGCATTATTTTATCAGGATTTGCATCTGGCTTATCCATTTTATTAACTGCAACAACGATAGGAACACCCGCACTAACAGCATGCTCTACTGCTTCCTTAGTTTGAGGCATAACCCCATCATCAGCAGCTACAACAATTATAACTATATCAGTAACACTAGCTCCTCTTGCACGCATAGCGGTAAATGCAGCATGCCCAGGAGTATCAATAAAAGTAATTTTAGAGCCATTATAATCAATTTGATAAGCACCTATTGCTTGAGTGATTCCACCGGCTTCACCAGCTGCTACATGACTCTTTCGAATATAATCTAAAAGAGTTGTCTTACCATGATCAACATGACCCATAACTGTAATAACGGGAGGTCTTAAAACTAAATCTGCCTCATCATCAATAACCTCATACTCTTCAAAATTAGAAATGTCTCTAGTTTCACTCTTCTTTAAAGTCTTACCATAATCAAGAACCACTATTTCAGCATTTTCAAATGAAATTACTTGATTTAAATTCATCATTAAACCTAAACTAATAAGTTTTTTAATAATATCTGGTGCACTAACTCCAAGTTTATTTGCTAAACTAGAAACTGTCTCTCCTTCTTCATAAAGAATGATAGATTCATCACTAGCATCATTACTTTTAAGTTTAGTTTTATTCTTATACATAGCTTTCTTTTTATTTAAATAATCACTATCTTTACTACTAAAATTATTTCCTTTTTTCTTAAGTTTTTCCTTCTTAATTATTGGTTTAGAATTAATTTCTTCTCCCAAAATATTTTCAACTGCCTCATCTAAAGCATCATTATCTTCAAATGTAGACTCAGTATTAGTAGAGATAATATTAATTGCATTATCTAAAACAATAATATCATCATCTTCTAAGAAAGAATCCTTATCACTAGCCTTAATCCCTAATTCTCTACATTTATTTAGTATCTCTTGTACAGTACAATTCATACTGTCAGCATATTCTTTTATACTCATAAGAGCCTCCTTCTATTTCTATATTGAACTTCTTAACTCATCATATATCTCGTCCGGAACGCTTTTTTCAAAAACATTATCAAGTATTTTTTTCTTTTGTGCGGTATCTATAACATTTACATCTTTCTTTAAATAACAACCCTTACCATTAAGTTTTCCACTCTTGTCAACAGTAAAAGTATCATTAAAGTAAACTACCCTAATTAAATCTTTTTTAGGCATCTTCTCTCTAGTTACCACACACATTCTCATTGGTATCTTTTTCAATTTTCATTACCCTCTTCTGTAATTTGAGCAAGAGTCTTAACATTAATTCTAAATCTTGTAAGCTTACTAGCAAGTTTAATATTAATACCTTTCTTACCAATAGCTAAAGATAAATTTTCATCATTAACAATAGCTAAAGCTTCTCTATTCTTAGTATTATCTATTATATTAACAATAACATTCTTAGCAGGACTTAATGCGTTAGCAATAAATACGCTATCATCTTCATCATATTTAATTAAATCAACTTTTTCGCCATTAAGTTCAGCAAGTATACTCGCTATTCTAGAACCTCTTTCACCAATACAAGTACCAATTGCTTCTACTCTTTCGTCTGTTGAATAAACAGCAACCTTGCTTCTTACTCCTGGCTCTCTAGCAACATTATAAAGAACTAATGTGCCATCCTTAAACTCAGGTATTTCACTTTCAAATAATCTCTTAACAAAACCATTATTTTTTCTAGAGCATAAAATAAGTGGTCCTTTAGAAGTAGCTTCGATCTTTTCAATATAAACTTTAATACTACTTCCCATTTTAACTGTCTCGCCAGGTATCATTTCACTTTTAGGAAGGATTCCTCTAGTTCTACCTAAATCAATATAATAGTTCTTGTTATCTTCCATTGCAAGCATGCCAACCATTAATTCATCTTGCTTATCACTAAATTCTTCAATAATGCTATTTCTTTCTGCTTCTCTTATTTTTTGTGTTAAGACTTGTTTAGCAGTTGAAGCTGCAACTCGACCAAAATCATGTGGGGTAACTTCTTCTTCAATAGTTTCACCAACTTTAATTCCTGGAACAATTTTTTGGGCATCTTCTAAAAGAATTTGGGCATCTTCATTAATCTCAGGTTCTGTATAAGTAATATTGCCTTCTTCATCAACAATCTCATCACCTTCAATATAATCATCTACAACAACTAAATATGAATAAACCTTAATATCACCTGTCTCACGATTAATTGTTACCTTAACATTAGTCTTAGAATCAAAATTCTTCTTATAAGCAGTAATTAATGCTTGCTCCATAGCATCAAAAACTATATCTTCACTAATACCTTTTTCTGCAGTAATATTTTTAACTGCTTTAATAAACTCTTTACCGTCCATTTTAACCTCTCTCCTTACTAGAAATATCTAATATATATTCGTCACTAATTAAATCATACTCATCAAGTAGTGGATTTATAATATTAGTGGCTTCAACAATAGTATCTAAATCAATACCATTTACCTTATCAAGAACAATCTTTAAAAAGTTATAGTTGTTCTCTTTTTCATAACTAACACTACAAACAATGATATCTTCCTTATTCATAGCTTCAGTTACAATTTCTTTAATCTTCTCAATCGTGCTTTGCATAAACCTCCTATATAAATAAAAGTGGGAAATTTCTGTCCCACTTAAATCTGCAAACATATTATAACATAACTAAACTAAAAAAGTAAAGACCCTCAAAAAATCATAGATTTTAACTACAAAAGTGGCAAAATAAAGTAGATAATTCTAGCTTCAATAGAAGATACTCTTTCTTATATTCAAGTATACTATAAAGGATTTTTATAGATTACCAGTTAAAATGTTAATAAAAACAATTGCAATTATTACAAAGATAACTACAAAAATAATAATGAAAATAGCTTTTGAAATTTTAAACATTGGGTCATTATTAAAGGCATCGTTTACCATCTTAAATTGTTTTTCAAACTTTTCACTGGATGCATCTAACATTCCCTTATGATATTTATAGGCGTTGCTATATGCATCCTCTATATCATAACTAGAATGACAATAATCACATACTACCCTATAAGTTCCTTCAGGAACAATTAAAGTGGCACCACAATTTTTGCATTTTAATTCATTTGTCTTCATATAAATCTTCTTTTCTCCTAATCTAAACTACCCAAAATAATTGTTGGATCTTTTGCTTCTTCTTCACTAATCTCTGCATATTCATTTACAAAGTTCTTAATTAAGTCTATATAACTTACATCATTATTAGTATATTTTATTTCTGGGACGTATTTATTAAAAGTTTTAGGTACTGCATTATTAAAGGAAAAATATAATTTAGGAGTACTAACCTTACTAACCCATTTTAGTTCCAACTTTTCAGTAAAAGATGGCGTACTAACTTCACAAACAATCAAATCAGCCTTATTAATTAAATCCTTAGAATACTTATCTTTATAAGCATTACTCATCGGAAGTATTAACTCATGCTTATTTAAAATGCTATCAGTAAGTAAATCTCTATAGAGCATGTTGTTATAATCATACTTTAAACTATGAACAAAATATATCTTAAGTCTTCTCTTCATGACTTCACCCTAAAATAATCATATCACAACCACTAAAAATTTGCTATAATAAAAAACAAAGGAGGCACTTATGGATATAATTGGAATAATTGCAGAATATAATCCATTTCATAATGGTCATATTTATCACATAAAAAAAATTAAAGAGATGTACCCAAACTCACTTATCATACTTGCTCTCAACGGATACTTTTTAGAACGTGGCGAAATAAGTGTTATGACTAAAGAGGAAAAAACTAAAATAGCCCTAGATAATGGAGTTAACTTAGTTGCTGAAATACCCTTTATTTATGGAAGTAACTCAGCGGATACGTTTGCCGAATGCTCTGTAAATATTTTGCACGCTTTAGGAGTTCAAAAAATAATCTTTGGGAGTGAATCAAATGATATAAGCCTTCTAACAAAAATAGCACAATCTCAGTTAGAAGATAATTTTAATGAGATTTTAAGAAGTGAATTAAAAAAAGGAAGTAACTATCCAACCGCACTATCTCTAGCACTTAATGCAAACATTTCCACACCAAACGACTTACTAGGTATCTCTTATATTAAGACAATCTTAAAAAACAACTATAACATTACTCCTATTACAATCAAGAGAACAAACGACTATCATGATAAAATAAGTAATGATCCAATCATAAGTGCATCAAACATTAGGGAAAAAATTAAAAACAATGACGATATTTCAAACTACACACCAGTAAAAAATTTAGTTACTTTAAATGAAGAACTTTTATTTGACTTACTAAAAATGAAAATCTTAACAGATAAAGATCTATCTAAATACCTAACTGTTGATGAGGGTATTGAATATAAACTAAAAAAAGAAATAATTAATGTAAAAAGTATTGAAGAACTAATCAAAAAAATAAAAAGTAAAAGATATACATATAACCGTATTAGAAGGATGCTTATCCATATCCTTATTGGGCTAACCAAAGAAGATAAGCATAGTTATACCTTAGACCATATAAAAATTCTTGGCTTTGATAACCTTGGTAAAGACTATTTAAAAACAATAAAAAGTGATTTAACTATTCAAAGAAAAATAAGTGACACCGACATCGCTCAAAAATATGAACTGACCGCATCACTTATCTATGATATTTTAACAAATTCAAATACTTATAAATTTGAAATTAGCAATAAACCAATAATAAAAACATCGGCTTAAAATGAGTCGATGTTTATTTTTACTCTCTTTAATTCATGAATATATGCATAAGCCTGAACTAAAGTCCTGATACTACTTGCCATCTTTCCAGATCTACCAATTACTGCTCCCATATCAGATTCATGAACGATAATCTCAAGCATAATCTCTCCATCATCGCCACTAAATTCTTGAACACTAACCATATCTGGCTCTTTGCAAATACTTTTAACTAAGTTTTGTGTAAAACTAATTAGCTCTTCGTGCATAACTACTTCTCACTTTTCTTATTTTTAAACTTAGCCCAAACTCCAGATTTTTGTAAAATATTCTTTACTGTATCTGTAGGAATAGCACCATCATTTAACCACTTCATAGCTTTTTCTTCATCAACATTTATATTATTTTCTTTATAAATTGGTTGATAAGTACCAACTACTTCAATAAATCTTCCATCTCTTGGACTTCTTGAATCTGCAGCTACAATACGATAAAATGGTCTAGACTTAGCGCCCATTCTTTTTAATCTTAATTTAACAGCCATATATATGCCTCCTTCAACTACAAATAGTCTATCAAAAAAAAAAATAGATGTCAACTATTTTTGGTTGACATCGTTTAAATAATCTTCATTTATTTCTATATCATCATCTTCGTCATAGTCGTCGTAATCTTCTTCAACACTAACTCTAACCTTAGCGTCTCCGACTATCTCAGCGCCCATCTCTTTTTCAACCTTTAAATTAACGGTAGTTCCAACTGCCTCTGCTTTACTAACATTGGGTGCAGTAAGAGCTCTAACTATAATATCACTTGCATTAGTAGGATTCTTTAACTTAATATTTAACTCATCATCATAGCTGAATGTTTTAACAATAACACTTGTCTTAGTATTATTATCATATGAATACCAAATATTAACATCATAAGAACCACTAATAGTAACCTTGCCATTATCATTCTCACCTTCAAAATGATGATTTATGATCCAGCAACCAAGTATTTTGTCTATCTTTTGTTCAGAAGTAAAAGATAAATCAGTAGTAGTCTTTTTCTTAGCTTTGCCAATTACGGCTTTAGTAACAATCTCTTTAAGACTAGCCATAGTATATTCCCCCTCAATTTAATCTATGCAAATTTTAGAAAAAATACACTAGTTTATAAACATATCACTTTCATTAGAACTTTTAATTGGTTATATTCTAGTATTATTTTAAATATTTTATAAAAAAGAGTGTTTTTTCACTCTTTAAACTTCTTGAATTACAGCAATAATCATTGGTTTACATTCTGTTTCAACATAGAAGTATTTACTTAGTTTTTCTCTTATTTCGGTTTTTATGTTATTGTAGTCTACATAACCATTGTTGATGTTTGCAGTTATAACTTCTAAAGATATTCTTTTGATTTCGTCAATCATTTCTTTAGAGTCTTTAACATATATGAAACCTCTAGTTGTTACTTCTGGACCTACTAGAATAGTTTTATCTTTTTTAGATAATGTTGCACTTACTAGAACAATACCATTTTCAGATAGCATTTCTCTATCTTTGATTACTAGGTCGCCTACATCATCTGAGCTTGTTCCATCAATTAGAACGTCATCAATAAATATGTGTTCAAAGTTATCTTCTAGTTTTTTATTATTAATAACAACAATGTCACCATTTTGTTTTAGTAAGATGTTATCTTTTTTATAACCTAAGTCACTTGCTAAATTTGCGGCACCTACCATATAACGATATTCACCTTTTACTGGCATAAAGTATTTAGGTTTAAGTAAATTAATCATAAGCATTAGGTCTTCTGAGGAAGCATGTAGTGATATTCCTTTATCCTTAGGAATGCCTATAGTATTAATTCCTTTGTATGCTAGTTCGTTTTCTAATTTTACAATTATCTTTTCATTTTCGTCATATTTTGGTTCTGCAAAACAGAAAGTATCTGTTTCTTTTAGATGAATAAATTTATCATTACCATTAACTATTTTTTCAATTGAGCTATATGGATGAGCACGATCATCACTTACTAAAAGGATGGCGTTAGTGTCGTCTAAGTTTGATAAGTCTCCAATTAATTTTTCATCTATATTCATGTATTTTTCTTTAATCGCCATGTTTATAATATTCTGTAACTTCTTACCCATAATTACTATTTTTCTATGAGAGTTCTTTGCTGCAGTAAAGATTCCTTCAATTGTGTATAAGTGAATTGGTAGTACACTGAAGATTACTCTTCCTTGGGCTTTATTTATAATATTTTTGAAAAATGAACTCATGTGGTGATTTGGACTTGTGTGACCCTTGTTTTCAGAGAATGATGATTCGCATAGAAGCGCAAGAACTCCTTGTTTACCAACATAAGCTATTTTCCCTAAGTCCATATAGTAAGAACCCATCATCGATGGATCAATGATAAAATCACCTGTATAAACTACAGCACCATCTTTAGTGTTTAATACGTACATAACAGAATCTGGTACTGAGTGATTTACATTAATAGCAAATACACTTGTTTCTTTATCTATTACTATTTTTTTGTGAGCAGTAATAAGGTTTAGATTTTTCTCATTAATACCATCAAGTTTCATTTGATTTATGGCGTATTTTGTAGCATATATTTTTATATCTTTAATATCTTTAATTAGGTCTCTTACTCCACCATAACTTTCTGGATGAGCGTGAGTTATAAATACACCCACTATACGGTTTTTATTTTTTTCTAAATAATCATAGTCTGGAATAATATAATCGATTCCATACATAGTATCATTTGCATACTTTAATCCGGCATCAAAGACAAATATTTTGTCATCTACTTCAACGATATAGGTGTTTTTGCCGTTTTCATTAAGTCCACCCATACCAAAAATTTTTATTTTACTCATAATAAATGTTCACTCTTTCTATAAAAAATTACAAGTTTTCTAATTGCTTATTTATTATAGCAGAGTTTTGGAATTATATCAAATTTTTTCACTGATTAGGGTACTTAAATAGATTATTTTTAGGTCTTGTCTTTCAATTTCCGATATGATTAGTTTAAGATTTACTAATTTCATAGTTTTAGGAATATAGATAATACTGCCGCTAGATATTTTATTTATTATTTCATTTACTAATAGGTTTTCATTAGTTAATAAGACAATGTAATGTTCTTTTTTTAAACAGTGATCATAATCATTGTGCATTGTTGTACATATATATGAATTAATTTTATGTTTTTTTAGAATTGTTTCTAGGGCATCATAGTTTTCTTTGTCTTTATAACCATTTAAATATTCCCTTTCTTTTGTAAAATCGGTATCTAAAGAAGATAGTATGTCGTATTTTATGTTATTATTTTCTAAGTATTCTTCTTTTTCTTTATCTTGTTCTAAGATGAGAGAAACACTTCTTTTTTTAGGATTACCCTTAATTATTATTTTATCTTTATTATTTTCTAAGGATATTTTAGGGGTAATATTATTAAATTTTAAAAAGTTTTCATTAAAGGCATTAAAGTCTTCCATTTTAACTAGAGATTTTTTATAATCGATTTCTTTACCATTAAGTCCTGGTATAATCGTATTGTTTTCAATGACTGAATTAACTGGAGCAGTCTCATACTTTGATGCATTTAGTTTTATTTCTTTCATCAATGGTTTTTGTTCATCAATAAAGATAAGGACTTTATCAGTTATATAAAATGATAATGCTGATAATGTTAATAATAAGATATACTTTGTTTTTTTCATATGTCACCAATAAAGTATATGATTATTCTGCTTCAATATTAATTTCTTTTTCTTTGTTTGTTACTAAAAAATTTAATCTATCAACGATTACTTCAGTGATGTATTTCTTTTCTTTTTTGTCATCTTCGTATGACTCAGTTCTTAATTGTCCACGAACAGCGATTAAATCTCCCTTATGGCAATATTCGCATGTTCTTTCCGCTATACCATCCCATAGTTTACATCTAATAAAGTCAGCTTCATATATTCCATCTGGGTTTTTAAAGTTTCTTTGAACTGCTAAACGAATAGTAAGAACTTTTTTACCAGTTTCGGTTTTAACTAGTTCTGGTTCGTTAACAAGACGGCCAATTAATAGTACTAAATTATGCATAATTTCCTCCTTTCAGATGTGTTATAACATATCTTTTTAGAGGTATGCAAAGCGATAATTTTTAAAAATAGTTAACAGATTTTAAAGGATTGTCCTGACAAAATAAAAAATCTGTGTAAATTTAAATACAGATTTTTTATTTTATATATCTTTTTATACAGTTTTTAATAATCTATTAAGTTCGATAGCATATTCTACTGGTAATTCTTTTTTAAAGTCAGATACAAAGCCCATAATAATAAGTTCTTTTGCTTCGTTTTCAGATAGCCCTTTGCTCATTAGATAGAAGAGTTTTTCAGCACTTACTTTTGATACAGTTGCTTCATGTTCAATTGTGCTTGTATCATTTAATACAATATTTTTAGGGAATGTATCACTTTTACTTTGGTCATCTAAGATAATGGTATCACATTTAACAAAACTTTCTGAGTTAGTAGCATTAGCGCTTATTTTAACTAATCCACGATAGTTACTTTCTCCACTATTAGATGCAATGCTTTTTGAGATGATTGTGCTTTTAGTATTTTTGCCTAAGTGAATCATTTTTGCTCCAGCATCTAATTTTTGATTTTCTTTGGCACAAGCGATACTTATTGAAGAAGCACTTGCATAATCGCCTTTTAGAATGCATGATGGATATTTCATGGTTACTTTGCTACCAATATTTCCATCTATCCACTGCATGAAACCGCCTTCATCTACAATACATCTTTTGGTAACTAGGTTATAGACATCAGTACTCCAGTTTTGAATTGTGCTATATTTACACTTTGCATTCTTTTTAACATAGATTTCAACTACACCAGCGTGAAGTGAGTTTTCGGAGTATGATGCTGCAGTACATCCTTCAATGTATGAAAGTTCTGCTCCTTCATCAACGATAATGATTGTTCTTTCAAACTGACCCATTGTTATGGTATCTATTCTAAAATAACTTTGAAGAGGTCTATCTAGTTTAACACCTTTAGGAATGTATATAAATGATCCACCACTCCAGATTGCTCCGTTAAGGGCAGTATATTTATTTTCATCATATTTTACTAGGTTATTAAAATATTCTTTAAAAAGTTCTGGATATTCTTTTAAGGCTTCATCTGTACTTAAAAAGATTACACCGTTTTCTTCTTTCATGTTGTGATAGATAACTTCACTTTCAATCTGGTTTGATACTCCACATAGGTATTTATTTTCAGCATCAATTACTCCTAGAGTTTTAAATGTTTGCTTTACTTTTTCTTCGACGTTGTCCCAATTGTTAGTTAAATCGCCTATTTTTTTATAATAATTTATTTTATTTAAATCTAATTCTATTGTTGGACCAAATGTTGGGTTATCTAATTCTTTAAATTTATCAAATGATTTTAATCTAAAGTCTAGCATCCATTCTGGTTCATTTTTTAATTTAGATACTTTTTTAATATATTCTTTTGTTAATTCCATATAAACCGCCAGTCATATTATATCAAATTCTTAAAATCTTTGCAGCATATTTTTAGACCAAGTAAAGAATAAAAAAAGAAACCTATTTGGCTTCTATGATAAGTTTGATAGCAGTTTTTTCAGCTCCGTCAATTGTGATGTCAGAAAATGCAGGAATGATGACGAGATTTTTACCGCTTGGTGCGACAAAACCTCTTGCAATAGCCACTGCTTTAATTGCTTGGTTTAGGCTTCCCGCGCCGATTGTTTGAATTTCTGCTATTCCTTGTTCTCTAAATACATTGGCAATAGCTCCTGCTACTTTGCTAGGATTACTTTTGCTTGATACTTTTAAAATTTCCATTTGTGCCTCCAATAAAATTTATGAGGCAAATATTATTTTATGATACCATATTTATATTCTTCAGCGTTTGCTAGGTATTCTGGTACTTGTTCTAGGGTGATTATTTTATCAACAAAGTTGTCTATAGATTCTGGGTCTAGATCTGATACTAAGCAAAAAACGTTGTTTTTATATTTAGTTTGACCGGTAAATAGTTCTGACCAGTGGCAATTTACGCACACAATTATGGGAATTAGTTCTAGTTTTCCATTGACATTTTTTACTGTAAATGCATTTACTCCATCACTTGGTAAGAAGTTGCCGACAATTGGTAATAAGTATGTTTTTGGTGATACTCTAACCTTTGTGCCAAAGTTATCTACAACGTATTCGCTTCCCTTTTCTATTTTAATTTTTTTACCTAGGAGTTCTTTTGGTGACACTGACATGTCTTCATATTCTTCTTGTAAGTTTTCTGGTAGGTCAGTTAGTTTATAGAATAGTGTGTTATGATCTAAGCTACGCATTCTAAGAAGAAGTGGCATTACTTCTTTAAATACACCATTATTATTCATATATATTTTTATTCCAGGAATGTTACCTGTGTATCTTTTACTAATATATTTATCTTCCATTTTTTTCCCACCTTACTGTTATTCCACAAGGAAGTTTTAAGCCGTTATTTGCTTCGATTCCGAGTTCTGTGCTTATAAAATTTCCTTTTTTGTTTATTGTTAGTTTTAAGATATTTTCAATTACGGTCATTGATAAACCGGTTGTGTATGTATTTACTATAAATAGCAAAGCATCATCTGATAATAGAGTGCTTGCATCTTTGATTAGATTGTATAGGTCTTTTTCAACTTGCCACACTTCATTTTTAGCACCACGGCCAAATGATGGTGGATCCATGATAATGATGTCGTATTTGTTTCCTCTTCTCATTTCTCTTTTAACAAGTTTTTTAACATCATCAACGTAAAATTTGATATTTTCATTTTGTAGATTATTTGATATTACGTTTTCTTTAGCCCAGTCAATCATACCTTTTGAAGCATCTACATGAACTACTTCAGCGTGTTCTTTTAAAGCAGCAATACTAGCAGCACCAGTATATGCAAATAAGTTAAGAACTTTTACTTTGCGATCAGCATTTTTGATAGTTTCTCTTATAATATTCCAGTTATAGGCTTGTTCTGGGAATAAGCCAGTATGTTTAAATCCCATTAGTTTTAGGTTGAAAATCATATCTTCGTATCTTATTTGCCAGCTATCTTTCATGTTTGATAGTACATTCCATGAGCCTCCACCAGTGTTACTTCTTGTATATTCGGCATCTACTTTGATGTTTTCATTTCCTGGCCAAATAATTTCTGGATCTGGTCTTTTAAGGTAATATTTACCCCACTTTTCATATTTATAACCATTACTCATACTAATTATTTCATAGTCTTTAAAGTTATTTACTGTTTCCATATTATTTATTTAAGTATAAATACTTATCCTTTCTAAATAGTCTTCTTACTTGTCTATAGACCATTCTTATAAGTGCGTATGTGTATGTTATGGTGTATAGATCTTTTAGAGATTCTTCTTCAATTGTAAAGTAGTTGTGTGAAGAAACTACCATATTTTTGAGACTTAGTAGTTTAAGAAGTTTTAAGTCTTTTTTTGTTTTGAGATTATATTTTTTAGTTATTTCGCTGCAATTAAATAGTTTACATGCAATATTCTTTGATGGACATCCGTTTAATGTTACGTATTCACAGTATCTACAGCAGCCACATTTTTGCTCGCTTTTGTTTTGTCTTTGAACGATACACTTGCCATCAATAAACCCGCAAGCGTCATTTGGAAAATCATTATCTAGATATTCACAGCATTTATCAAATACGTATTTAATACGAGCTCGCCTATTTTTGATGTTTAAACCAGTTACTAGGTCATTACTTTCTTTAGAACCACTAATAATTTTAAATTTTGTATTTTTGTAAAGAGGGCTTTTGTATAAAAATAAGTATTTGTTTAACTCTTTTTCTGTTACTACTTTTTCTTTCATAGAGGCCTCTTTCAAGGTTATTGTAGCACAAAGTGGCTGATTTACCAAATATTTGACTATTTTTGGGGTGTAAAGTAAAAGAAAAACATCACTGAATGTGATGCTTAGTGAATGTCTTTAATCTTTAAGTCTTTACCGGTTACAAGGATTCTTATGCCATTTTCTGATAGTGATAGTAAACCATTACATACAAAGAAGAATGCTAGCATTAAAGTTTCAACGGTTGCATTAAAGTATAGATTGATGCTTGTTAAAAGACCTAAAAGTAGGAATAAAGAAAATGATACTAAATTAACATAGAACATACCATTTTTACGATCATGATAGTAGTCTAGTTTGATTAGTTTAATTACTGACATGATACCTACCCATGATACTAGTGTAAGACTTAGGACCATTGGAGATGAGTATGAATGAAATTTAAAGCCACTTATTGATGCTAAGGTGCAAGCGATTGCTGTGTATAGATTTTCTCTATCTGTACCATTTCTAGTTAGGATGTATTCGATTAGTTTTACACCAGCATAGATTGCAAACAATAAGTATAATAAGTTATTTGGTTCTTCAATATTGAACCATGGGAATATAAATAGTAATATACCAAGTAGTAAGATAACTCCTGATGAAATTAAGTTTATTTTATTTTTAAATCTTCTTTCTTTTGATTTGAACATTTCTTTTACCTCTTTTCTATCTTAAGTAAATTATAATTTAATTTAGGTTTTTTTGCAATCTTTTAATTATTATAATATAATTAATTTAGAAGGGAGAATTTATGGATACTTTTATAATTATTATTTTAGTGGTTGTTGCAGTTATTTTACTACGCTCTATTAGACAGGTTGATGAGTATGAACGCGGTGTTAAGTTTAGATTCGGTAAATATAAGAAGATTGTTGAACCTGGTTGGAGACTTGTTTTACCAATTGTTGAAAGCATGAAGAAGATTGATGTTCGTACTAAAGCAGTTGATGTTCCAGAGCAAGATGCTATTACAAAGGATAATGTTTCTATTAGAATTAATGCAGTTTTGTACTATAGTATTTTTGATGCAGCTAAGGTTATTATTTCAGTAGAAAATTATAAGTTTGCTGTTGGTCAGCTTGCTCAGACTACTATGAGAAATGCTGTTGGTGCTGTTACTTTAGATGAGTTATTAGCGCAGAGAGATAGAATTTCAGAAGAGATTTGTAAGATAATTGATGAAGCTACTGATCCTTGGGGTATTAAGGTTGAAAATGTTGAGCTTAAAGATATTTCACTACCTGAGGAAATGAAGAGAGTTTTAGCTATTGCTGCTGAAGCTGAAAGAGAAAAAGCCGCTGTTATTACTAAGGCTGAGGGTGAAGCTATGGCTGCAAAGAATTTAGCTAAGGCTGCTGAAACTATGACTTCTACTCCGGGTGCATTACATTTAAGAACTTTATCAACTTTAAGTGATATTTCTGCGGATAAGTCTAATACGATAGTAGTTGCACTACCTATTGAAGTACTTGAAGCTATTAAAGGAAAAGGCAAGGATAAGAAGTAATAAGTAAAAAAAATACAATAGATTTCACGCTACTGTATTTTTTTATTATCTATAATTTTTTGAACTAGTTTGTTGTTATTATATATTATTAAAGCGTCTTCAACCATTTCAATTTTAATGTTTTTAGAGATTGTTATTTCGCCATCTATGTTTATGATTAGGTTGCTTTCAGATTTTATTATGATGTTTTTACCAGTGTATTTTCTTACTTCGTTGTATTTTTCGTGTTCACTTTTTAAGAGAGTTAATAATATTTTTATTAGTTTTAATTTGCCGGCTTTGCTTACTAGGTAGATGTCAAACTGATTGTCGTCAAATGATGCGACAGGGGCAATTTTAAAGCCACCACCATAGTATTTTCCGTTGCATATTGCAGCGATTATATAGTCTCCAGCATATACGTTTTTGTCAATTTTTAATTTTAAAGATTTGCTTTTGAATGTAAAAAATGTGTGGATAAGTGCTAGGTAGTATGATGAGTGCAACTTAATTTTGCTTTTTATTTTGTTAGCGTTGTTACATGTTTCAGCGTCCATACCAACACTTGCAATATTTATGAAATATCTACCGTTTACTTTTCCTAGGTCTAGTCTTATGTTTTCATTTTTAGTTTCTTTTAGTGTTCTATAGAAGTCATTGCCAGAGCCTGTAGGAATTATTCCTAGTTTACATTTGCCTTCAGCAATTCCGTTAACTACTTCGTTTAGAGTTCCGTCGCCACCTACTGAGTAGACGACTGTGTTTTCTTCATTTTTAAATCTATTGGCAATTTGTGTTGCTTCTTTTGGGGCCTTTGTTTCATATATTTCATAATCTTCATTTTCTAAGGCTTTTATGATGTTTTCTTTAATTTTATTATAGTCTGTTTTACCGCTAGCAGGATTAATTATAAACACGTACTTCATACTTTCTCCTACTTTGTTTTAGTAAATTTATTTGATTCTTTATCATAAATGTATTTAGTTCTCTTTGCGGTTTCTTCGTTAATAATTTGCAAGGTTTCGTCTTCATATTTTTCGATTATTTCGTTTTTGTTTAAGACTAGTTTTTCACTGATGATGTTTCCTTGCTCATCAATTAGATAGATAGAATTATTTTCTCTTACAATGTTGTTTTGAGTTAAAGGGATTAGTTCATCATATCCTGTTTTAATTGTTTTACGATTGTCCTTACCAATGAGATACCATTTGCTATTTTCTTTTGCGATTATTTTATTATTTTTTATAGTAATGTTTTCATATTGGAAGTCGATTACTCCCTTACCATTTGATAAAGATATTAATCCATATTTGTTATCACTTAGGGCGGTGATGTAATCGTCTTTTACGCTTAGATTTGTAACGTTTGTGCCATCTATTTTTCCTAGTTCTTTATAGTTTAAGTTTACGGTAACAGAGCCATACATGTTGATGATTCCGTAATTCTGGCCATTTTTTACTAATAAGTATTTGGCTTTGTCATTTTCGTCCTTTATGAAATAAACATTTTCATAGTCAGATGATAGTTTACTACCCTTTACTAGGTCATATAAATATATTTTATTATTTTCTTGTAATAGAATTTTACCATTGTCAAAGTAATTTTCGTATACAGTACATTCGTTATCACAGTTGTAAAAGTTTACTATTTTGCCGTTTGCTAAAAGGGTTAAAGAATTGTTTTTTAGTTCATAGTAATAAGTTTTATTTTCAATTTTTTGATTTTTTTTGATTATATAATAAATAGGATAAATGCTTCCTAATATGATTAATAGTATAATAATTATTATTAACTTCTTGTTTTTCATTTCTACCTCACTTTAAAAGTATATCATGAATGAATATTAATGTAAAATCTAAAGTATATGGGATGTAAAGAGATTTTATAAGTGCTTGACATTATCTGTTATGCTTATACTGATATCATTTAATAGTTTGTTTTCGCTTGTTAGTCTGCCTGCCACTTCTAATGATAAGTATGAGTCGATTTCATATGGATAGGCAGTAATATTTAAGTTATTATATTGTTCTGATAATCTTAGAAATGTTCTTAAGAATTTTTCAGTTAGATTTGCTTGGATTCTTTCCTGCTCTTTAATTAATTTTTCAGTTTCTTCATTTGTTAAATTTTTATATTTTGCTTTTTTAGAAATTGCTATTCTTTTTGCGTTCCATCTTTCAATAAGGATGCTTGATATTTTTATTTTGTTGATATTTTTTGCTTGCATAAATGAAAGCAAGATTGCACTTACAATGAGAAAACTTGCGGTGGTGTCCTTTAAGTCTGCTGTACTTTCATCTGTAAAACCATCATTAACTTTGTAAAGTGCTCTGTTTATTTTCTTTGTATAGTTTGTCTTTTCTTGTGGAATATTTTGAATTGCGTATATGTAAAGTGTGTCATCCATAATGCCAAATTTTACTTCTGGAAGTTTAAATACTCCATCTTCAGATCTAAATGCTGCATTTAAATAATAAGGTGATTCGTTATATATTTTATCTTTAGATATAGATGCGGTTAGTGAACTATTAAATGATGAAATAAATGTACTTTTCAGTGTTTCTTCTTTGGTGTTTTCAAAAAAAGCTATTCTGCGATTTAGGAAATCTATAGGATTTGCAAAGTCATCAAATGTGGCGTTAGCAAATAGTGATGCGATAATCATTTTTATTTTCTCTTTTTCATTTCCTTCAAATGATGATAAGTCATAGAATTCTAGTGACTTTTTTATATAAATTTCAAGTAATTTAGTAAAGTTACTTAAGTTTTTGATAGTAAGACAAGGAATAATTGTTCCTTCTTTAACTTCTGATGTGGTTACTTTTTTAGTGTCAATGATAGTTTCAAAAATGATGTTGTATGTGAAGTAAGCGTCTATTTCACCGCAAGATGCTTCAATTATAAATTCTTTGAGTATATTTGTGATATCCATTTTTACCTCTTAATTTATTTTCTTAATGAATTTGCATTTAGGATAGTTTGAGCAACCAATAAATGGGCCATATTTGCCATTTTTTTCAATTAAGCTTCCGTGACATTTAGGACATATCATTTGCTCTTCTAAAGTTTTATTTTCTTTAATTTTTGTTTTGATATTACTTACATGATTTTTTATTTCTTTTTTATCTGTAATATTTAATTTTAATAATTTTTCATATATTTCTTCTGGATTTAAATTTTTAATTTCTGTATATTTTAATATTTCATCTTTTATATAGTCTGTTTGGGTTAATGGTGTTGTGGTTTTGGCTTTAATTTTTGCTTGATTTGAAAAGCAGATTATTGATATAAAATTATCCTCGTTAATTTCGAGTAGACTAACAAGTGATTTTATATGCCCATAATTTTGATGGATGGGATTAGTGAATTCTCTTTTCTGATTTCTTATTTTTTGTGTCCATTTATGATTATATTCTGAACCATAGATAGTCCCAAAGTAATTTTTCATTTCGATAACAAAAATACCATATTTAGAAATCACGAGATGATCTATTTGATGAGTTCCTCTTTCATCTTTAACCATAATATTGTTAAGAACTTTATATTCGTTTGGAAGTTTATTTAGTTCTTCTCTTATCCATTTTTCGCCAAAGTATCCTCTCATTTTGGGATAGGCTTTTTTTAGGATAATGTTTAATATACCAAGTATAATGACAATTATCCATATTTTTTTTGTGGCATTTAATCCAATAAGCACGCCTTCTATTAATGAAGTTATAATAGTCATAATTTCACTCTTTTCTGTGTTTATTATAGCAGATGTAAGGCAAAATAAAAACCTCTTTAGAGGCTTTATTTACTACATGGGTTGCAGTCGTATACGTGAGTGATTTCGTTTTCTTCACAGCATGTATAGCATGGAGTGTATGTGTGATGATATATATGATGATTGATTATTCTAGTGTTTACTGGTTGCATATGAGGTACTACATGATTGATTTCTCTATGACAAACTCTTTCACATGGACATTCATAGATTGGTTCACATGCCTCTTTTGGAAATGTTGCTGTCATAGTAGGTCCTTCTTCTACACAGCGATTTGATCTATACATAAAAAACACACTATCCTTTCTAGTGTATTTTATGTAATTTTAGTTTTTTGGTTATGTTCTTTGCCTATTCGTTACCTTTTAGTGAGGTTACCATATCTATTTTTTCAACCTTTTTAGATGGGATATTAGATACGATGTATGTTATTAGATGTGGCCGATAGCGGTGATGACGTAGGATAAGATGCCAATGTTATAGATAATTATGATTCGATTTTGAAGGTCTTTGTTCGTCCAAATTATTGTTGATGTGGAGTATTTATCTGTACCTTGTAATCATCAAGTGATGGTGTTTACAACTTTTAGATTTTTATTGATACCTAGTTTGTTTGTAATGTATACGCCTTTATTATTGTTAAAGTCATATATTTGTCTTTTTTATCAGCTACTTTTACTTTGTCACTGAATGGTGTTGTCGTCAATGCTTTTAAATGCGCTAAATTTCCTTTTGATTGTGTTTTCATTGCCTTTCATTTCGTAAGTAACCCCAATATACTTTACTTATGCCATCTTTTTTTGAAGGAAGTCTACTTTACCCTTTTTAGTTTTACCAATATAAACTTCATATAGTTGTATACTACATTTTTTGAATTTGTAAATTAAGTTCGTTTAATCGTACTTAGTTTTTATTTTTGAGATTTAGTTCGTTTGAATGAACTAAATTTATATATAGATTGAAAGATATTTAAGTGATGTTCGGTGAGTTTATATGGGTTATGTTATAATTTGGCAGTCGGTGATAGACATAATCCAATACATTTGAAAGAACGAGTGCATATTGCAACATTTTTGGGTGAAAATTTCTGTCATGAAGTTGTTTATCATAAACACCCTGAAATTGATTATAATGTAATGAAAGAAGAAGTTATTAAGTTGATTACTGATTTGCTTAGGTAATTAAGTTGACTTCTTCTTTTGTTTTATAGTAAAATTTTAGAGTAAGGATGTGAAAATATGAGACTTGTTGGTACAACAGTTAGAGGGATAAGAACCCCAATTATAAAAGAAAACGATGATTTAGCTAGTATTGTAGTTGATAGTGTTATTAATGCTAGTGAAAGTGAAAGATTTAATTTTAAAGATAAGGATATTATTGCAATTACGGAAGCAGTAGTTGGGATTAGTGAAGGAAATTATGTTACAGTTGATAATATAGTTAGTGATTTAAAAGCTAAGTTTCCTAGTAAGGAAATTGGTATTGTCTACCCTATTTTATCCAGAAATAGATTTTCAATGATTTTAAAAGCAATCGCTAGAGCTATGGATAAAGTTACAATACTTTTATCTTTTCCAAGTGATGAAGTTGGGAACGGCATAATGGATGAAAACTTACTTAGTGCTTCTCCATTTAATTTAGGTAGTTTAATAAGTGAAGAAGATTATGGAAAATATTTTGGAACATTTATTCATCCTTTTACAGGAATTAATATGGTTGATTATTATAGAAACCTAGTTAAAAGTGAGAATTGTGATGTTGAGTTTGTTTTTTCAAATAATCCAAGTGATATTTTAAAGTATACTAATAATGTTTTAACTTGTGATATTCATAGTAGGTTTAAAACTAAGAAAGTGTTAAGTAAGCAAGGTGCATTTGTGCTTAGTTTAAGTGATATTTTAAATGAAAGTGTTGGAGGCTCTGGGTTTAATCCAGATTATGGACTTCTTGGAAGTAATAAATCAACTGATGAAAGATTAAAGTTATTTCCTAAAGATGGTGCTAGTTTAGTTTTAAAGATTAAAGATGAGATGTTTAAGAGAACTGGTAAAAATTTTGAGGTTATGGTTTATGGTGATGGGGCTTTTAAAGATCCGGTTGGAGGAATTTGGGAACTTGCCGATCCAGTTGTTAGTCCATTTTATACTGACGGTCTTAAAGGTACTCCTAATGAGATTAAATTAAAGTATGTTTCTGATAATATGTTTGCTGATTTAAGAGGTGATGAACTTAAAGATGCGATTAAAGAAGAAATTAAGAAAAAAGATAATGATTTGAAAGGACAAAATGTTAGTTTAGGTACAACCCCTAGAAGAATAACTGATTTAGTTGGATCTCTTTGTGATTTAACTAGTGGTTCTGGTGATAAAGGTACTCCAGTTGTACTTGTTCAAGGATATTTTGATAATTTAGCCGATGAGTAGTATTTTAGATTTAATTAATAATTTAGATAGAAGTAAAAAGATTTTAGTTATTGGACATAAGAAACCTGATACTGATACAATCTTTTCTTCTTATTTAATGAGTAATGTGTTAAAGTCTTTGGGTTATGATGCTCTATATGCAGTTCTTGATGGTGAAAAGATAAGTGAAGACTGCACAAAACAAGTTATGGATAATTTTGATTACTCCCCTTTTATATTAGATAAGGAAGATATTTCTAAGTATAATTATTTTTTGACTGACCATAATGACGTTAATCAAAGTATTGGAGATACTTCTTTGGTATTAGGCGCTATTGATCATCATCCTGATGCTGGTATGGTAGATGTTGTTGTGACTAGTTATGTTAGTACATGCCTTGCTATATACGATATGTGTTCTAGTTTTTATGATTTTAGTGATTATGAGAAGAATTTAGTTTATATAGCTTCAATGGATGATAGTACTTATGGACTTAATGCTAGATATAAAGATAGTGATAAAGCGCTTATTAAGAAAATGGGGTTTGATGAGACTTTTGAAGGAATGCTTGAGAAATATTTTGTAGCTACTGATATGAGTGATAAGTTAAAAGCATATAGTGAAAATGGTTTTAAAGCTTATGATTTTAATGGTATAAAGTTTGTTAGCACGTATCTTAAACTTCTTAATTTAGATTATTTAGAGGATTATAGGAAGTTTATTTATGAGAGTACTGAAAATATTTTGGGATTATATATAGATATGAAGTGTTTGAAGACTTATACTTTTTTAAGATATAATGAGCATTATTTAGAGAGAAGTTATGATTTTATTGCACCTAGATCAACAGTTGTTCTTAATAATACGCTTGCTTATTTAAGGAGTGTTTATGAACAAGATATTTAAAGATAGAAGTATATTATTATTTATTATTTGTTTAGTAGAGATTGCTTTTTGTTTCTGGGTACTTATTTATTTTAATCATTTAGATCATCTTACTTATCAACAGTCAGGAACTGATACTGCATCTTTGGCATTACTTGTTCAGAATATGTTTACGAGTACTTGGTGGGGACTTATTATTTTAACTTTTGCTTTGATATGTATATTTAGTTTAACGTCTTTTATTTATAGAGATTTAAAATTTCAGTTTTTAAGTATTTGCTTATATGTTGTTTTGTTTATGTTATCCCTTAATTTTGAAGATACGTTTATGAATAATTTTAGTAATTTCTTAATTTTTGTTCCTCTTGTTGCAGTTAATATAGTTGCGTATTTTAAGCAGAAAAAAATAAGCCATGCGGCTTAGATATATTCTTCAATTTTAGTAAATTCACTACTTGATAGTAGTGTTTTTATTTTCTCTTTGTTGTGATATAGTTTTAGTTTTTCTTCATAATAGTCTAGTTTTTCTTTAACTTCTTTTAAGGTTTTACTTACAGCATTTTTAGATACTTTATAGTTTTCGGCAATTTCTTCTTGGGTTAGGTTGTTAAAATAGTAATCAATAAAGTAGTCTTGTTTTGTTTTTGTAAATAAATCTTTGTAGTAGTCAAATAGACAAGTATAGTATAATAAATCTTCCATTACATCATATCCTTAAATAGCCCATAGATATATTCTTCTATATCGAATGGTTTTAAATCATTTATCTGCTCACCAAGGCCAATGTATTTTACTGGAAGAGATGTTTCCTCTTTGATTGCAAGAACTATTCCACCTTTGGCAGTACCATCCATTTTGGTTAAAACAATACCTGTTATGTTAGTGATTTCTTTAAAGCTTTTGGCTTGACTAATTCCATTTTGACCGGTTGTAGCATCAATTATTAGAAGTGTTTCATGAGGAGCACCAGGAATAAGTTTACCGATTACTTTATTTATTTTTTCTAGTTCTTTCATTAGACCTATTTTATTTTGAAGTCTACCAGCGGTATCTATAAGGATAATGTCAGCATTTTCTTCTTTGGCTTTTTCTAGTCCATCATAGATGACACTTGCTGGGTCTGCGTTTTCTTTACCAACGAATAGTGAGTTTGTTCTATCTGCCCACTCTTTTAACTGCTCTACAGCACCTGCTCTAAAGGTATCTGCTGCAACTAGTAAGACTTTTTTATTTTGTTTGTTAAAGAGATTTGCAAGTTTACCAATTGTGGTAGTTTTACCCACTCCATTAACACCAACCATCAGAATTACAGTTGGGCCATCAGTTTGAATATTTATTTTATCTGTTAGAAAGTCTTCTTTAACGTAAATCATGAATAGTTCATCAACGATGACTTCTTTTAGTTCTTCTGTACTTGTGATATTTTCACTTTTAACACGTTTTTTTAGCTTGTCAGTAAAGTCCATGACTGTTTTAATACCGATGTCTGCTTTGATTAAAATATTCTCTAGTTCATCAAAGTATTCGTCTGTTACTTTAGTGTATTTATGTCCCAGAATAGATAAACTGCTTATAAATTCTGTTCTGCTTTTTTCTAGACCTTTATCGTATGTTTCACGATTATCGTTAGTTTCTTTTCCTTTAAAGATTTCTTTAAATTTGTTAAATAATCCCATGTTATCACCTACATTCTATATTGCTTCCATCTGCTTCGGGATTGGTGTTATTTATTTTTAGGGTTACTGTACCAGAGCACTGCTCATCATAGTCAGTTAAGTAGTTGTATTTTTTTAGAACGTCCATTGACACTTCGATGCCACCTTTTAAGGCATTTCTTGTACTTAGACAATAAGATTCACCTTGAGTTTCAGTTAAGATATTTTCGGTTTTTAAGATGTTTAGAGCTTCACTATCACATGTGTTTAAGTCAGTTATAAGTAGTAAAGCACTTTCTTCAGCACTTTTGATATTCATTTTTCTTAGGGCATCTTTGGTGTTTGTTAGTTGTTTAGTTACTGCTGGTATTACAATAATCATGATGATCCCTAGAACAGCGATTACAGAAATGAGTTCTACTAAGGTAAATCCTTTTTGTTTCATACGTTCCTCCTTACTATATATACAGCCACAATAGTCTTGTCTATATAGATTATATTTTTTAGATAGTTCAATGCTTCTTTTATAGCCTTCTTCTTTTTTGAAGTCTGCTGGCAAGAAGTTAATGCCTTCTTTCTCGGCTTCTTTAAAACCAATTTTGTTGATAAGTTCACTGTTTTTATGAGGACTTACAGTTAAGGTTGTACCGAAGTAATCAAAGTTACTTTCTTTAGCAAGTTTAGCGGTTTTAGTTAGTCTTAGCATAAAACATAAAGTGCATCTTGCACCACCTTCTTTTTCTTCCTCAGTTCCTTTGATTTTTTCGTGATAGATATCATTATCATAATCACAGTCCATATATTTAATATTTAACTCTTTAAGAAGTCTTATTTGTTCGGATTTTCTTTTTTCATATTCTTCTTTTGGTTCGATGTTTGGATTATAATATAGGACAGTTATATCAAAATAAGGTTTTAATCTTTCGATAACACTTGATGAACATGGTCCACAGCAACTATGCAAGAGGATTGTTTTTTTGTTATCAAATGTTTTTATTATTTTTTTCATTTCTTCATTGTAGTTCATATTTACTCCTCGTAAAGTGTTAGTACATATCTTTCATAGTTACCACTATCTAGGTTTAGGACACCTTTTTTATCTTTAAGACTTGCATATATTTGATTATAATAAGATAAAACGTTACATTTTTTGACGTTTGTGTAGACAGTGTTGCCGTCTTTCATTTTTAGTTTGAATCTGGTACTATCTATTGTTTCACCTGCTTCATTTTTGCTTGGTGAATACTCGATTTCACTGATGTCACCGATAATATCTTCGTCTAGTTTTCCTAATTCTTCAGCAAAGTTTTTTAAAACGTCTTCTGGGGTGTAATTATTTAACTGAGGCACTCCTAGAAAGTTCTTATCATTTATGTAGGTTCCATTTGATAGAAGATAACTTTGATTGGTTAAGTTGTATGCGACTACTTTTTCTTCAGTAACGTTTATTTTTATTTGAAATTTATAGTTTTTCTTAACTTGAACATCTTTTATAAGCGGATTTTGTTTTAATTGTTTGGTTATTTTTGATTTGTTGATGCTTATAAATGATGGATAGTTTTTAAGGTTTGCTGCTTCGATTATCTCGTAGTCTTTTACTTCTTTGTTTCCAGTTATGATAATGTTTTTAACTGGTCTTTTTAAAAGGTAGTATGTTCCATTTATGACTAGGTAAACTAGTAAAATAAGAATCAAAAATTTTTTAAAATTAAATTTTCTTTTAACTACCTTTTTAGTTTTCATGTTTGCTCCTTTTATTCTTTAATTAATTCTTTGATTTTTTCATATATTAGAGTACTACTGTTGTCAATACTCATTTTTTTGACGTTTGTACTTATTTCTTTGTATAGTTTTTCGTTTGTTAGAAGTTTATTTATTTCTTCTTTTAGTTTGTCTTTTATTAAGTCTTTTTCTTCAATCATGATACCGGCATTTGCATCGCTTAAACTTTTAGCGTTGTAATATTGATGATTGTTTGCTACATACGGGCTTGGAATAAGAATACTTGGTTTTCCTAAAGCCATTATTTCACTTATAACGCTTGCGCCTGCTCTAGTTACTAAGATGTCAATGTCTTTAATTAAAGCACTCATATTATCGATGTATGGTACTATGTGAACATTTTTAGAGAAGTCTTTAGGAAAGGCATCAAAGTAACTTTTACCAGTAACGTATATTACGTCGTAGTTTTCTTCCTTAATACTTCTTAAATATTCTTCCATTTTTTTGTTTATAATACCACTGCCTAGGCTACCTTGAACGATTAGAACGCATTTATGGTTTAGAGGCACACCAAATTCTTTTTTACTCATTGGTTTCCTGTCAATAGCCATTTCGCCGCAAGGGTTACCGGATAGGAAGGCATTATTGCCAAAATATTTTAGAGTGTCTTTAAATGATACACCAATAAGGTCTACTTTTTTACTTAAGACTTTATTGCTTTTTCCTGGGATGCTATTTTGTTCGTGAATAAATGTTTTAATTTTTAGTTTTCTAGCAGCTCTTAGAACAGGGAATGTTACGTATCCACCTACACCAATGACAATATCTGGTTTAAATTCTTTCATTATTTTCAAGCATTTCTTTTCTGCTTTTAAAATTAAGCCAATATTTTGAATGTCTCTTTTAATCATCGTTTTACTGAAACCGTAAATTTCGATACTTTCATATTTGATATTTTCTTTTGGAACAATATCTTTTTCCATACGATTGTGAGTACCAATGTAAAGAATATCACTATTTGGTTCTTTTTCTTTTATTTTTTTAACGATAGCTAGGGCAGGATAAATATGACCACCTGTTCCACCAGCACTAATTATTACTTTCATGTGATCACCTATTTCTATTATATAATAAATACCTCTTTTTTTTAATTATTTTGTAAGAGTTTATTGTAAAGAGTCTCTAATTCTTCGTTTTTGATAAGGGAAAATGGTTTATTTAAGATAGTTTCATCGATATTAAGACTATTTACAATTTCTTTTGCTTCTTTTTGAGTGAGATTATCTCTAATTATTAAACTTTCAATAATCGCATTTTTGCATTTTTTATGATCTAAGTTATAGATATTTTGAAATAGTTTTTCTGTTTTGGTTAGTTCTTTTTTAGGAGTTAATCTAACTAGACAAGATGTTACTCTAGGTGATGGATTAAAGGCTTCTTTAGGAACGTCAATTATTTTCTCAATATTAAAGAAAACGTTAGTCATTAAACTTAGATAAGTGATTTTTTTGTCAATGGCATTCATGCAGTAGTTTTTACCCATCATCATAATTAGTTCATCAAAGTTCTCTTTGGTTAGTTTTTTTATGAAGGGCTCAATGATACTGTATGGAATGCTAGTGATGATTTTATTAACTTTGGGCCATGGTTCTTTGATAGCATCGCCAATAATGATGTTTATATTTGGTATTTCTTTTAAGTATTCTTCTAAACGTTCGTCTTTTTCGATTACTGTAAGTTTTTTTACTTTGGGTGCAATAATTTTTGTTAGAATGCCTTTGCCTGGACCTATTTCTAAGCATATATCATTTTTTGTAAGATTAGATGCTTCAATAAATTTGTTTATAACTGTTTCACTTACTAGAAAATGTTGATCTAAATTATCAGTGTTATTTTTAAAGTTCATGGTTAATCCTTTCTAGTTCTTTTTTGGCCTTAGTTATACCATTATCAAGAGCAATTTTTAAGTACTCTTCTCCTTTATTTTTATCTTCTTTGACTATTTCGTTTGGAGTTAGATAGAAGTATTTTGCAAGATTATAGTAACCATAATAGTATTTTTCCAGAACTGGGGCTTCAATTGATTTTTGATAGTAGAAGAAAGCTTTTTGGTAGTCTCCTTTTCTCCTTGATATTTCACCTAGTTTGTTTAGAGCCCAGCTTTCATTGTTATCTGCTGATAGTTTATAGTAGTTTAAGGCTTTTTCTTCATCAATATTTTCGTAGTATCTACCAAGGTTGTTATAGGCATATACATAACCTAGTTCTGCTGCTTTAGTGTAGCACTCTAGGGCTTTATTAATGTCTTTTTTGTTATCTAGAGTAAAGCCGTTATAGTAAAAATTTCCTAAAGTGTTAATAGCAGCAATGCTTCCTAGTTTGATAGCTTTATTAATGTATTCATAAGCAAATTCTGTGGTATATCCGGATATTTTTTTATAATAGATAAGGTTAGCTACCATCCATGATGCTTTAGGGTGATTTTTCTTTGCAGCTTTAAGATAATAGTTAAAGCATGTTTCATAGTTTACTTTACCAGTGATTAATCCAGAGTATTCTAGAGAGCCAAGTTCAGCTAGTGCATACATGTTATTTCTTTTAGCAAGTATTTTAAGAGAGTTTATGTAACTTACTCCTTCTTGCAAGTTTATTTGTAAGTATTCAGCAAGTTCTTTACTTTTGATATCTATTTTAGTTTCATAGTTTGCAAGTGGTTGCTCATTTTCTAGGATGGCATAAAAAATGATTAGAACAAACGCATTGTATAAGTCTTTTTTTTCGTAGTAATTAATAATTTTATTTAGGTATTCCTCTTTTATTGAGGTGTCTGTTTTGGCAATGTTTATTAGGTTATCAATTACTTTGGATAGTCTTTTATTTGAGTTTATTATTTTAAGGGCATCATCTTCTTCTGTATAGATTATTTCATCTAGAATGCTTATGATACTTAATACGATTTTAGTTAAGGAGTTTTTATCTTCTTCATATAATTTTTGATAGTCGTAGTAAATTTTTTTATAGTCCATGCTTATTGCTCGGTAGCCGATGCAGTAGTTGTTTACGGTTTTAGAACTAATATCATTTATATTAAAAAGTGAACAAAATATTTCAGTTTGAATGCTTGTTAATTTGTTTGTGGAGTTTTTTTTGATTGAATTAAAGAGGTTACCTAGTGATAGATAGTCTTTACCTTCATTCATTTTAATAAATGCTTTTTTCATGTGGCCTCCTTTGCACATATATTTTACCATATTTTCCTTAATTTTGTTAGGGGTGTGGAATTTGCGTGGAATACCTTTATTTATATAAAGACACTCTTTTTAATATAATTTTATAAGAAAGGAAAGATTTATGAAAAAGATAATTAAAAATTATAAACAATCTATTATATTGATAGGTTCACTTATTATAGGTACGATTGTTGGATTAGTATTTAAGGAGAAAGCTACTGTTTTGGAGCCACTTGGTACATTATTTATTAATATGTTACTTGTGGTTGTGGTACCGCTTATTTTCTTATCTATTACAACATCAATTGGTAAGATTGATAAGCCTAAGAGAGTTGGCAAGATTTTAAGAAGTATTATTATAGCATTTGTATTTACTTCACTTGTTAGTGTTGTTATTGGACTTACTTCACTTAAAATAAGACTTGTTGATAGTGGGGACGCAAATAAGATTACGGCTTTACTTGATGAGTCTACAGAGGTAAGTGATGATGCTTCTGTACTTGATAAGTTAGTTAATTCAGTAAGTACTAATGACTTTGTTAATTTACTTAGTAAGAATAATATTCTAGCTCTTATTGTTATTTCTATTTTAAGTGGTCTTGCAATTAATAAGAGTGGTGAGAAAGGAAAGAGTTTCCTTAAAGTATTAGATAGTGCTTATGAGGTATTACAGAATCTTATAAAGATACTTATGTATTATGCACCAATTGGACTCGGATGCTATTTTGCGTCATTTACAGGTACGTTTGGAGCAAGTGTAACACAAGGATTTGTTAAGATGCTTGTAATATATACGATACTAGTTCTATTTGTATATTTTGTTATTTATAGTTTATATGCTTATATGGCCGCTGGTAAGATTGGGGTTAAGAAGTATTGGGCTAATATTATTCCTGCTAGTGTTACTGCCCTATCTACATGTAGTTCTGCTGCATCTATACCAGTTAATACTGAGTGTGCTAAGAAAATTGGCGTTAGTGAAGATATTGCTAGTCCAACTATTACTCTTGGAACATCATTTCATAAGGATGGTTCTATTATAGGTAGTGTATTTAAGATTATGTTCTTAGTTTATTTATTCGATATGCCAGTTAGTGGAATTAAAGTTTTAGGTGTATCATTACTTGCTACTATTTTAGTTACTGCTGTACCTATTGGTGGTGGTACTATATCAGAGATGCTTATTTTAAAACTTATGGGGTTTCCAGTAGCAGCACTACCAATTCTTACTATTATTGCTACGATTATTGATGCACCAGCTACTCTTTTAAATGTTACTGGTGACTGTGCTAGTTCTATGTTAGTATCTAGAATGGTCGATGGTAAAGACTCATTAAAAAAAGAACTTGAATAAAAAAGGCACTTTGTAGTATAATTAATTTAAGGAAGAGCACTAACCCCCTGATAAGTTAGGCTTCTCCAGTTTGTTTAACTTTTGAAGCTACTTAACAGGTTAGTTAATAGCTTCTTTTTTTAATATTTTATAGTGATTATAAAAATTATCAAAAGGATTACTAAGATGCATAACAATTGTAGTATTTCTTTAATTTGTTTCATCTTTTCATCACCCCTTTCACACTTAAAATGTAAAAGGAGAAGCCTAACATAGTACCCTTCAATGAGGTATAATAGCATAATTATTAAACTAGTGCAAGCCCTTTATTTATGTGGGTTTGCAGACTTTTAAAATCTGTAATTTTCATATAAAAAAACGTCTTGAATGACGTTTTAAATTGTTTTTTCATCACTTATATTTAATGTTTTTAAGTAGTTTTCTACTTCTTCTTTATCACTGAAGTGATGTTTTTGTTTACCAATAATTTGGTAGTCTTCATGACCTTTTCCTAGTATTAAGAGAGTGTCTCCTGGTTTAATCATGTTAAGGCCAGAGATGATAGCTTTTCTTCTGTCTGGTTCTACTATGTAGTTTTCTTCGGTTACTCCTTTTAAGATGTCTTTTAAGATATCTAGTTCATTTTCTTCTCTTGGATTATCATCTGTGAAGATAACGAAGTCTGATAAGTTAGATGCTATGTTTCCCATTATAGGTCTTTTAAGTGGATCACGGTTACCACCACAGCCAACTATTGTTATGATTTTTCCATTAGTAACTTCTCTATTTGAAGTGATTATTTTTTCAACAGCATCTGGTGTATGCGCATAGTCTATGATTGCTCTAGCACCATTTACTCCTATTATTTCATTTCTTCCTTTAGGTGGTCTTAATTTTGATGCACATCCTACTACTTTTTGGGGGTTAAATCCCATTGATGTTACTAATCCTAGTGATGTTAAGTAATTATAAATATTAAATTCACATAACATATTTGTTCTTACACCAAATTGTCTGTCAAAATATTTAAACCATATTTTTGTACCAGTAGCATCTGGTTCATAATCCATAAAAGCAATATCACCAGTTTTACCAATTTTAACTGTATTTTCTGTTTCAAAATCTTTGGCATGAGGATCGTCATTATTTACAATCATCTTTGCTTCTGGTTTTAGGTGTGTAAGAATTTTTTGTTTTGCTTTTAGATATTCCTCCATAGTTTTATGATAATCTAGATGATCTTCAGTTAGATTTGTAAATGCTGCTGCATCGAGGTTAATACCATCTATTCTTCCTAAGGATAAAGCGTGACTACTTACTTCCATTACAATATATTTTACACCTTGCTGTTTAGCTTCATAAATCAAATTATAAAGAGTTAAAATGTCAGGTGTTGTGTTTGGTAGTTCTCTTACTAGTTCTCCGTTTATATAGAAACCGATTGTACCAATGTATGCAGATGACTCGCCTAGTTCATTTAAGGTTTCACTTGTTAATAATGCAGTTGTTGTTTTTCCATTAGTTCCAGTAATACCAATAAATTTTAAATCTTTAAAATCTTTAGAATAATCTTTACTTAAAGTTTCTCTTAGATATTCTGTAGTGTCTTTGACAATTAATGTTGGTACTTTATATTCTCCATGTTCAGCAACGATGAATCTGGCACCTTTATTAATTGCTTCTTCTATATATTGATGTCCATCAACTGTGTTTCCTTTTATTGCGACAAATGTGTCACCTGGCTCTACTAATTTTGAATTTGTTTTAATTTTTAACATATTTTTTGCCTCCATAATAATTATACGTCTTTTAATAATAGTTTTGCTTTTAGTTATTCCACATGTGGAAAAAAGAGTTAGTCGGTAACCCTTGTAACATTGTATCCGTATGCTTCAAGAATTGCGGTAACTCTTTTACTTTTAATTCCCTTGGCACAGTAGATGTAATATTTCTTCTTTTTATCAAAGTATTTTTGATGATTTAGTATTAAATTTTCGTATGCACCTTGATATTTTTCTAAATTAATTAGTATGCCACCTTTAGGAATATCTTTTATATTAATGGTTTTCATATTATATTGTATGATTATTATTTTTAGGTGTATAAAAAAAGAGCCTAGTTAGTTGGCTCATAATTACCATGGTGTGTTGCAAAGTGGATAGTATAAATTATCACTTTTTACTTGTTCGATTTTTCCATCTTTAAATGTATATTTATTTTCAGTAACAATCTCTGATTTACTTCTGTCTTTAGGTAATACTAATTCTGATAGATAATCATCAACAATATCAATAGTTTTTCTATCTAAACACTGCATATTTTCAGTTTGTTTTTGATAAGTTTCATAAGTTACTACACCGTAATCTTGATTAAATCCTAAATCTTTAAGATTTTTAAATTCTTTAGTTGTTTTATTTTCACTTATTGCAAGATTATTTAAATATGGTACATTAAATAGGTAATAATTGTAATTATTATCAGAAGTTATCTTTTTAATATTAAATATATCTCGATTATTATTATCTTCGATGTCATTTAGATAATTTTCACATTCTTGCCCAGTATTTATTGGGAATATGTCAATTCCTCCAACCCTATCTTTATACAAATCTAAATTATATGTATATATTGATTTATTATTTACAAGGTAATCAATTTTATTATTTTTTTCACCATTTTCTACTTTGCAAATTACTATTTTATATTCATTATTATCCAAAGTATTTGATGTTGTGCATAGTTTAGTTTCTTTCACTTCTTTTTGAGTATTGTTATCTGTATTATTAACTTTATTATTTTTTATTGAAACTAATTACGTCTGTTACACATAAAATGCCAAATATACAAGCACATACTACAACTGCAACAATTGCTCCAAATATACTATTTTTCATTGATACATTTCCTTCTTTCTGACCTTATTCTAGCACAGTTTTTATTTTATTATTATTAATTTTATTTAAATGAATTTATTATACATTTTTTTACAAAAAAAGAGCCTAGTTAATAGGTCTCTTAATCATTAAAGAAGTCATCATAATATTGATCATCTGTTGTTTCGTCGCTTACAACAATGCTGTCATTATCAATGTTGACAACTGGTTCTTCTTTTGCTGGTTCTTCATATGATGTTCCCAAGTCGAAACGTTCTATTTCTGGTTCAGTCTTTTTGATTTCAGCCTGCTCTTTAACAATTTTTCCTTCAGTTTTTTTTGCTTTTTCTAACTCTTCTTCTTTTTCTAATTCAGCTATTTTGGCATCTATTCTTTTTACTAGGTCATCAACATCAAATTTAGGGGATGCTGATTTTTCTTCTTTAGATAGACTTTCTTCAAATGTTGGGTAGTTGCTGAAATTAAATGCGGAGTTATTTTCTTTTGGATTTTTTTCTTCAATAATATTTTCTTTATTAGGTTTTGTCATTTCATTTTCAATAAATGATTTTTCAAATTTTGAATTTGATGTTTTGATATCCTTAGGTGTTTCTTCTATATTATTATTAAATGGGTTGAAACTCTTGCTTGTTATTTTATTTTCTTCTTTTATTTCTTCTTTTTCTTCTTCAGGTTCAGGAACAGGGGTTGGTGTTATTGGTGCCTTTTTATCTAGGGCATCAAATAGTTTATTACGTTTTTTTACTTTGACAAACTCTTTAATATCAAATAAGTCAATGGGTCTTTTTTCTCTTTCAACAAGTACTCCGTTACCATAGTTTGCTGAACCCCAGTCGATTTCAAAGCTTGGTGTAAGTTTAGTTCTAAATGGATTTAATCTTGATCTTAAGATAATTACTTCAAATAATTTAAGTTTTTGAAGGTCGCTTACTGTGATAAGCGGTGTTGATGCTGTTTTATCTTTATCTTTTGATTTTACTTCTCCACATAATTTACTTATTTCTTCTAATGCTGCAAGTTCAGTTGTAATTAAGTAGATGATGTTGCCACAGTTACTTCTAATTGTTTCTGCTTGTTCTTTTCCATATACATCATTTAACTGAGCAAAGTTTTGGATGATGAATGTGAAGCGTATTGCTCTACTACGAGCTGCAGTTACCATTGTTGTTACATCTTTTAGTGGTGGCATGTTAGCAAATTCATCTAGAATAAAGTTTGTACGGTGAGGTAATTTACCTTTAGGACTATTTTGAGCTACGTCAATTAATGTTTCGTATGCTTGTTTTAGAAAGATTGTAGCTAGTGCATGGTATGTTGTTTTTTCGTCATGGATAATCATGAAAACTGCAGTTTTTTGTCTACCAATATCTTCCATGTTAAAGTCACTATATGAAAGCATTTCACTTAATTGTTCACGAGATGCGAATAGTCTTATTTTTTGTCTAAATACAGATAAGATACTTCCTTTAGTTTCATTGGGTGCATTTATGGTATTGGAAGCAAATACGTACGGACTTGAGTCTTCACCTTTTAAGAGAAAATATTCTTTTGTATAATTACTTGTAGCAAAGTTTTCTTCCCCTACTGTTGACATGTAGTTTATTGAGTTTAAGTTGATTTGTGATTCTTTGGCGTCTTCGAATAGGCCTAGAGCTAGACCTGAGAAGAAGTCAGCAGCACTCTTTTCCCAGAATGGGTCATTTTTGTTTTCTGGGTCATATAGAATATTTAATGCTACGTCGTCTAGTAGTTCGGTTGCTTTATCAGTGTTTCCTTCTTGATATAGTTTGTAAGGAAGTGTAAGGGGATTCCATGCGTTGCCCATGTTTGGATTACGGAAGTTAAGAACGATTATTTTATAACCTCTTTGTCTTAACATTTCAGAGTGATCTCTGTAAAGCTCACCTTTTGGGTCAGTTAAAATCATGCTTTCGCCTTTACGAGCAAGGCTTTGTACTTGTGGATCTACTAGACATTTTGTTTTACCTGAACCGGTTGCTCCGATTACTAGGTTATGATAGTCGCCATTATCTACCCACATATTTTTACCATCATTTATTAAAGGGATACCGGCTGCTTTAGCTTCTTGTTCTTTGATAACAATTTTTTCTACGCCAGCGTCTTTTTTGATTTCACTTGCTTTAGCCCATCTACTATAACCTTTTTCATCTTTTTCACCGATTTTTAAACCGATTCCTTTGCCTTTTTCTCTTTCGAAGATGTATGATGATACACTATAGAAAATTGAGATTAGTACAGCAGCAAATACGATTAGGGTTGCTGCTATATAATCTTTGGTAAATCCCATAAAAAAATTTAAACCATAAAATTCAGTTGAAGTAAGTAAACTTGTTACATTAAGCACTGCTAAAGATGATAGAATTAGTAATGCTATGCAGAATATTATAAATATAATTAAATCTTTTGCAGATACTCTAAATCTCATTTAAGTCACTCCTCATTTTTTATTATATCTTAATTTTAAATTTTTTTCCAGATTATTTGCCGGTATTTTTTGCCTTTATTGCAATATAGGTTACAAGTGTTATTAGAATGATACCGGTGATGATGAATATTATGTTATAGTTGAAGGTATTTTCATCATTTTTATCATGTTTTTCAGTTTTGTTATAGTTAATATATATTTCTTTTTTGTTGTAGTTATCTTTTGTTAGATACCATGTGTATGTGTTTGAATTTACACCATCGGCATTGTGTTTGGTTACACGTTTGTTTGTGGTTATGTTTATTGTCAGTTTTTCTAGGTCGGGGTAATCGTCAAAGATGTTACCTTTACCTAAAGTTAAACTTACTATGTTACCGGTTTCGTTTAGTTTGAAGTTAGGATAGTGTTCTTTTACTATGGTTGATGATTGATATTCTTCTTTGGTTAGGCTTGATTTATAGCGAACGCCTAGTTCATCGTCTGTGTCGATTTTTAATATTTGGTAATATTTTAGATTGTTTTGTTTAAAAGTTACTTCTGGTTTGTAGAAGTCATTATCTACTGGAATGTTGGATTTTAGTGCAATGTTTACAGTTTTTTGGGTTTTAGTACTTTTGTCATGTGTTGTTAGGACAAGTTCTTCATTAAAGGTATCATTGTTTATATCGAGATTATAGACGGCTTCACAGCCAGTTAGGGATACCATTAAAATTAGTAATATTATTATTTTTTTCATATCATCCTCCGCAGTGATTGACATAGTATTCACTCATTGAGACACCTGTATAGTATGATGCTTTATCATAGCCGTATGTTTTGTACTGCACTCCACCACCTGTTGATTCTGCAGTTTTTAGTTCTGAGCCAGTGTTTTCTAGGACAAGAATAACGTGGCCAGTGTTTGCAATAACGTCTCCAGGAGATAGTTTACTAAATGGGATATGCTCGCCAAGTGATAGGTACCCAGATGCAGTATATTCTCCGGTTATATTGGCAGCATGCATTGACCACATTACGAATCCTGAGCAATCTAATCCTTTATAGTAGTCATAACTGCCGTTAGGTTTTTGGATGCTTGCACCTATTTTAGTTCCCCACTGTTTATCAACAATTGGATTTTTTGTTACATGTCCTCCACCATAATAGTATGGTAAGTGATAGCCTTTAGAGTGAAGGCCATCGATAAGAGCAATTGCTGCTCTTGCTACTGATGCTCCACTGCAACCACTGCCTACTGCTGTTTTTATTTTGTTTTCGAGTTCAGTTACGCCATTCTCGCCTATTGCTTCAACTAAACTTGTTCCTTTTAATTCAGTGCTTTCAGTGTTTGCTGGGTATCCATATTCTGATGTTGCGCCAGCTATTTTATTTTTACTTAGTATATAGTTTATAACTATTTCGTGAATTTTTTTGTAAGTTTCTGTAGTATAGTGAACTCCATCTTCTGTTTCAAAGTTATCTTTTATTTGAGTGTAAACATCAATGTAGTTTTCACCAAAGCTATTTTTCATTGTTTCGTTGAAGTTTTCAATGTTTTCATTAGTTACTGAGTATCCATTTTCTGCTTCTTTGGCTTCGTCTACTGGGTTAACACTCATTATGTAGATATTTACATTAGGATAGGTGTCTTTTAGTTCTTGATATTTAGTTAAGTAGTTTGACGCGTTTCCTAAGTCGTTTACCCCAAAAGCAAGAACAATAAATTTTTTGCCTTCGATTTTTGTCGCTAATTCTGGGATAGCACTATCTACTAACCACGAGTATCCTGCTCCATTTTGAGCTATATAGGAAATGCTTTTATTAGTGATACTGCTCATCATACCAACTATACGAGAGTCTCCCATATATATAAGAAGATTTTCAGCTTCAGCAGCTGTATATGCAGATGCATTATAGTTAGTGTTATTTCCTACATCTCCACCTTTACTCGTTAAGTCAAGCATTGCTCCAGCATTTGGGCCTATTAAGATTAAAAGTATTGGTATAAAGAAGAAAAAGATACATGAAGAAGCTATACTAATAATTAGGAATTTATTTTTAATTTTATTTTTAGAAAAAGGAGAAAAATTACCATCTTTTTTAGTACTTGCGGCATTAGAGGCAGCTGAGGCTGCTGAAGATGCTTTTTGCACTTGTTCAGTTTTATCTATTGAAGTTGCTGCTCCAATTGCATCACTTATACCACTTTCATTTAGTTGGTTTGATGTTTCTTGAATTTGTTTTCCCATTGGAATTCTTTTATTTATTTTTGTAATTATTTTACCTACTGCTTCACTAGATCTTCCTCCAGTAAGTTTGTCGGCACCTTTAACGATTGCTCCTGCTGCTACTGCATGAGGAATTTTAGTTTGCATTGCAACGTTTGCTGCATTACGAAGATTGTTAGCGTTATTTTCAGTACTTCTTTCGTCTTCACTCTTTTGGATTTGCTCATTTTCTTCAGGAGTTAGACCATTAGATTTTGCTTTGTATGTTTCTTCATCCATAAAGGCACCTTCCTTTCTTTTTATTTTTCAATTGTATAACTATCTAGGTAAACTGTATAGTCCATAATACTTTTTTCTTTAAAGATGAATGTGTTGTTGTCATCATCTATAATATAAAATAGTTTATATTTTGTTTTATCTAAGACTGTATATGAAACTACTTTAGCACTTAAAAATTTTGCAGAATAAAGATTTTTCAAGGCTTTTTCAAAGTCTGTGTATGTTTGAAGTTTTTGGGCCTTATAGTAGTCGTCTATTTTAGCATAAGCTGCTTCTTTGTCATTGATTGTTAAATTTACAAAATCGGCAAGGTATTTTTTAGCCATATCTTGCTCTGTTACGTATGTGTATGTTACTTCATTTACTTCATAGTTGTGAAGATACTCATAGTTTTCTTTGGCGTTATCTTCCTCTTCTTTTTTGTTATAAATAATAGAAAATATGATAGCACCAAGAACTACTATAACACAAATTATGATTGATATTTTATCTGAATCTAATTTTCTCATAGTTATTCCTCCTTAAACATCTTTCCATCATACGGAGTTATATCGAATAATTTTTGAGAGTTATCAATTGTGACGATTAGATAGTAGTCACCTGATTTTGTTGAGCCATCAATTGAGTCTTCATATAGAGTTCCTTTAATATAGTATTTATTTACTTTTTTGCTTAATGATTCTTCATACATTTTAGTAGCACTATATGTTAAACTTCTTCCTGAAAAGTTATCTAGTTTTGTTAAAATGTTTTCTTTAGTAATATTATTTTGGCTTACGTAAGATTCGTTAAGTACTTTGATAATGGCTTCTTTATTTTCACTTGTTAGATAGTTAATGTATTTTGTTGCGCATCCGTTTACGGTAAAGAAGTCTGAGTAGTTTTCTACTAAATGAATTGACGTAGAATTAGTACCATTGTTTTTAGAATCTTTTTTTAGTATTTTATTTAAGAATATTGTACCTAGTATTGTTACTACGCCGATTATAATAATGATATATGTTTTTTTATCCATTTAAAGTCTCCTTACTAGTATCCATGAACGAATATTTTGCATTCTTTTTGGCGTCTATTTCTTAGTCCTTTTTCAAATTGAGAACCCGCTCTTATTGCTGTTTCGTTCCACCAGTTTGTACATAGGGCATCGGTTGAACCATATGATGCGTATGCGTCGAAGAACCCATTTATGTTTCCACGATTATATTTCATTGATGCAAGGGCATCTAGCTGATTATCATTAAGGGTTAGTCCATTACTTACACATAGGGCTTTTATTGATTCTCTGTCTTGGTTAAGCCGGTCTGCGAAGATTTGGTCGACTACTCCTTTGTTCATGGTTGTTCCACAGTAGTTGTAGTAGTTATTGGATGTTGTCAGATTGATACCATATCTTTGGAATAGGATTAGGTTATTTGCAAGGGTTATACCATGTCCTACTGTTGGAATGTCTCCACTATTACAATATACTGTATATGTATCTCCAGTTCCTACGCTTCCTTCTAACATTTCTATAAGTTCAACTAGACTTGATGATGCGGATGATGCTGGTCTAGGATTGTTTTGATCTACATAGTTTAGTGGATCTACTCTTGTTGAGACGTCTGTCCTTACTTCAAAGTGTAAGTGCGTTCCAGTAGAGCGTCCTGATGAACCTACTTTAGCGATTACTTGTCCTTGACGTACTGAGTCATTTACTTTTACGTTAATTGTTCCTTCATGAAGGTGAGCATATAATGTATACATGCCATCTGAGTGGCTTATCATGATATAGTTTCCGTATCCACCACCGCATGTTTTATCACCGAATGAGACACAGTTATTAATTACTTTTGTTACAATGCCATCTTTAGATGCGATGACGTTTACTACACCTGGACTTCCACCTGGAGCAATGTCGATGCCCGTGTGACCACTGTTGGCTGCTCCGGTTATTGGGTCAATACGAAGTCCAAACATACTTGTTATAGTTGTTGCTACTGGAGTACCATTAGCATAGGTTATACCACCTTCTTCGGTGGTCTCTGATGAACCAATTGGCCACCAAAAAGCATTTGGATTTCCGGCACTTGTGTAATTTACCATATTATCTTCTTGCCCATAATTATTAAGTAAATCTTTAATCATTTCAACAATTTTTGTTCTTGCTTCGGTTATATCATCTTTATAAGTTTCTTTTTCCGTTTCTGTAAGTTCAGTATTTCTTTTTTTACCAGTTTTATCTAATACTTTTGTGTAATAGTTACTTAAGTGAGGCTTTTTATCGAAGTAGTTTCCTTTTATTAGAAACTCCCAATATTTGCTTTCAGCTACTTCTTGAGCTGTATTAACGTTATAGTTATAGCCAGCATATCCTTTACTTGCCGCTTCATTTTTACATTCATCTTCAGCTTCTGATTTGATACCGAAGAAGGATAATACACCACTGTTTGCTAGGACTTTTTCCCAGAAACCTACATAATCTTGTTTAATAAGGTCTTTACATACACCATTTTCTAAAATAGCCATACTACCAACACATTCAGTAGTTTTGGTGCCATCATCGTTTTCAATAATTGTTGGTTCGTATGTTCCATAGCATTGTGAGCGGTAGCCTAGCATTGATTTTATTAATAGTTTAATACTATCTGATTCATTTTCCCAGTATGAGGCATCATATTCTTTGTCTATATCATAATCAACATCAGATTCATCTCCAGTGTATGGATTATTTGATGAACCAGTTACTTCTTTATAGTAATCGCCAGAGTCAGCAAAGAGGTCTGGGTCTAGTTCAAAGAAAGCAGTCATGATTATTATTTTATCGTCAATGAATAAACCTCTTGATTGATATTTTGCAAGCAGTTTGTATAGTCTTGTATAAAATACTCTTTGACTAGCTATAATTTTTTCTTTACATTTGTCAATATCAGGCTGGTTGTCATAATCTTCACTACATAGGTATGTCCAGTATCCTAAGTTTTCTTCAGCAAATTTATCAAAGTCAAAATCAGCATATTTAAAACTGGCTGCTCTAATTATATTTGGACTTAGGAAAAAAACTATTAAAAAGAAAGGTATTAGTAAAATACCTGCTTTTAATAGTTTGTTAGTTAAATGTTTAAAATTAAACATGTTATCACCGCCTAATTGTTATAGTCCTCCACCTGTACCAAATGAATCTAGTTCATCTTGGGTTAGTACTACATTTATTCTCATACGTCTATTTCCACAGACAAATAGAGCCTCACCTTGACTATATGTTTTAATGCTTTCTTTTTCATTGTCGTTTAAGTCTATTAGTTTTGATAAATCTTCAACTGCTTGTTTCTTTAGTCCCATTACTAGGTAGTATGCAGCATTATCGAAGATTGCTTTACCATGAACGAAGATGCTTTCTGATGCAAAGTCTGTTGGTTGCTGAGTAATGATAATTGTTCCAGTGTTGTACTTACGACTACGTCTTTGAATTTGAGCAAGGAATTCTGCACCAAGCTCGTTTTTACTTGATAATAGAACGTGGGCTTCATCTACAAACATAACTGTGTTGGTGGTTTTATCTAAGCATAATCCCCATGCGTATTTTAAGATATTGAAGAACAAGGCATTACGAATATTTTCATCACTGTTCATTAGTTCTTTAATATTAAATACGATGAAGTCACTTTTCGTTTCGATTGTTGTATGACCATCAAAATAGAATCTTAATTCTTTTACGAATGGTCTAACTCTTAGTTCTAGACGTTCCATAACGTCTTTCTCTCTTGTAGCTTCTGGCATTGATAAAAGTTTACCTTTTATAGTTGCATATACATCATCAAATATTGGAAAGTCTTTTGATGTAAATTTACTAAAGTCAGTATTAAAGTCAATACCAAATCTTTTATATGTGTCTTGAACTACTTCACTAAATATTGCTAGAACGTCTTCTTCAATAGATGGATAATAATATTTCATGAAAGCTTTTAGTGATTGCAATGTTCTTGTTAGAACTGTGTATCCTAGGCCTTCCCTAATTTCTTCTTCATCTGCATCAAAAATTACTTCTAGTGGGTTTATCATACCAAAAGCCCCACCACGACCTAAGTCAATGAAGTCTCCACCAAAATTGTGTGCCATTTCACTTAATTCGCCTTCTGGGTCAATTGCAATTATTTTGCAGCCATTTCTGATATGAGTTCTAAGCATAAGTTTTGCTGCGGTTGATTTACCACTACCTGATGTACCTAAGATAATCATGTTAGCATTATTACGATTATATTCTTTCTTAGTTTGATATAAAAACTGATTAAATAGGACTACACCACCAGAGAAGTCTACGCCTAGTAATGTACTTGAGCCTGGGTCTTTGATGCTGTCAAATACAAATGGATACATTGCAGCAATTGTTGGACTTGGTATAGGGATACCTACTCTTTCTTCAACATCTTGTTTAGGGAATATTGGAATCATTGATTTTAGAACTTTTTCTTGTTCAAACATCATTGGGATTCCTCTCATGCCCATGGCATCAAGATAGTTTCTAACTTGCATCTTTTTATTTTCTAATTCTTCTTTAGTATCTGCAGTTAGCATAATATGCATTTGAAAGTCAAATATTCTTGATTGAGTTGCTGCTAACATTTGAACAAATGATTCTAGAGATTCATAATCCTGACGAATTCTTTCTTGAAGAGTTCTTTCATTTTCTCTTTGATAACGTTCTTTTAAATCAGCAATTTCTTTGTTAATCATACGACTCATTGTTGAAAAGTCAATTGGAATATGCTTAATTACTACTTTTACTCCTGGTAAGTTGGTAATATTTGCTAGAAATCCTGGTCCAATAATTTTTGGGTAACTTATGATAGTTAAAATAGTTGCATATTTATCACTAATCATAAATTCGTTTACATCAAATTTCATTCCTTTAGGAGCAATCTCACTTTTAAATGTATTAGACATTACTCATCACCGTCCCATACTCATTTTTTGTTCCTCCATTAAGGAAGTTTTGTAACAAGAACTTTAAGTCATCGTCACTTGCTTGTCTTGAATTTAAGCCGCAGCTTGCTAAATTAGCAATCATTGTTTGAACTCTCTTTTGTACTACATCTAACTTTTTATCTCTAAATAAGAAGAAGTATTCTGTATCAACCGCATTAACACTACTTCCACCGAACATTTCAGCTTTTTGAATATCTTGATTAATTAATTTTCTTACAGTTTGATTTTGAGCATTGTCATATTGAAGTTGTAGTTGTGATAAGTATAGTTTGATATCTACTGGTCTATCGGCAACTACTAGCCAGAATTCATAATCAATTGTGTTATAAAAGTTTCTTAAATTAAAGATAATGTTATTTTGTGTTTGATAATCTAATATGAAGATATTTTTAGGTTCAACTTTTATACCGGTTACATAGTAATTATTATTTAGGATAATCATTCCATTTTGAATTGCCTTAACTGGTACCCAATCTTCTGAGTACTTACTTGTCATCTGTTTTGCCATAGCTATTACACCAACCTTTCCAATAATAAACTCGATTATTTGTATAGTATGTATATACGTTTTTAATGAATGTTCTTACATTGTGCTGATTAGGTAGAGGAACTATTAAGAACGTGCATACAAAAGCTGGAGTTAATATTAAGAGTGCTGTTTTTATGTCATTAGTTTGAATTGATAACATAAGAACGAAGCTTACTATAATTCCAGTTGCAAATATCACCAGGTCTGTTGTATTAAATAGTCCCAATATCAGCATGGATTTTTTTGAGTTAGCTGGTATCAAGTAATTATTGTTTCCCACTTTTTATTCCTCCTTTTTAAATGTGCTTCCCAAGATGAAGTTCTAATCTTTTTTTTACTTCTTGAGCTACCATATAATTTGCATAATAATTAACTAAAGTTAACTGTTTCCCATTTTCCGGTATCATAAGGCCTAATCTTTTTGCATCTTCTCTTTTTTTTAGAAGCTGCTTATCTATTTCTTTTCTTATTAATGATGACATACTTTCTGGTATCTCAGTGAGTACTTTGATTTTTTTTATTAAAAAGTATTTTTTTATTTCAGATATACTTTTATTTTTTAGTGGTCCTTCAAGTTTACCACTTTGATAATCAACTAATGCTGAATTCATTGCAGCTTCAATTGACTTTAAAATTTCTTCATCACCTAGCTGCCAGTAGTACTCACTTAACTCAATGTACTTTTTACAAAATTGTAAATCACTTTCTCTTTGTGGTCCATTTATAAAATTATCTATATTCATTATTTCTTATCCTTTTGTTTTTCTACAGTGTTTGCAAAACTATTTGCTTTAACTTGATCGCCAACAGCGAATGAAATTTTTCTTAGTTTTTCCATATCTTCTGGCTGTAAACCATTTGGACCTACTTTGCCTGCTTTATCAAATAACTTGCTTAATTCTTCAATACTATGAACGCCATTCTTTTCAAGGATACCGGTTATTACATCTTTGCCTAATACATTCATTGATTTTTCCATTTGTTTACAAATTGTTTCACCTTGCTGTTTTATGGCATCACTATATATTTCTTTATTAAATTTTTCTCTAAGAGATTCTCTTTGTAATTCTTCAAATTTACTTTTAATTATTTCTGGGTTTAAATCTGAGACTGGTATATCGGTTCCAGCATCATAGTGTCTTGTATTTCCATTTGCATCTGTAAAGTCATAGGCTGTTCTGAATTTAACTTTTTTACCATTTTGATAATCCTTAAGTGCACCATTTTTGGCATCCTCAATTGATTTATCTATAAAAGCGTTAAATAATGTATCAAATCCAGCCTGCAAATTCTTAGCAGCTGTTAGCTTTTCATTTGATGCTCCACCAACATTTACAAATCCATCTATTTGTGTTGCTTTCTTTGTAGCCCAATCGCCAATTAATTTATCAACAGGTTCTTGATTAGGTCCGAATAGTTTATCAGCTTTATCAATGGCATTTCTTCCATGATTTTTGACTGCATTAATGTCTGTTTCATTTTGAACTCTTGCGGTTGTAATAGCATCTTGTACTTGGCTCCAATCTGATACATTTCCATTCTGCCATCCTCTACGTCCAGCATTTAATGCACTAGGTATAGTTCCTGGAATATCTCTTATTGTTCCTATTGCAGCCCTTCCGACACCACGTAATACATGTCTTTTCCCATTCTCGTCTTTTTTAAAACCTTCAACTATAGCTTTGCCGTTATTCCAAATTGGTTTTGCAATTACTCCAGCAGCAGCTCCGCCAAGAGAAGCAGCTCTTTTTGCATATTCATTATCGTTTAGTTTATCTTTAATTCTCATAGCTGGTATTTTAACATTGAAGATATCTTCAATAAGTTTTGGTGCGTCTTTTGCAAATTTTAAGATTCCTAAGATTACTACTACTGTAGCTATAACATTAATAAGGAAATTGCCATCTGTTGCAAATATGTTTACATCTGAAACGAATGAGATTAGAAGCATTGCAAAATTTATTATTATTATTCTTTCAAAAACTTGAAGATATGTCTTAGTAAATTCACTGAACCATTTATCGAAAGGACCACCTTTAGGTTTGGTTATTCTTAAAAATATTGGAATTGGTGCGATTAATTTTAATGCGCCTAATTTGGCAGCTCTAACTCCTAAGTCTAGTGAAAATGATAAGAATAAGTATGCTGCTACTACTCCGGCTATTGTACTTAATGGAAATAGGTATTCCATATTATCTTCTGCTATACCATTTTTTAAATCACTATCTTGCATAAAATTATGAAGGTCAACTATACTGTTTTTAGATTTATCTGCTAATTCTTTATATCTTGGACATAATTTGGCGGAAGATGTTTCACATTCTGTTAAAGTTACCGCTTCTCCGTTTTCATTAAGTGGGTGGTAAAACGCGGTAAAAATTGTTGTTGAAACATTTAAAGCGCCTTTCCCGTTACCGTTTTCTCCAGTGTCCGACACAGTTGAACCCATAATTAAATTACTAATTGTATTGTTTTCAACTATATGATTTTGAAAAGTTTGCATGTATTCACATATTAATGGAAATAGTGTAATTAGGACAACTGATATTACAGTATTTTTAACTATATTTTGGACTGATTTATCTCCTTTGTTAATTGAATCTGGATCAACAATTCCCAAAATAATATTATACGCAAAAACAAATAGCATTACTATGCCAATTATTGTATATATTCTTCTAGATATAATACCGACATTTTCTGTTGTAAATACTTCTACTTTACTAACTACTTCAAATAATTGGTAACATAAATTGATTGCTAAATAAATTACGTAGTCAATTGTAAGAAGAATTCCGTAAAAAGCATTTATTAGCCAACTACCGACTATACCTCCTGTAAGTGTTCCCATTTTTGTCCTCCTACTCTATGCATGTTGTGTATGTATCATTAATGAAACTTAATAAAAGGTTTAATATTATTGGCAAAAAGAATAACACAACAACTAAAATTAATCTTGTAACAAGTTTTTTATTAACTTTTTTATATTCTTCTGGATCTTTGTTTACTAGTGCTGATATATAGTCATAAGTTGAGTATGCAATTACTAAAATTGGGCCTAAAATTTTCATGTATTTGAAAATATTTGATAAATCTTCCATTGTTGATTCGCCCAAAATTCCTTCACAAGTTTCTTCTGTTAACGCGTAAACATTATTATTTATAGTTAAAATTAAACCTAGTATTATAAGCCAAGCCTTTTTTTTCATATTAATCAAACCTCTATATACAATATAATTTTAATATAAAATCATGCATATTGCAAGGAAAATACTTTAATTATTTTTATATGCATTTTCATTTTGATTTTTGGGTTCGTAAATATCAGTTATTTGAATAAATAGTGCTTGTCGTCCCATTGAGTCATAGCTTTTATTGAATTTTTTTCTTGAAACTTTGATTTCTTTTTCGTCTTTTAATGGGTCATTTATGTAATAATTGTCTTTATCCATACCAATTACTACAACAACATGAGCATTTTTTGGATATGTGTAGGTTTTAGATTTATCATAACTGAACCATTCATAAACATCTTTAGCTTCGGTGTAATCGGCTGTTGTCCACACTAGAACAGGATAACCACTTTGAACATATTCTTCTAATGGCCTTTTATCATTTGAGGTAAAAACGTGACCGGCAGTATCTTCTGGAAGCATTTCTTTAAATATGGAATATATAGAATTTTTTATAACTGGTAAGAATGTCCCCCAGCCTCTTTTGGGTTCACTTGGGTCTCCAGCATAATATTCACTAGGGTCTGGCCCGTAACGAACACCATTTTTTTCATAAACGTCTTCTTTTGGAAGAAATGTGTCAACATATTTCTTCATATCAATATCAATGCCAGCATAATTAAGTAACATTGTTGCACTAGCTACTTCACATCCATTTGGATAATCTGGATTTTGCTTTACTAGTGGAAAGTTTTTAGTAATATAGCTATATCGTAAGTTACTATAGTATTTATCTAATAAGTCTTCATACTCATATATACTATAATTATTTCCTCCTTTTGAGAGTATTAGTTGGTTTGTAAAGTAGTCATCTTTTAATGATGGAATTATTGCATGCTTTAATTTTTCTTTTTCACTAGTAAAAAGTTTATACCATATAAAATTGCTTGATAGGATTGTTATTATTAATAAGGTTATTATAGTAAATTTGTATTCTTTTTTCATATATATCACGATTTAATTATAACAAATGGTTATAGTAAATGTTTTTTTATAGTTAATATTTTACATTTTATTAGTTATTTTTACAAAAAAAATCTCAGTAATCTGAGATTCTCAATTAGTCACAATTCCAAGGACTTAAAATGCAGTCTTGACATTTTTTGAAGTTATCAACTGGCATATCTTTGTATCCATTGATAGTTCCAAATAGCCACATTACTACTGTTGGTACGAAGAAAATTAGTACGCCAGCAATTGCACGATACATTAAACGCTTACTAGCAACTTTAATATCATCATCTTTACTTCCAACTACTGCTTTTCCTAAATCGAACATACCATATCCAATAATTAATAATGGAATAGCTATTTTAAATACTGTTAGGATCCAACCAATAAATCCTAATACGTCTGACGCTTGATCACAAAATCCGGTAACGTTCATAATTCACATCTCCCTTACATAATTAAATTTTATCTAAATTTTTAGTTATTGTCAACAAATTATTTGAAAAGGCCGAAAAAACTTGTACTTCCTTGTTTTCCAAACCCTAGTTTTAGTAATAATTTGTCAACTACTAATAGTCTGTCTGCTCGGTCGTTTATTACCGGCATATTATAATAAACTTTAAATTTTGTTTCATATTCAAAGTTTGATAATTCTTCATCCTTAATTGCACTTTGATTAAGTATTATTTTTCCATCTGTAATTTTTTCTCTAATGTTAATGTCTTTTTTGAGTGCTTTATTGAGGCTTATTGTTCCTGGATTTACTAAATATAAAATATCATGACAAAGTTTTTTTTCTGATAAACCATTTAGGTCAATGAGGATAATTTCAGTGTCTTTTAATGTGTTTATTTTATATTTTAAATCTTCAACTGATGTACAAAATGATATGTCACTATCTTTTAGATAAATTGAGTCTTGTTTAAACATTTCGAATGCTTTAACTTTATAGTTGATTCTTAATTGTTTAAGCATCATGTACATTAGTGTTGTTGCTCCTGCATGCTCAGTTATATTTTGAATACCAATGATTCTTGCATTTGTTTTAATAGATTCTTCTTCTTTAACATATCCTGGATTGTAGTCTTCGTTGGAATATGTATTACTTTGATATACTTGATTTCCAAAGGTATTTGGACCAGTTTTATTTATTTCAATACTCTCACTTTGATTCAAACTATTTATATATTTAGTTACATCATTTAATGTGTTTGGGTTTGAAAGTAAATAGTTTATGCCAGCAGCATTTCTTGTAAAGTTGTAGTAGCCGTTTTGAACTAATAATGATAGATAACTACTACTGTTTACGAGCTCACTATTATTAAGTAGAAGTACTGTTTTGTTTGGGCCAAAGAAACTTAGGAATCTAAGGACTTCTTTAATATCAAAGAAGTTTTTGATGGCGGTTATATCTATTACAGCTTTACTATATAATAGATTACCTAGTTCTAGTTCGATTGTTTCTCTAGTAAACTCACCGGTTAAGGTTTTTATTGAGTTTATGTTAACATTATCAATAACTTTACTATTTTGATTTTTAATTATTATGTTTATATTCATAGAATCACCATTTAGAAGACATCATTTTTAGGAAAATAGATTGGTTTTGTTTCACCAGTTACTGGGAATGTAAATATCTCTCCCATGATTGGTAAATCAACTTTAAAAAAGACAGTTACTTTGTAGTAAGTCTTTTTAATATTTCCACTAGTATCTTCTGTTCTTGCAATGCAGTATTTAAATTTTCTTGAGTTTGTGTTGCTTGCTTCGAATCCATGTGCACTTTCATTGGATTGTGATGCTACATAGTCAGGGCAACTGCTATATACTAAGTAACCTACATTATTTAAATAGTCTGATATTTCATCGACTGTTGCATCGCTTATCCCTTCTCTTTTTTCGATGATATTAACGATACCATTTTTTACTTTGAAGGCTTTAGAGTAGTTTACAGATATAGCTAGAAAGCTTGTAAAAAGTACTATAAAGACAATAACGATAGAAAAAATCCAAGTTCCACCTATCGCTTCTCTCATATTTTACCTACTAATTAGTTGCTTCACTATTTGGACATTTAACATCTACTGTAGTTGTACATGCATCGTCTTCACAATAATAGCAATCACATATTTCAGTAGTACAGTTTGGACAAGTGGCTGCTGAGCAATGAAGTTTAGATAAAATATTTGATTTCATTGATGGCCAGATAAGTGTAGTAAATACTACTCCTATTGCAGCGATAGCTACTACTGCTACTGCAGTCATACTTAATTCACCTGAAGCTTCTTTCATTATTTATTCCTCCTTATCTTAAGTTAATTATATAATAAAAAGAATTGTAAATCAATTCTTTTTAGCAATTGTTTGGATGGAATAGACACTCTGTACATGTTTCATATTCGCCTTGATAATCAGTCCAATCTTTTACAGTTGATAATGTAATATCAATAATTGTTGGTAAGAGCATAATTATTATACCAACAAGAATTCTTTTACCTAGTGTTTGAACACATTTTTTTAGTTCATCTTCTTTTCCTGCTTTAACTCCGTTATAGAAGATAAAGACTCCTTGACCTATAATTATTAGTGGTACAAATAGTTTGATGAACATGATTATATATCCAACAAATCTCATTACGTTTTGGATTTCTTCTCTTGAACACATGTTTTCTCCTACTGCTTCAGCGTGAACAGTTATGGGTAAGATTAAAAAAAGTAATAGTAAATATTTATAGTATTTTTTATTCGTAGTCATATCCATCATCTTCCTTTTGCTCTGGCATTTTAGTTACTAGTTTATAGATTACGTAACCGCATATTCCAAGTAATATTAATATTATTAAGATTAAGCCAAAGTTACTTGATTTTTTTATTGTTATTGTGTAGTCTTTAGTATCACCATTTTCTGCTGTAACAGTAATGACTACTTTACTTTTATTTTTTAGGTTTGTATTGTTTTTTATTTCGTATGTTGATGAGTCACTTTCAGTTTCAACAATCATATCTAAAGTTTTGTCACTCTTATTTATTTTTAGGGTGTACTCAGTTACATCTGGTTTAAATTCGATGTTGTATCCTTGAATTTCAATTTTTGATAGGTTCGTATTGTTATCTTTTTCATCAGCATAAGAAAGGATTATTCTATATACTCGGCTTGTATCATCTTCAGCTTTTACAGTTATTAATATTGGCTTATCAATGTCGATATTTTCGTTGTTTTCAATTTTAACTGTTGCTTTTTCACTTTCTGGCTTAGCAGTAATTTCAATGTTTGTTATGTCTTTATTTATTTTTAAGTTGTATGTTTCAACGTCTCTACTAAAGATAAAGTCTGTACCCTTTAAAGTAAGCTCTTTTAAGTAGTTGTTACTATCTTTTAAAGTACTAGTAGTTGTAGTAGTTGAAGTTGTAGTTTTAGAGGTAGTTACATTTGGTTTTGTAGTATTTGGCTTATATATTTTTTTAGTTGTTGTAGTAGTCGTTGTTGTTTTCTTAGTTGTAGTTGTGTATGCTAGGCCATTACTTGTTCTTGAACAGTCGTATGATGCTAGGATAGCACAGTATTTTGGGTATGCGTCACTTCTACAAGCACCACTATATGCGGTACATGAACTTTTGGCAACAAAGTATAGTGGGTCTTTGTTACCATTTGAACATTTTACTAGTCCTTCAGTGTAGAACTGTGTTTGCCAGGTTCCACTATAGCAGGTTGCTTTAACGCAGTGACCGAAATATCCTTGATTAAAGTTTGCTTGGCCATAACTTGCTTGAAAGTCTAGACATGATTGATAATCTTTTACATATCCAACATCTAAAGCTGCATTAGCTTTTAAGGGAATTATAATTGATAGCATTGCTATTAATAAATACTTTTTCATATTACCTCCAAAAAAAGATACCGATTTGTTAAACCAAATTTGGGTATCTTCAAATCTATATTAATAATATCATAAAATTATTAATATTTAAATCTTTTTGAATACATTTTTCTTATTTAAAATAAATAGTCCACCAATTAATACTGCTGCTGATGCGGTTAATGCTAGGTAATAATCTTCTACTCCAGTGTTTGGGCTTTCTTCTTTATTACTTGGTGTTTCACTAGATGCTTCGTCTTTGTTTCCTGGATTAGTCGGAGTTGAAGGTGTATACTCGGTACCGCCTACCTTTTGTGAGCAGTTATAGAATGTTTTTTGAGTAAAGTATACGTAAGCGCCTGTATCTGTACAAGTTGCACCTTCTTTTATTGCAGATGCAGGAGCACCAGCGTCTATTATGGCGTTTGGTGTAGTGTTACCATTTGCACAGCTTACTGCATAAGTATTTAATTTCTTATGAACGTTTTTGCTGTTTGTACAAGATACTTCGATACATTCTAGGTAGTAGCCAGCAGTGGCATTAGATAAGCTAGTGCCACCATTTTGATTGGCTGCTTCTATACATTTGTTTTTTGCATCTGCTTCATCTTTAACATTCCAGATGGTTGTTGTTGTATTTTGATCTACTTTTGCAAATACACTTATAGGCATTATAAGTAATAGACTAATAAGTATTTTTTTCATATTATTCCTACTTTCCTAAATATTCTTTCATTTTTTTATTTTTCTTACGAACTACTATTATTATACCCGTTCCTAAGATTATTACACTTCCAATAATTACAGCAGTCATTTCAAGTGCTTTGTTATAACTATCTTTTTGAATGTCAATTGAGTATATGTTTGTAGCTCCATTTTCAGCAACAACTTTAATTCTAACTGTACTAAATCCTGTTAGTGAGTTGTTACCATACATATATACTTCTGACCTACTGCTTGTTGGTGTTGCGGTTATGACTAAACTCTTTTCTCTTTTGATTTTGATTGTATAGTCTAGTTTTTCTGGTGAAAAGTCTATTCCGTAATCTTTTACTGTTAATGATGAAAGTGTGACGTCGTTAGATATTTCTAGGCCCGCTTCTTTTCTAATTACTGTTACGGTATATGATTTTGTTTGTTTACCATTTTTAACAGTTATCTTTAGGTTGTTAGCACCAACTTTTAGGCCTCTATCTCCTTCAACTGTGGCAAAGGCGTTGTCACTTTCTGGGAAAGCATATACATTTACTGATGAGTATTCGTATGGAACAGTTACTGAGTATTCATAGATTTCTTTGTTAAAGTCAAGGGCGGTTCCTTCGATTGTTAAGGTGTCTAGATAAGCACTTGTACTAGTTTCTTCTTCTGCACCTTTTTTAATAAATGTTAGAACGTAACTTCTTGTTATACCAGACTCACTTATTACTTCAAGAACTGATGTTGTAATATCTTCAGTTAGTTCTATTTCACGAGGTTCATTACCTTCAACAAATGATGATGTATCACTTGCTAGTGTACCATTGATACTTACTTTTTTAGTGTTTTTTGGTACTTCAATGTTATAGTCTGTTACGTATGGATCAAATTCAATTTTACCTTTACTTACTGTTAAATCTGTTAGAAGGTTGTTAGATACACGGTTATCTGTTCTTGTAGCGATGATTGTGTAAGTTCTTACTTTGCCTTCTTTGTTTTTGATTTTGATTAAGATTTTATTTTCACCATAATCTAGGTCTACTGTTCTTGGTTCGAAACCTTCAACGTATGATGCATCAGAACTTGTTAGAGTTGCAAATACACTTATTTTACTACTGTTTACTTCTATTTTATAACCCATTGATAATGAGTCAAAGCCAGCTAGTGTTTTGTCATTTTTAAGTCTATTTGATAGTAGTGAGTATTCACTTGGCATAACGTCTAAGTAAGCGTTTTCTCCTTCAATGCTATTTAAGGTTACTGCTACATCGTTTGCATCTTTTACACTTAATGTTTGTAAAGTATTGGTAATATCTGCATCATGAACTATTGCAAACATTGGTCTACTTAAGATTCCTTTTTCATCTTTTACCCATGCATAGTATAGACCTGCTTCTTTTTGTTCATAAGCAACTGCATTTGAATCGGCAAAGTCTTTCCAGATGCTATCTACTGTTGGGTTTTCAGAGTTATCTAAATAATAGCTTTTAACTTCATTAGTTATTTTTCTACCTTTAATTGTGATTGTACCTAATCCTTGATTTAGCAATGATGCGGTTATTTCAATTGCAGGTCTTGTTCCATTTGAGCATGATACTAAGTATGTTTTATGGCATGTTCCATTTTTAACTTTATCGCATGTGTTTTCGGTTAGTTCAACTGGATTTTGAGTATAATCTTTTGCGCAAGTGAACATATCCATTACATCAGTAGCATCAGTTATTTTATTATTTTTCTTTTCGTAACAGATTTTGATTTTTTTACTTGTATCTGTTACGTCTGTTTGTTTGTCACTAGTTTTGCAATTTTTTTCACCATCACCATTTAAAGCGTTGCATTCATCTTCAGTTTGGACTGATGCCTCAATTGCATATTTATTTGATAGGTCTTCTTCAGACCAAATGTATTTGTTTTCTGTTTCATTATGGTAGCATCTAGCTTCTACTTGTTCTTCTTCATCTGCACATGATGATTTATCCAGTACTCTTGATGTTAGGTTGTTACGATATACGAATCCTTCTTTACCATTGTAGGTTACTTTGCAGTACTGATTATTTGAGTATGAGCAAGCTGATGTCACGCTTCCATTAATTGTTACTTTTTCAGCACAAGATATTTTATCATTTGCTTTTTTGTTTATTTCACTTTCACTAGAATAAAAATCTGTAGTTCTTAGGGTATATCTTGTTTGACTTTTACAACTTTCAGGAAGTACGTCAAAACTAGTTACTAGCAAGTTACGGTAAACTTTAGTAGTTGTATTTACGGCTACACCGTTTACTTTTGTAACAATACAAGTTGGGTTAGCACCTGATGTTTCACAAGTTGTTACGTATACCTCATCTCCACATGATACTTCGTAACCACCAGCTGATGCGTTTGCTTTTGCATATCTTACATCATTTATTGGCTCAGAAGTTATGCTTGGTGTTGGGACTGGGGTTACTGGTGAAGGATTACCACTACTACATGCTGAAGGTTTAGTTTCACTATAATACTTTGTGTCTAATCCTGTGTAATTTTTACCATTATAAGTAAATGCACATAGTGCTCCTTGAGAATTACCACTACAAGTTGTTACTTTAATTTGCGAACATTTTTTGATTGTTTCATTTTTTCCAGAACTATTTTTTACTGTAACGTCTGATTTTATCCAAGCTTGTTTATTTACTGTATAGCCACCATTTGTATTACAATCGGATGGTTTTGTATAATTATAGTATTTGCTATTCAAACCTGAATAAACCTTTCCATTATAAGTAAATGAACATATTGCACCTTGTGAGTTCCCGTTACATGTTGTTACATGGATTTGCGAACATTTCTTTATTTTTTCATTGCTTCCTGAACTGTTTTTTACTGAAGTGTCTTGAGTTATCCAAGCAGTTTTGTTTACTTGGTATCCACCACCTGTTACGGTAATGTTAGCAATTAATTTGGTCCTTTGGAAGCCATAATAAAGTTCTACCTTTGCATTTCCTACACTTGTACCTTTAATAGTAGTAACTACGCCGCTTCTTGATACATTGTTTGTTAATGAAATAAAATCATTTCCTTGTAAAATATTATTACTTCCAGAAGTTCCTCCTGCGTCTGTTCCGTAGCCACATTTTGTTGCTATATCACGTCTAATTTCGACTGATTCTCCAACTTTAACTGTATAATTAAATACATCGCCTTCTTTGCAAGATTTTGCGGCTAGGGTGTCATTGTTTTGAACTTCTTTTTGTGATTCGGTTTTACTATTATTGTTTAAACTTATCTTGGATATACTGAAAAAAATTATTGGTAAGATAAGTAGTAATAATAAATATAGATATTTTTTCTTTTTCATTTTACACGCTCCTACTTTCTATATATTATTGTAAAGCATACGTTAAAAAAAAGCAATAAAAAAGAAAGATGTCAGCTTAAATTTATGTTCTTGCACTTAAATGTTAATAAAAAAACATTAATTATTTATTTTTGTAATATAAAAAGATACATGTTTACCTTAACTTATAATGTATTATAGGTAATTAATGTATCTCTTTTACTTACTTAAATTAATTTTGAGTTAATAAAATATATTGAGCAAGAAGATTTTTAAAATTTTCTATGTATACTAATAAAGCTTCTAAAAAGTCATCTTCGCTTTCTAGTCCATCTTTCATATCTAGTATTTCTTTGCTTTTTAGATAATTTAAATCAACTTTTGAATCTTCAGCTAATTTGTCAATAATAGCATTTATTTCTTTTACCGAATTTATGATTTCCATTCTTTTGTCTGGAATATCTAATGTTTTAAAAGTTTCCATGTACTCACTGAAGGCATCGTTAAATTCAGTCATTATTTGCTTTTTCCTCCATATAAAGCATCAATTTCACTTGACTTCATATTTTCAATATTTAGTTTATCTGGTTTTTTTGCGAATAATTTGGTTACTGGAGATAAATTTTGATATCTTGCTTTAGCCCTTTTAAAAGCTAGCATTTTAGCGCCTTGTTCTTTTGATTCTTCTGCTTGCCTTTGTTCTTCTGTTTTTCTAGCTTCTAATAGTTCGTTATCTCTTTCGTAAGCAGCGGATCTTTTATCAGGGTCCATTCCACGATAGTAATCTTCTCTTTCTTTAATCTCGTCATGTTGTTTACGTTCTTCTGGTGTCATATTTTTTAGTGCTTCAGCAAGTTCTTCTTTTCTTTTTGCGCTTTTCTCATAGAATTCATCTAGTTCATCTTTTCTTCTTGCTTCAGCTAATTCTTTGTCCCATTCAGCTTCAGTCATACCAAAATATGGATTATCGATTGGGCTTACTCCTTCTTGATAGGCATTATCATAAAATTCTCTATCTCTTTTTAAATCTTCTTCTCTACTCATAACAAGCACCTCTTTCTTATTTTGATATTATCATTAAATAATTTATTTTTCAACATTTGCATTTTTTTGTTTACACTTGCTTTCTTCTGTTATCACTTATTAATTCAAGATTATCTGTTAATTGTTTGATTCTTTCCATTATTCTTCCGGATTTTATTTGTTCTTCTGCTGATTTAGATGTACTAAAGTGAGATGCTAGTTCTTCTAGGTTTAAATTTGATGTGAAGAATGTTGCTTTTTTTTCTTCCATTCTATATTGAAGAATGGTTCCTAGGACTTCATCCCTGTTCCAGCCGGTTACAGTTTCTGCGCCAAGATCATCTAGGAGTAAAAGATCTGCTTCTTTTAATTCTTTGATTCTTGTGTAATAGTCGTCATTTGTAAATGATTCTTTAAGGCTTCTTAGTAGTTCTGGGTAGTAGATAATAAGTGCGGTGTAGCCTTCTTTTGATAGTTCATTTAGAAGAGCACTAATTAGGTAGGTTTTACCACTACCAAAGGAGCCATGTAAGTATAAGCCTTTTTCTGTTTTTCCTTCTTTGAAATTATCGTAGAATTTTTTTAACCATTTGATTATTTTTACTCTTTTAGCATCAGTGATATCGATGTTAGACATTTTGGCAGTTTTAATTTCATATGGCATTTCAAAGAATTCTGATTTTATTTCGGCTTTTTCTTTAAGGATTGCTTTTTTATATTTGCAAGCAACATAGTTAAATGTTACGGAGTCTTCGTCAATGGTTGGATAGTATACTGCACCTTCAACTTTATTTTTGCACATGTGAATGCTTTTGCAGTTTTTACAGTTTTCTAGTTCTTGCATTGTTCTTTCAATTTTTGATGTGTATTTGTAAGCAATGTTATCTTTTATTTTGAGTCTTTTGACTGTTTTTTTGAATTCTTCGTTTGTTAGAGCATGGGCATAATCTTTTTTCAGAGCATCATCTAAGTTTGGTTTTTGGTATTTTTTTAATTCTTCCATGTTATCTAAACTCCTTTAATAGATTTTCCATTTCTTTTTGTTCTTCTTCGCTTATTTCTTCTTTTGTTTGGTCTTTACCGAACCATACAGGAAGTTTGCTTACGTTTTTGACTTCTTTTTTAGGTTTCTTTTTGTATTCTTTTTCAGCTTCTTTCATGGCTTCGCGTGCGGTTTTGATTCCAAGGCGAGCCCACTGTCCAGCGATTGTTTCAATAAATGCTTTAGTTAGTTTGTTATTGTTTATTTTTAGGACATAGTCAATTAGGACGTTGATTACTGCAGGAGTCATGTTTAGTTCAATCGCTAGGTATTCTAAAATTTTTAAGTCTGATGCAGTTGGTGTGCCAATTTTGTATTTACTTCTTAAAAAGTCATATGGTGTTGTGTTTTCAAAGATGTAGATCATTTTACCTCTACTTGATGTATCTCCATCTGGAGTTTTTAAGTGTTCCGGCTGAGTTCTATAGATGAGTGTTGGTAGTGCCCCAGTGTTGTTGTATTCATAATATTTTCTAACTTCTTTTTGAAGGATATCTCTGTTAAGCATTCCTTGTTCATCTAAGCATATACGCATGATTTCACTCATTTTTAAAGTATCTAGGTTGTAGACGAAAGCTAGTGAGTTTATTAGTTCTTTATTTTTCTTATTTAGTGTTTTTTCATTTAAAATGTTATTTGGGATGCTTGATGATAGAAGGTCAAAGTCAATTAGATTGGTTACTTCGGGTTTGTTTGTTTCTTTTTCTTTGATGGATGATCCTGCTAGCATAGATGCGGGTACTGATGAAAATGTTGTATTTATTTTTTCACTTATTTCTTCAAAACCTGTATAGTTAAAAGTTTTCTTTTTATAGTTTTTGATAAGTTCTTCGTATTCATCTTTACCTATGTTATTATATAAGACAATATTTAAGATTGGATGATTAAAGAATTCTGATGCTGATAATGGTGCGTATAGTTCATAGATGTAACTATTTAATTCTTCACCGTCTTTGTAGTATGTTCTAAGAAGTCCAGTTGCTTCTAAGGCTTTTCTTGATTCTTTAATATCATCTAGTTTAGTTTTTAAGATGGTCATTAGGTGATGATGTGTGTGTGTTATGCTTGATGTTTCACTTTTGTCTAGGTCACTCCATAAAGATAAGTATAAGCTTACTGGAAGAGCACCAATGATAGGTTCGTAAAGACTTATTAAGTTTTTTTTGTCGTATTCAGTTAATAAAGTTTTGTTTATTACTGTATAAAGATCTGCTGGTAGTAAGCTTATATATTTCATGGAATCACCCTCTTCTTTTTTATATTCTACATATTTTTTTATTTATTTACAAGTTAAAAAAGAAAGTTTTTAGGCTTTCTTAGAATTTCTTAAATACGTTATGTTTTTTACTTAAAATGAACAGTGTTACTGAGATAAATAGACTTGATAGAAGGACTGCAGTTAGATTGCTTATTCCAGTTTTAGGATTTTCGGTGCTGTTTTGATTTTGATTAACATCACCGCTTATGATTGTTTCTCCGTTACCTTCTTCTTTGTTAATATCAATTATTTTAATGGTTTTGGTTCCTTTAATGCCACTTCCGTCTTTTGCTGATGCCGTAACAATTACTTCTCCTTCTTTTAAGCCAGTTAGAATACCGCTTTGATTGATTGTTGCTACGCGGACATTGTTAACACTCCAATAGATATCTTTATTACTAGCATTTGATGGAGTTATTTCTGCTGATAAGTTTAGGGTGCCTGCAACACTTATTTCATTGTTACCAATTATGCTTATGTTTGTTATAGGTATACTTTTTTTATCTCCTATAGTAAAGGTTGTTTTAGCATTAGCGTTAGTTGAGGCAATAGTTACTTCATATGTGCCAGCGGTTGCTTTATCAGTTAGAGTTATTTTTATGCCAGTTGTGTCTTTTGTAATTGTAAACTGGTTTGTTACGTCAATATTTTTTTTAGTAATTTTTATGTTTAAAGTATTGGGGTTTACGTTTGTTAGGTTTAGGGTTATATAGACGTATCCACCATTTTGAATGTTAAGGTCAGTTGGAGTCTTTGTGGTGTTTTTGATTTCAATGTTTTCTTTTTCATTTTTAGTAAATACTGAGATAACTGGGTAGAACTGAAGAGCACTATTTGATGTGGTGTCGATCCATGATGTTGTATCAAGGCTGTAGTAGCTTACTTTACTAGGTTTGTTTGCTACGTAGTACCATTTATCTTCAGCTGTGCTTGATGAAGCAAAGGCTTCTACTGGGAAGATGTTATAAGTTTCACCATTATCTACTTCTTTATATAAGGTAGTGTATTTTAGATAGATGTAATATTTTTCTTTAGTTATACTAATTTTATTAGATATATTTACTGAGGTATAACCTACTTTACTAGCAGTTCCTTCACCTATTTTAGTAGCTTTACTAAAGTCATCAACATCTGAGTAGTAAAGTTCATACTTGTCGCCTGGATAACCAGTAAAGATATTTACTTTAGTAAGTTTTTCTGAAGCACTACTTTGTTTAGTATAAATATTTTTAAAATAAAGAACGGATGTATCAGTTGTTTGAATATCACCACTAAAGCCATGAATGTTATTTGAATATTTATTATCAAATGATGTTGTTTCAACTTTATAAGCACTCATTAAACTTGAACAAATATTAGTATCATAATAACTTACATAGTGATATCCAGCTGGAATAGTATTGTTTCCAGGAAAGATTGTGGGATATGTGTCTTTAGTAAGCCATGCTCCGTTTCCTTTAGGAGTAGTTTTAAAATTAGAAGCACTATAGTCATCATCCCACCCTACTATTGTTAAGGCGTGATTAATTGTGTTATTTCCATTATAGTAATATGATAGTTTATCATTTGATACATATGCAGGAGTTTCAGCATATATTTGAGCACCTACTGCACCATACTCAGTAAGATTCTTTTTAATTGCTAGAATGGTATTTGCATCACAAGATGCGCTTGATACGTAGTCAATTTCATTTACATAGTAGTCACTTTTTTGATTTAGTGTATTTGTTTTGGAACTTGATGTAGTACTCCAAGGTAGTTTTGTTTCTAAAATTGGGCCGCGGCCAGATGATAGATAAGCACCAGATAGGTAGTAGTTTCCACCCTCATCTTTAGTTTTACTATAGTAGCCAAAAGGGTTTTTAGTGCCATCATCTAATGAGTAAACTGTGCTATAGTCGATATGTTTTTCAGATAAATCTATTTCTTTATTTTGCTCAATTAATAATGATGACTCTATTACAGAAGTGGTTGCAAATGTCCAGCACATACTAGTATTACCTTGATCATGGGCTTTACTTACTTTATTATAATCTAGTAATGAGAATTTTCTTAAAGTTTTATAATCTACATTAAAAGCGTTACCAACAGATGCAGTTAGATTCTTATTGGTTGTATAAAATTCTTCACACTTTACAGGCATTATAGTATTTTCTTTTTCAGTTGGAGACAATAATTTCCATTTTTTATAATTTTCAGTTTCTGTGCATAAATTATTTTCTGCTTTAATATATGATAAGGCATTAACATTTGATGTTATTGCTAGAAGTGCAATTAATAATACTATTTTCTTTTTCATTTTTTACTCCTATTATCTATTAAAATTATAAGTTATTAGGAGGATGTTGTCAATTAAAAAAGGCTAACTTAGATGGTGCACTTTTACGTGTTTTTAGTCAAGTAATGGTTTCTAATAGGATTAAAAAAATGCCTTGAAGGCATTTAGTTATTGCATATGTTGTCTACGAAGCAATCGTTTAGGCATCTAATAGCACAGCAACAGTTTAGGTTCATTGTGAAGAAACTGTTTGTTGATAGATATGGCTCTGTTGTGCTATCTGCATTTGCTACTAAAACTCTAAATGTTGCACAGTTGTTGTCTACCTTTTCTACTCTAAATACTGTACTACAGTTTGTGGCTCCAGTTGCAGTGCAGTCAGTAGTAGCTTCTTTAGTTGTTGGCATACTAAATGGTGTTCCATTACCAGCACATGTATAAAGCATTATTGGTCTAGTGTTACAAACTATGCAGTTTGGAGAGCCTCCTAGCATTGGTCTATCGCATGAATCTAGTCCACTTTCAGGACAAACGTTTTGCTGAAGTATTTGAATTACTTTTAGAGTTTCAGCAATGCAGTTGCCAGAGTTTGTTTCAGTATTATTATTACACATATTAATTCACCCTTTCATTTTCTCAATATATTTTATGTAAATTGGTAGTATTTAGTGATTTTATTTTTTGTTTTATTATAGTATAATATTTTTAGGTGATGAATATATGTGGTGGCAATATTTAATTATATTTTTTGTATTATTAATTATTTCATTTGTAGTTGTTAAACTTAATAAGAAGAATTTTACTTATGAGATAAATAAGTTAGTACAATATTTAGGTGGTAAAGAAAATATTATAGATAGTGAAGTTACAATGTCTAGATTAAAGGTTACTTTAAAGGATGTTACTTTAGCAGATAAGGAAGCTATTCAAAGGCTTGGTGCTAAGGGAATTGTAGAAATTGATAATCAGCTTAAGATAATATTTGGGCCGAATGCTAAAACATTAAAAAAATACATTAGTGAAATGAAGTAGCTAATGTATTTTTATTTATTATGGTCGCTCATTTTTGTATGGTTCATGGCACACGTTTTTTGAGTTTAAATCTAGAGATGCAGTTACTGTTTTGTATGTTGCATCTAGAGTTATGTTAATGTCTAAGCAGTCCATGCACATATTTTTATCTAATGGATTATAGATGCTGCATGATTTTTTTTGAGAAGTCCCTTCATCTTTGTTTTCTTTTTTTAGGTCTCCAGAGTCAATTAGGTCGGCAATGTTTAAAACAAATTTGTATTTACATTTGTTGTTTGTACACTCACAGTAAGTGTTATTTGCAGTACATGCACCAAAGTAGCTTTTGTATTTATTTGAGTTGTTTTGAACATGAACGATTGCGGCGTTTTCGATGCTTTCAATTTTAGCGTTTAGGGCTTTTTCGTTCATTCGATCACGCATTTTAAAAATTCCGGGAATAGCGATTACCATTACTAATGAGATTAGTACAAGTACTGCTAAAAGTTCTACTAGGGTAAATCCTTTATTTTTCATAGTTCCTCCTTATAGGCCTAGTAAGGCGTTTATAAATATGTTTGCTAAATCAGCATTAAAGTATAGTAGTAACATGCTTGTTACTAGGAATGGCCCAAATGGTAGCATTCCTTCTTCTCCTTTAACACTAATATACATAGCGTATGGAAATGCTAGAAATGATGCTAAGATGATATAGAATATTCCTAGGACTGGGCCTAGAGTAAGTCCAGCGATGAATGATAGTTTAATGTCCCCTCCACCTAGAGATTCTTTTTTAAATAAGAAGTTTCCAAGCAACATTAATAAATATACGATAATAAATATTAATAAACCAGATAAAATACTATATATGCCTTCTTTTAGTCCAAGACTAATAATTTTAATGATGGTGATAAGAATACCTGATATTATTAATGGACTATCATTTATGATCATGTATTTAGAGTCACTTACAAAGATAATTGATACTAAACTTGATATGATTATGGCAATAGCAAATTCGTAAGTTAAGCCAAAGATTATATAACTAGCAGTAAAGAGAACTCCTGTTAAAAGCTCGATGGCTGGATAGATAAATGATATCTTTTGTTTGCATTTTTTACATTTTCCTTTTAAGAATATGAAAGACAATACAGGGATGTTTTCATACCAAGATAGTTTATGATTACATTTTGGGCAGTGACTTCCTGGTTTAATGATTGATTCACCCTCTGGAAGTCTTAGTCCAACTACGTTATAAAAAGAGCCAAATATAAGGCCTATTATAAAGATTAATATTCCCATGGTGCACCTACTTAATTTGACTGTAAAGGCTGAACATTGGTAAGATGACAGCTAGAACGATACCACCTACTACTACAGCTAGGAAGATAATCATTACTGGTTCGATGAAGTTTTTCATGTTGTTGATGATTGTTTTGTGTTCTGTTTGGTAGTAGTCTGCTACTTTACTCATCATTGCGGCTAGTTCACCAGTGGATTCTCCAGTTACAATCATGTAGTATGCTACTTCGGGGACAGCCCATTGGTCTTTGAATGATGTGCTTATTTTTTCTCCTTTGGCGATGTTGTTTACTGTTTTAAACATAATTTCTTTGTATACTTCATTAGTTGTTATTTCACTTAAAAGGTTAATGCTCTCAGTGATAAAGACGTTGTTTTTTAGTAGTGATGCAAAGGTTTTAGCAAAGATATTCATTTCTTTATAAATGATTATTTTACCAAAGATAGGTATTTTCATAGCAAATATTTGGAAGTTTTTTCTAAATGATTTTACTTTTTTGTATAGGACGATAATGATTGAGATTATTATTACTAAGCCACCTATGATTAGGGCAAAGTTAGTGTCAAAGAATTTACTTAGGTTTAGTATCCATAGTGTATAACCATTAAGAGTTGCTCCTGTTGATGAGTATACGTCTTCAAATTGGGGGATAACGTATAGCATGATGAAGACAATGACTGCAATGGAAAAGACTGATATGATTGCTGGATAACTCATGGCGTTTATCATGGCTTTTCTGGTGTTTTCTAGTTCTGTATAGTAGTCTGCCAAGTCATCTAGGGTTTCTTCTAGTTCGCCTGTTGCTTCAGCGGCTTTGACCATACTTATAAGTAATGCTGGAAATGAGTTTCTTTGTTTTTCTAAGGAGCTTGAGAAAGATTCTCCTAGAGTAAGGTTGTAAATTATTGAATCAAAGACTTTTTTCTTTCTTGGGTTTTTACTCATTTGTTTACCTAGGATGCGCATTGAGTCAGTTAAAGTTATTCCGGCTTTTAGATAAGTAGATAACTGAGTTAACCAGAATATTAGATCTTTGTTTTTGAAACGGAAATTATTAAATTCTGAAGGGCCATAAAAAAGTTCAATATATTTGCTTGTTTCAATTGAAAGAACGGTGTAACCTTCACTAGTTAGGTATGTGTATACTTCCATTTTAGAGTATGCGTAGAAGGTGTTTATTACTTTTTTGCCTGAACTATCTAAAGCAACATATTTATAAGTTAATGGCTTTTCACTTCTTTCAGTGTCTGTTTGAAGGGCAGCTATTAGATTTTTATTTTGGGCTAGTTCTTTTTCTTTTTGTTTTTTTACAAAAGAAAGATTGTTATAGAATTTGTTCCATTTGTCGCCTAGAGTTTCTGTGTATTCCATTTTGTATGGGTCATCGTTTTTTACTTCTTTTTTTTCTTCGCCTTTGAATGCAGATGTGCCACTATCTAGGTTTACTGCTTCTTCAACCATTTCTTTAACTCCCGAATTTTTTCTGGCATTTTCTTCATATTTGCTATATGCTTTGTCCCCTATTTTGTTAAATATAAAGATAAATGGGTATAGTAAAGCGTAAAGTGTGTAATAGATTCCAAGTACTTCATATTTTAGGAGATTTATGGGAAATAACAAGATTTTAATTATTGGGCTTTGCTTTTTCATTTGACCTCCTAATTTATTCTAAATGTATTATAGCATAGTTTTTTAAGTTGTTAAAGTAAAAAGAATTGCTTGCATAAATTATATTAGGTGATGTGTGTGTTTGGTAATAGTTTTGTGAGGGTTCTTCCATGGATTAGTAAGGGACTTAATGTTGCTAAGAATGTTATTCCACTTTATGAGGGAGCTAAACCGGTTATTAGTGGTGCTAAGAAGTTTTTAAATAGATTTAATAATCAAGGTGTTAGTGTTAATGGAAATGCAATATCTAAAGAAAGGATTATTATTGATTATCCTAGGGATAAAAAAGTTATAAAGCATGTTAAAAGTGAGCCAGTAAAAAAAACTTTGGGTGGTCCAAAGTTCTTTATTTAAGTTCTTTTTCAATTATATCCATATATTCTTTTTGTCTTGATTCTAGCGTATTTTGATCTTTGGCTTCAAATCTTAGAGTTATCATTGGGCCAGTGTTTGAGCATCTTACTAGAGCAAAGCCATCTGTGTAGTTTACACGTACTCCGTCTGATGTATTGCAGTTGTAATTTTTATCTAGTGCATATTTTTTTACTTTTTCAACTATTTCCCATTTTTTATCGTCTGGAGCGTTTAGTCTTATTTCGGGAGTGCTTACATATTTGGTAAATCCGTCAAGAAGGTTATCTGCTTTAATGCCTTTATTCATTAGAAGTTCTGCTGTTCTTAGACCGGCATATAAGCCGTCGTCATAACCATAGTATTTATCTCTAAAGAAGATGTGGCCAGAAAATTCTCCACCGACTAGGGCATCTTCATCATGGGTTACTGATTCAATATAGGCAGAGCCATTTTTTACCATTAGGGGTACTGCCCCGATTTTTTTTAGTTCTTCTTCTAGGGCACATGAGCATTTAACGTCTAAGATAACTTTTTTCTTGTCAGTGTTTGGGATGATTTCTCTAGCAAAAATGCCGATTAAAAGGTCTGTACCAATAGTGGTTCCGGTGTTTGTGACGATACCTACTCTGTCTGCATCTCCATCAATACCGATACCTAAATCGTAATTACGAGTGCGAACTACCGATTTTAACCATTTTAGATTGTTTTCATCGTTAGGATCGGGATTATGAATTGGAAATGAGCCATCACTGTCACAGTTTAGGAAGGTTACTTCTTGAAATAGTTTAGAGTAAAGCTCTTTTACAATAATAGATGCAGTACCATTGCCACAATCTACTACTACTTTTTGTTTTATTTTAGGAAATTTGTCTAGTAGCATGTTTAGGTATTCTTCTTTTATATTGTCTTCCTTAATAGTTCCTGAACCTGATGTGAATTCTTCTGTTTTAATTAAATTATAGATTTCTTCTAGGTGCTCTCTTCTTAAATGAAGGTAGTCTTTACCAAATATTTTAAAGCCGTTGTCTTCTTTTGGGTTATGGCTTGCAGTAATCATGATGCCATTTTGCTCTTTTCTAGTTATGCAGGCGTAATTTAACATGGGTGTTGTTACTAGGCCAATATCAGTTATGTTTATGCCAGTACTTAATAGTCCTTCGATAAGACCAGAATTTAGTTCTTCACTGCTAAGTCTATTGTCATGGCCAATTATACAGGAGTCTTCATCATGGCTTTTTAAGTATGTTCCGCACGCTTTACCTACTCTTATAGCAATTTCTTTGTTAATATCTTGTGGATAAGTTCCCCTTATATCGTTTTCTCTTAATATATTGTAGTTCATAGTCTCACCTATTTTAATTATATAATAAAAAAAGAGTAATTTTTAGTTTTTGTTACTCTTTTTCTTTTATTTTACACATCTTCTAAGATTAGGTCTTTGCTTTCTTTCATTTCTTTGGGGATTGCTATATCCATATATTTAAGAATTGTTGGAGCAATGTTTGTTAGGTCACCTTTTTCCTTTAAGGTTATTTTTTTATCTAAAAGAATGAATGGAACTGGACTTGTTGTATGGGTTGTTACTATTTCGCCATTATCATCTATCATGATATCACAGTTTCCGTGGTCAGCAGTAATCATTACTGTGTAGAAGTTATCTTTAGCTGATTCTACGACTGTTTGCAAGATTTTGTCTAGTGCACTAAGGCTGGTTACTGTTGCATCCATATTACCAGTATGACCTAACATGTCTGGATTTGCATAGTTTACTAGGATAAAGTCAAAGTCGTTTTCTAAGCATTTTTTTATTTGTTTAGTTACGTCGATTGCACTCATAAGTGGGGTTTCATCATAGGTTGCAACGTTTGGACTTGGTATAAGATAGTTTGTACACATTGGAAATTTCTTGCTCTTTTCGGCATTAAAGAAGTATGTTACATGATTATATTTTTCAGTTTCTGCTACTCTTGCTTGAGAAAGTTTTAGATCTGAGAAATACTCACCTATTGGGTATAAGTTATCTGGATTAGCAAGGATGAAGAAGTGCTTGACGTTTACGACATCGTCTTGTTTGAACATCATGTATGATTTAAAGTTAGATAAATTTTTAGTTTTAAATTCTTTAAAGTCCGGATTATTTATGGCATTTAGAATTTGTCTTGCTCTATCTGGTCTAAAGTTAAGCCATAAAAGAGCATCATTATCGTTTATTGGATTTTTACCATTTACGAGCATTGGTGGTAGAAATTCGTCAGTTATATTTTTTCTATATAGGTTATTTATGGCAGTTTCATAGTTTAGGATGTTAAAACCTACGCCATTTATTACTAAGTTATAATATTTTTCTGTCCTATCCCATTTGTTGTCTCTATCCATAGCATAGTATCTACCACAGATTGAACCGATGATGCCATTATTTTCTTTTAGAACTTCTTCCATTTGTTTTAGGTATTTAACGCTCGTTTTTCTTCCGGTGTCTCTTCCATCAGTTATGGCGTGGAATACTATTTTTTTTATACCTTTTTCTTTTAAAAGAGGGATAAGTTTTAGCATATAGGTTATACTACTATGGACACCACCATCAGATAGTAAGCCCATTAAGTGTAGAGTTCCACCAGTTGTTTCTAAGTGAGATATCATATCATTAAAGTTTTCGTTGTTTAGAATTTCTCTATTTTCAATATTTTCGTTAATGATAGTTATTTTTTGTTTTATTTTTTTGCCTAGACCAATTACTTCATGGCAAACTTCAGAGTTACCGAATTGTCCTTTTGGAAGGCCTACTGCTTCGCCTGATGATTCTAGGGTGCTATGAGGATATTCTTCCCATAGTTTATTAAAGTACGTCATGTTTGCTTTTTTTACAGCATTTCCATGTTCGTCTTCTCTTAAGCCAAAGCCATCTAATATAATTAAAAGTATTTTTTTCATATTGTCACCTTCTTTATTATTTTATCATAATATTTTTTAAAAAAACATATATTTTTTTAGCACTCTCTATTGACAGGTGCTAATTATGGAGTATAATATTAAATGTAAACTTGATTGGAGGGGTGAATATGAATAACAATGAGTTTGAAGAAGGACTTAAGAATCCTTTAGAAAAGTATGGACGTGATATATGTGCTCTTGCTAAAGACGGGAAAATAGATCCGGTTATTGGCAGAGATGATGAGGTCCGTTCTATTACAAGAATATTATCAAGAAAGACAAAGAATAACCCTGTTCTTATTGGTGAGCCAGGTGTTGGTAAGACAGCAATTGTTGAAGGGCTTGCACAAAGAATTATTAAAGGAGATGTTCCTAGTAGTTTAAAGAATAAACGTATTTGGGAACTTGATATGTCTGCTCTTATTGCTGGTGCTAAGTATCGTGGTGAGTTTGAGGAAAGACTAAAAGCTGTATTAAAAGCTGTTAAGGATTCTGATGGCGAGATTATTATGTTTATCGATGAAATACATATGATAGTTGGTACTGGAGCTTTAGAAGGAGCGATGGATGCTGGTAATATTTTAAAGCCAATGCTTGCTAGGGGTGAATTACACTGCATAGGAGCTACTACTTTAAATGAGTATCGTAAGTATATTGAGAAAGATGCTGCTTTAGAAAGACGTTTTCAAAAGGTACTTGTTAGTGAGCCATCTGTAATTGATACGATTACAATACTTCGTGGTTTAAAGAATAGATTTGAAGTCTATCATGGAGTTACTATTAAGGATAAGGCTTTAGTTGCTGCTGCTACAATGAGTGATAGATATATTACAGATAGATTCTTACCAGATAAAGCTATCGATTTAGTGGATGAGGCTTGTGCAACAATTAAAGTTCAGTTAGAGTCAGTCCCTACTTCACTTGATAATTTGACAAGAAGTATTTTAAGACTTCAGGTTGAAAAGGAAGCTTTGAAGAAAGAAAAAGATAAGTTTTCTAAGGAAAGAATTAATGAGATTGATGAAAAATTAAAAGATTTACAAGCTAAGGAAGCTAAACTTAGAAGTGACTGGGAAGATGAAAAACGAGTTAATAATTTAATAAATAAGAAGAAGGAAGAAATTGAGAATGCTAGACGTGAGTTAGAGTATGCTGAGGCTAGGTATGACTTAGATACTGTTGCTAGATTACAACATGGTACTATTCCTAAACTTGAGAAGGAACTAGCTGATTTAAGGTTAGAAGATAAGAATGCAATATTAAGTGATGTTGTTGATGATGAGTCTATTGCGAGAATTGTTTCTAAGTGGACAAATATTCCGGTAAGTAAACTTGCTAGTAGTGAAAAAGATAAGTTATTACATTTAGAGGATAATTTAAAGAGACGTGTTAAGGGCCAAGATGAGGCACTCCATTTAGTTAGTGAAGCAATTATAAGAGCTAGAGCAGGTATTAAAGATCCTAATAGACCAATTGGTTCATTTATCTTTTTAGGGCCTACTGGTGTTGGTAAGACTGAGGTTGCTAAAGCACTTGCTTATGAGTTATTTGATGATGAAAGACATATGGTTCGTATTGATATGAGTGAGTATATGGAAGCACATTCTGTTTCTAGATTAGTTGGAGCGCCTCCAGGATATGTAGGTTATGATGAAGGTGGTCAGCTTACTGAGGCAGTTAGACGTAATCCATATAGTATTATCTTATTTGATGAGATTGAGAAAGCTCATAAAGATGTATTTAATATACTACTACAGATATTAGATGATGGTAGAATTACTGATTCACAAGGTAGAACTGTTGATTTTAAGAATACAATTATTATTATGACTTCTAATTTAGGTAGTGAGTATATTTTAGATAATAAAGAGAATAAAAATGAACTTGTTATGGGTGAACTTAGAAAAACATTTAAACCTGAGTTTATTAATCGTATAGATGAGGTTATTGTGTTTAATTCGTTATCTAAGAGTGTTGTTTATGATATTTTAGATAAGATTGTTAAGGAAACTGAGGCTAGATTAAGTGATAAGAAGATAAGATTAATTCTTACTGATAAAGCTAAAGATTATATTATAGATAATTCTTATGATGAAAATTATGGTGCTAGACCTATTAAGAGATATGTTAGTCGTAATTTAGAGTCTATGCTAGCTAAAGCAATTATACTTGATGAGATTAAATATGATAGTGAGGTTATTATTGATGTTAAAGATAATGAACTCATAATAAAAGAGGACAAATAGTAGTCCCCTTTTTTAGATCTTAGTACCTGTGTAGGCATTAAGATAGAATAAATAGCAGTTGTAACAGAATAATGGTTTTCTGTATTCATAGAACTCGATGGCATCTGGATCATATGGCTTTTTGGTAAAGTCTTGAAAGTTCAGTCTAAAGTAATCTTTAAGATTTTCAATATCGCTGAATTTTCTGATACCTTTTTGGCCTTCCCATGATGCTTCGAACCAGTACATTTTGTCATCTACAGTGATTGTAGTAAAGGTGTGGCATGGAGAACCACCCTTTTTATTTTTAATTACAGCCATTATGGTATGATTTTCAATTTTGTGTTTGTTAAAGAAGTGTCTTTCTAACTCACAGAGTTCCCAGCATATAGCATAACCACTTTCTTCTATTTTATTGTAGGGTTGCATTTTATATTCTTTTGCAAATATTTGTGGTTCTATTTTTGGATGAAGACGCCCTTCTTTGTCATGCCAACCATATTTTATTTTTAATAATCGATTATAAAATTCTTCTATTTCTTTCATGTTTCTCCTTATAAAAAGAACATCAAAAAGATGTTCTAACTATATATTTTGACTTTTACAGTTGCTCTTTTTGGTACAAGTGTGATTCTTACATCGTCTGAACTAACTTTTACAGGTACGTCGTATGTTCCTGGGCCGTATCCGCTTAAGTCAATGTAAGCTTTAATCTTTGATGTGTCAACAGTGTCTAGTACACTTGATACACCTTTAGCAATTACTTCAATTGTTCTATCTTCTTCGCTTATTGCATTAACTGAGTAGCCTGTTCCAAGATTGATAGATTCAATAATAATATTACTAAATTCTTTACTTGATTCAGTATCTAGTTTAACCTCGACGGTAGTATTTGTTTCACTTAGATATCTTACTCCGGCTGGTTTAGTTAATGTTACATTAAATTTCTTATCAGAGTTTAGTTTGTTAATATCAATTTTTGCTTCAATGTATGATAGTTTTTTAATTTCTGCTTCGTCACCATATACTCCTACTTTGGTTACTGAACTTGTAACACTTGATAGAGCATAACCACTATTGATAGTTCCGGTTGTTACTACTTTAACTGGTAATTCAACATAGTATGAGTCAACAGTTACTGATGCACTAATCTTTGCTGGAACGATTTCCACGTTATCAATTTTTTTACCATCAGAGCCATAAGCAACTAGGATAATTGAATCTACGGTAAATGTTCCTTTTTCAGATAGTTTAGCTGCTTCTAAGTCAATTAGGGCTTTTACTTTAGCAACTTTATCTAGGGTTTCTTTGCTGCCTTTTACGATTACTTCGTTTCTATCTAGTTCAACTGATTTAATGCTTAATTTCTTATCTAATTTATCTTCGTTTAATAAGTCATAGTCAAGCGTTTTAACATCGCTTACTTTTTCACTTATTTTTACAGTGACTGTTCCTGGGTCTAATTTATAATCTACTGATTCAACACTGTGATTATATTTTAGTTTTACTTTATATGTTCCTACTCCATAACCACTTAAGTCCATTACTACTTCGTGTTCACCAAGTTGTTTTGCTAGATATAAAGAACTTTTTCTACCAATAAGGGTAATGTCTACTGTTTCTGGAACACCATCAACAACATATGCTTCTTCATTATATATTACGTTTACTGGTTGATCTGATAGAATTTCTGCTTCGTCAGTTACTAGGTTAATCGCTTTAGTATCTATTAATACAAATAAAGCAATTGCACTAAATAATGATATGTATAGTAAGACGTTCGGTCTATTAAGAAGACGCTCTATTTTACCACTATTGTTTTTAGAAAGTTCACTTAGACGATAAATTAGTCTGCTTATTGGAGTAACTATTATTTTGTCTAAGAATCTATATATGGCTTTAAAGAAGAGTATAATTGGTTTAAATATTTTATTCATCTTCTTCACCTTCTTCGTTTATGTCTGCATCATAGAAAACTTCCATTTTTGGTTTAAGTTCTTCTAGGAGCATTATTTTGAATTCTTCTAGGGTTAGATTGTAGTTAATGTTGCCATCAACGGCGATTGATATTGCTCCGGTTTCTTCTGATACGATAAGAGCAATAGCATCTGTTTCTTCTGCTACGCCTAAAGCTGCACGATGTCTTGTTCCCAATTTTTTACTAACGTTAGGGTTCATACTTGTTTTAAAGACTGCTCCAGCACATGTGATGCGGTCTCCTTGAATAATTACGCCACCATCATGTAAAGGGTTTGGTGGGAAGAAAATTGCTTCAAGTAAAGGTGCTGTTATGTCTGAGTAGATTTTATTTGCTGGCTGAATGTATTCTTGTAAAGATACGTTTCTTTCAATAACAATAAGTGCTCCAATACGATTTCTTTTTAGATATTCTACTGCAGTAGTAATTTCGAATACGGCTCTTTCTCTTTGATCTGCAGTTAGTACCTTATGTCTTCCTAGAAGCTGACTTCTACCGATAGTTTCAAGGACTGTTCTGATTTCTGGTTGGAAGATAATGATTAATGCTAGTGGTCCCCAAGAGATAACATACTCTAGAAGTAAACCAATAGTGTATAGATTTAGCCAATCACTTAATAGTTTGATTGCAATTATAATTATGATTCCTTTAAAAATTAGGACTAGTTTAACATTGTTTTTTAAATTTTTTAATAAGTAATAGAACATTAACCATACAAGACTAATGTCGATTATTTTGGTTATGATTTCCCATATTGATGTGAAAGTCATTTTCATCACTCCTTAGCATTTTTATTATAACAAATTATGAGTTAAATATCTACGTTTAATTATGATTTAGTGAAAAAGGAAGACTTTAATTATTGTCTTCCTTTGGTTCTTCTTCCTCTTTAGTTTCTTCTATTTCTGGTATAAAGTTCTCATTTTGAGGGCTTTCTTGATTGATTTCTTCTTTGACATTTTCTTGGCGGTCACTTGACTCATTACTTTCACTTTTTTTACGTTTCTTGTCAGTGTCAACCATGTAACCGATTAAAGCAAATAATAAGAAAGCAGCAATGATAATTATTAGAAAATAGTTTTTTGCAATAAACTCCATTTTATTCCTCCTTATATATTATACTCTTTATTCGATTGTTAATGTCTGTCCTTTAGGTTGAATTTGAATGAATGTGTTTCCATCGTTAACAACTAGTTCTTCACCGTTTTGGTATTTGTAAACTGTTTGAGCTGCTCTACTTTTCTTTTCCCAAGTTATTGGTACAGCAATTCCTTCTGAAATGTAATAACCAGTTCCTGATCCAATATTTTCTAAACCTTGTCTACCTTTGTTTTCAGGGTCGTCTAGTGTATAATTTTTTACTTGATATGTGATTATGTTTTTAAATGTGTATTGTTTTTTTGTTACATAATCGGTATGTTCTTTACCATTTACACTTCTTAAATATAGTTTTGTTTCTGGATCATATGTATATGAAGATGTTACTGCATTTGAATATTTGATTGATACATTATTTGCTGTAGTTTGTCCTTCATACTTGGTTAAATCTAGTGGGTCTGCACTATATTTTAATAATAGGTTGTTTTTGCGCTCTGTTCTTTTTGAGCCAATTCCTTTGTTTAGTTTTTCAATGCTAGTAAATAGGGTGTGCTCTGAAGCTACTTTTAAAGATTTATCTCTCCATCCAGTTTTTGAGTTATCTACTTCGATTCGGTCAATTCCTAGAGTACCAAAGTCAGATGATGCTTGTGGGCTTTTTCCATGATGAACATAGATTGCATCATTTTCTAGAGCATAGTCTAAATAGTAATGTCTTGCACTTCTAATTGAACCGATTCTTTCGGTAGATTGGTCTAAAAATAATGCCATGTATCTTGTTAAGCCACCTTCTACTATCATTTCATACATTATGTAAGCATCTTGAAGTCCACTTTGAAGGGGTCTAGCAACTCCAATATTATTAATCATTACTGCATATGGTCTTGATTTAGTATCTGGATTTACTATTTTTATTTTTTTTACAGCTTCAGTTGTTTTTGACGAGTTTGGTTTACCAGAAGGAGATTTGTCTTTCTTTAATACACTCACGGCAATTATAGCAATTATTAAAATAATAATTGCTAAGATTAAATACCCGTACTTTTTATTCTTTAATTTTATTTTTTTCATATTTTACCACCTAAATTAATAATAACATAAAGTAAATATTTTTTAAACATTTAAATTGTATAAAATAAATGTTTTTGATATACTTATAGTGAGGTGAAAACATGGATAATATTAAAAAGATGCTTGATAATCCAATAGCAAGGAATGCGATGATAGGTCTTGGAATATTTTTTATTGTAGTTATAATTATTGTATTTATTGCTTCTTGTTCTGGTGGTGCTAAGTATACTTATGAGGAATTAGAAGCTAAAATGGTATCGAGTGCTAAGAAATATTATGAGGCAAATGGTACTAATTTACCTAGTAAGGATAAGGATAAAGTTGAGTTATCGCTGCAAACATTAATTGATGGTGGTTATGTTAAAGAGACTACTAAAATTACTAAAGATAAAGTAAGTTGTACTGGAAAGGTTGTAGTAGTAAATAATAATAGTAATTATTTATATTCTCCTTATTTAGATTGTGGTAGTAATTATAAGACTAAGTATTTATTAGATGTTATTAAAGATGAAGATAATATTGTTACTAGTGGTAATGGCTTATATAAAAATGGTACAGGTTATATTTATAAGGGAGATAATGTTAATAATATTTTAATATTAAATGAAGTTAAGTATATGATTATGAGTATTGATGATAATGGAATAAGAGTTGTTGATACTACAAAGAGAGGGTCTGCTTCTTGGGATGATAGATATAATGTTGATAAGCAAGGCTCTATGGGAATTAATGATTATATTTCTAATAATATTAATAGTAGAATTAAAGATACACTTGAAGAATTATATAATAATGGTGAAGTTTACCCTAAAGATATAAAGGGATATTTTACAACTAGTAGTGTATGCATTGATAAAGTTTCAATAGACGATGTTAAAAATAATGATGGTTGTGGTAAAAGATTAGATGGACAAGTTTTTAGTCTTCTTACTGCTAATGATTTCTTTAAGCCAAGTTTAGATGAGAATTGTGCTAGCGATAGTAAAGCTTGTACAAATTATAATTATTTATCTTCTTTAGGTAACACTTGGACAATTACAGCTGACAAGGATACAAGTTATAAAGTTTATAAGATTACAAGTGGTAATTTGGAACTTAAGAATGCTTCTGGTATGGCTTCATATAAAATAGTTGCTTATTTAGACAAGAATGTGTTATATGCTTCTGGTGATGGTAGTGAAGCAAATCCTTACGTAGTGAAAACTTATTTAGAAAAGTAAAAAAGAACCTTTGTGGTTCTTTTAATTTTGTTTCCATTTTGCTGTTAGAATGATATTTGAAGTAACTGGAGTATTAAAGTCATATTCTTTATTATTATAGTACCAACCTAGGAATGTATATCCTTCTTTTGTAGGTGTTTGTGGTTTAGTTGCTTTTTCGCCTAGTTTTAATGTTTGAGTTGGAATGCTTGCTGCTTTGCCTGTATCAAATACAACATAATATTTCTTTTCTTTAGTAATAACTTTTGTTATGTATTCCACTTTCTTGGTTGTAGCCGGTCTTTGATTGTTTGATGCATTATTTGAATTAGTATTTGCTTTTTTTGTAGTTGCTACTTTTTTAGTAGTAGTTGTTGTTGTTTCACTACATTTTGTTTCATCGCATGATGTTTTATATACATAAATAGTTTCTTCTTCATTACCACATTTTAAGTATACTTCTACTTCATATTCATTACCATTTTTAGTTGCTTCAATATAACTATTTTCTTCGTCACAATCTTTACCTTTAGAGTCTTGTAATTTGCTAATTTTACCAGATATAATTAAATCATTTAATGTAACTACTTTAGTATCATTTTCTTTTTCTGGTAGATTTTTATTTTGGAAATAACTAATACTTACATCTTTTAGTTTAGTAATGTTACTCGTGAAGCTTTCACTTCTATTTTTTTGCTTTGTAGGTAATAATTTAATTACTAATATTACTACTAAAATAATTATTGCAAATTTAAGTAAGAATCCTTTCCAGTCAAATTTAATTTTTGTTTCTTCGTACATGTTCTCCCCTGCTTTCTATAAGACCTTTCTTATATGACTTATGATAGCAGAATTGTATTTAAAAAGCAAGAATATTATCCTTGCTCATTAAATTTTTTTAGTTTGTTTAATTCTTCTAGGTAGTCACTTTTTCGAAGGTGCTCTAGTGTTACATCAACTTGTTTATTTGCTTTAACTTCGTCTATTTGTGATGTATTATTGCTTATTTTACCTACCGTTTTTTTGTTATATACTAGTTTGGCAATTTTTATAATATCATAGATAATAACACCTAGTGCTGGTAATAGAACTACAATAAACCATCCCATTTTGGTAGCAATAAATCCTTGAATTTTACCAACACCTGGCAATTTGATAGCTACTTTACCAATTATGTCATCATATTTAGCAGTAGCACTATCTGCTGATGGATTAAAGTCACCTTTGGTAACATATTCGTAGGAGCCATCATCGTTTTTAATTATATTAATAACACGGTGAGTAACAGTTAATCCTTTACTAATTGAACTAGTAGAACTAAATGTTATTACGTCACCTACTTTAATAGATTCTGGTGATTTTACTCTGATGTTTACAATTACATCATCGACTTTAATGTTGGGTTCCATTGAACCAGTCGCTATGTTATATAATGAAAATAAAGGTTTATATTCAGGATTTTTAATAACTACTCTAGCTGCTATTACATAGTAAATTAAAAACATACCAATTATAATTAGTAGGATTAAGACTGCTGTAGATAGAAGTTTACCAACGTAAGTTAAGGCATTTTTTATTTTAATATAAGTTGATTTTTCTACTTGATCCATAACTCACCTTCTTACTCTATTTCTACATTTATTATATAAAATCTTTTATTAAAGTTCAAGGAGTTTACTTCTATTTTTGTAAAGAAGTATTTTTTAATAACAAAATAAAAAAGCCCGAAGGCTAATTTTATATTATTACTTTGTAATTTCAGCTGTTCCGATTTCAACCTTAGCACCAAATACTTTGTTTTTATCAATATCTTGGTTAACATGGTTATCTGGGAAATAGATGTTTAAATCATATTGATGAACAGTGTCTGTTCCTGGTAAGAAATATCCTGAACCTATTGCTGTAGCTTCAGCAGCTCCAGTTTTAACATCAACCCAAGTTGCAACTTGTGCTAATTCACCTGTAGCAGCTTCTCCGCCTTTTTTAGTACCAACTAATGTATACTTAATTGCGCCAGTTGAAAATTCATTTTTAGTAACTATTAATTTAATAGTATATGGCATTTTCATATTATCTGATGCTAAAGTTGAGTTAGTACCAGTTAATGTGAATTTTTTAGTTGCTACTGGAGAATATTGAGCTTGGTCACAGTAATATCCAGCAGTTTCACTAACTTTTTTATCTGGGCATTCTACTGCAGCCTTTGTTGGTTCAAATCCTTCTGTAGTTTGAACAGTATTACCATTAGCAAAGTTAATCTTTAAAACACCTGCATTCATTTTAACTGTAGTTGCACTTTCGCCACCACCAACTTGAGCAGTGAAGTATGCGAATGTTGCTCCGATAACAGCTACTAATAGAGTTGCTACACCAATAACAGTTAATAGTAATGTATTAGTTTTTGAATTATCTTTCATATGTCCTCCTTCTATCAATTTTATTGTGTAATTTCAGTAATTGCAATGTGTCCTTTAAATTGAGCACCTTGGTTAGCGTTTTGATCTTCACCAGTATCTTTAAAGAACATTGATAATGTGTAAGTTTGAGTTACTTCTTGTGCATCATTACCATAAATAGTTGCTTCACCAAATACGATGTCCTTTGATGGGTCAGCAATTTTTGTTTCAGTAGCAGTAGGCATTGTACCTTTTGTAGAAGCATTTGCTTCTGTAGCAGTTAGTGTATATGATAATGCACTTGCTTGGAATCTCTTAACATGTCCAGCACCATCAGATATAGTTGCGTCTGCAGTTGTATCATTATCATCAATTACAAGAGTAATTTTGTACTTTGTAGACACGCCTTTAGTAGCAGTTGTTTTAATTGAGAATGTTTTTGTTCCCCAAGCTTCTGCTTTAGGATAAATTCCGGCAGCAGCTATTTGATCTCCACCATTAAACTCTGTTCCAACTGTTGCTGATCTAACTGTGTATTCTTTTTCATTTTCGGTACCAGATAATGTTGCACTGAAGTAAGCAAATGTTGCTCCAACTACGGCAATTAATAGTGTTGCAATACCGATGATAGTTAGCATTACAGTATTATTTTTCCCTTCGCTCATTTTTGTATCCTCCTTTACTATATACAGAATATCATTTTTAAAAAATTAAATCAATGATTTTTAATTAATTTTTTATTTTTTTTGATGATAATTTTGATGAAAGTAACAGATGTTTTACGATAAATTTTGAATTTTATTCATGGTGTAAATTTTACGTATCAAAAATGTGTCAAGTTGTTCTTTATTTTGGATTAAAATATTTTTGCTTTCATTATATAGGTTATAATTAAGTTAAGATAAGAAAGGGATGATACAATGTTAATTAAAAAGAAATTTAGATTGTTACTTGCTTTAATTGCGTTGTTTATTTGCCTTTCTTCTATTGAGAAAACTTATGCAAAGTATATTACTTCTGCTTCTGGTAATACTGATGTCACTATTTCTAGATGGAATATAAAGTTAAATGATTTTGATATTACAAATGGTTCTAATTTTACTAATGCTATTGTTCCTACTTTTAATGGTGATGAGTATACTTCTGCTGGTATTATTGCTCCAAGGTCTGAAGGAAGTTTTTCAATTAGTATTGATGGTTCTGAGACAGATACTGCTTATTCTTTAGATTTTGATATTGGTATTAGTGATGATAGTGCGGTTAAGGATTTGGTTATTACTAAGTATACGATTGGTGATGATCCTACTGAATATAATTATGATGGTAATTTAGTTACTAATTTTAATTTAGATGATAATAAGATTATTACTTATAATTTCTTTATTAAGTGGAATGATGATGAAACTACTGAAACAATGACTAATGAGGATGATACTACTGCAGCTTATAATAGTGGTAAAGCTATAATGAATGTAAATGTAAAAATAACACAATTAGCTAAGTGATTGTGTTATTTTTAATTCTATTATAATTTTTAGTCCAGGTTCGTTTGGATGGTTTCGTTTGTAATTATATGCGTCGGTTCCCCATTTTGTGTCTAAAGCGTCGTTTCCTGATTCATAGGCCCAGTTCATTTTTACATTGAATGCGGCTTCACCACCATAGGGGTCTAGTTGGTTATTAGATGTTATTAATTCAATTTTAAATGGGTATTTAGTTCCATCTTTTAATGAGTTTTCAAGTTCTTCACTTGTTGGATTATCTTCTGTGGGGGTACCTCCATCTGAGATTATTTTTTCACTTGTAATTATTTCGTTACCAAAGGCGTTTATGGATAGAATTGTGTATTTGAAGTCTGCTTTTGATTCACCTTGGTTGTATACTTTTGTTTCGTTTAGGAATTCTTCCATTCCTGGGTATGCAGATTTAATATCAACGTTTAATGTGCTTATAACTTCACTTTCAGAGTTTGTTAATACTACGTTCCAAGCTCTTACTTTTACATTAATGTCTGTATGTACTTCTTTTACGTAAACAAACCATGCAAAGGTATTTGCTGAAAGAATTATAATTAGAAAAATAAGATTTTTAGGTTTAATTGATTTTTTTAATAATCTTAGAAAAACTTTTCTTCTTATTTTTCTTTCAGTTATATCATTCTTGTTCTTCGTCATCATTGTCATATATTATTTTTACAACTTGAATAGATACTAGTAATCCCATTATAGTTGCAAGAATGTAGTATGCGTATATATTTAACATTACTCTACTTAGAAGACTTAAGAAACCCATTTTATACACTATTTTTCCGTATATTTGGTCTTCGTTTATTTCTGGGTCTGCGATTTCATTAGCAGTTCCTTTTGTTGTGAAGTAATATTTACCATTTTCTTCTCTTACTTCAATAACTTTGTGTGTTACGATTAGACCAGTCATATCACCTTTTTCGCCTTTGTATACGACGTTATCCCCTACTTTGATTGTTTCGGGAGCTACTTCTTTTGATACTAACATATCGCCTTCAACGTATTCTGGTTTCATTGAGCCAGTTACGACAGTGAATATTTTGATGCCACCCAGTGAGAGGTCATTTCTTGATACTTTTTGTACTAAGATTACGAATAATAAACCAATTAGGATTATATATAAAATGGTTTTAATTATTTTACTAATTATGTTTAGTACTTTATTTTCTTTTATTTTTTTTATAAATTGTTTCATTTTTCACCTAAAATCTATAGCTTTCTATTTTGTCTAAATATTGTCTTATTTTAATATCATATTTACTTTGAATTTCAGCAATTGATGCTTCTTTTTTATTTCTGATTACGGCGATTTTGTCACCAATTATTTCTTCTAGTTTTGTCATTGGTAGGTCGGAGTTTAGTTCGACTATTTTGGTGATCATTTCATCAGTTATTTCTTCTATTTTTTGTCTTCGGTCTTCCTCAGTTATTTTGTCTTTAGATTTACCAGTACTATTAAGAACTAGGTACTGCAGAAGAATTGCATTATCTAAGAGGCTTTGAAGTTCGGGGTTATCTTTGATTGTTGCTTTACTTTTTACACTTTTTGATGATATTTTTTCGTTGTATGATTGAAGATAATCCCATAGTTTTGTAGCATATTGAAAGTTTGGATTTTTTAAAATTAGATTTGTTTTTTTAATTGGTGGTACTACTTTTGCTACGTGAAGTTTTGCTAGTGTTTTAAATACATCGCTTTTTTTAAGGTCTGATACTTTGTCTTCTACTTTTTTAATTCTTGCTAGTAGTTCGGTTTCTTCTTGTTTAGTAGATTCTTTGGTAAAGACTCTTGAGTTGATGTTTAGACTAAAAGCAACGTTTTCACCACCTACTCTACTACTTCCACTATATTCACAATTTTTATAGTCTTTTAATGATGATGATAAGATTAGTTTCTTTTTTCTCATCATAATGAATTGTTCTGTGTTTAAGACGAGTGTGTAGATAAATCTATTTTCGTATGTGTTGTAACTTTCTTCTTTATTAATGTTTAATATTTTTGATGGCTTAACGTCACCATTTTCTTCAATTTCTTGGATGAAGTTAGTATGTTTTGATAGATGTTTAATGCTTTCAACGGTTATCTTTCTAGCTTTTTCGATTTGAACAACTTCTTCTTCATTTACGATGAAGCGGTTAGGACTTCTTAGGATGTTGTCTAGGTATCTAACAGTTTCTTCAATAATGGTTAGCCATTCAAAGTCGACGTCATTTTTTTCGTAGTTGGTTTCAATAGTGTAGTTTGAGTTTACGTTAGCGTTAAATTCATCTATTTTCTTTTTGTTACTAGTATCATATAGTTCAAATATTTTTAAATCCCTTTTCATGTTAACCCCTATGACATTTTCTTAAGTCTTTGAACGTATTCGATGCATTCATGCATTTTGTCTTGTCCAAATGTTGTGTTTAAGTATTTTACGAAATCGTCTATTTCATCTCTGATGTATGAGATGTTTAACTGTTCAAATTTTCTTAATATTTTACGGGCGATGAAGTAGTCTACGCCTGATACTTCTTCTCCACCACAGGCAACGTATACTGGAACGAATTTTCTCATGTGAGCTACGATACGATTACCGAAAGCGATACGGAAGTGTTTGATAACGTAGTTGTCCATTTCTTCAATTTTAGCGTACATTTCTTCTGACATTGGGTATGTTTCAATTGCCGTTTGAAATAAGTTATTTAGGTATGAGTAGTTAATATCTTGTGCTGGTGTATCAATTGGAGTAAATACTTTTCCTTTATCATTGATATCAATTGGCATAGCACGGTCGTATACTTTATCTGTTACCATGAATGTTGAGTCATCGTTGTTGATTGTACCGATGTACCATACGTTGTCTGCTATATGAAGTTTACCACCTTTTAGGTGAATTGGGTCATTTTTCCAAGCAGATGATACGATTTCGATTATCCATTCGTCGTGGTTAGGCATTTCTAGGATTGATAGCATTTCAGCAAAGTAGTATTCTACACGTGAGATATTCATTTCATCTAGGATTATTGTATAAACGTCATCGGTGTAACCTGCTTTGTAGATTTCTTTTAGGATATCTGTTTCGTTAAATTTACGGGTGAACTCGTTGAAGTAACCGAATACTTCTGAACGGTCTCTCCAAGATGGTTGAACTGATGCAATACATGAGTCGTGTTTTAAAAATTTTCCCCATGCGTATGCAAGTGATGTTTTACCTGTACCAGAAATACCTTGTAAAATAACAATCTTTGTTGAAGCAAGAGCTGATATAAATAGTCTAATCATTTCTGGGGAATAGTATAGTTTTAACTGAGATGCAGCAAAGTTTCTAAATAGTTCGACTAGTTCTGGTAAGGTGAAACTATTATTGTAATTTTGAATTTTGTAATTTTTAAATTCAATATCTATTTCGTTTAATTTTGAGAATCTGATGTTTGCGTCATCGCCAGTTTCGTTTTCACTTTCTTCTGTATTAGGTGTCTCTGTAGCATTTTCATTAGGTTTTAGTCCTATCTGGCTTACTTTCATTGCAAGTATTTCTTCTTTTTCTTTCATCATTGTTGCTACTTTATTATTAAGATCACCAATTTCTTCAATTAGTGATTCTTGTTCGACAAGTGTTTTTTTAAATTTAAATATTTTTTTAATTAAAATTATAAATAAGAATATTATTAAAGCTAGGATTGCTACAATAATGAGCATGATGATTACTACTAGAATCCACTCACCTACGCTTAAATCTTGTTTATAGTCTTGTATGATACTAATATATTTATTTACGTTGAAGATAGCTACTAAACCGGTAAATAGGCCAGTAAAGATGTTTTTAAATCCTAAAAAGAATTGGCTTAGTAGTTCATATAAAAATTTTAAGAATGTGTTCATGAGTACCTCCTTATAGGGTGATTATTGTTGTGCCAAAGGCATTTTTGTCTTCGGTTAGTGCATCATAGACGTCTAGATGTTCATATACAATAACGTATTTAAATAATACTAGAATATTAAATGAGTTGTCAAATGTTTCATCTAGTTCTAGGACAAAGCTTATTCCAGAATTGATTGATTCATTTATTATTTCTTTATGATTTGTGTATTCTTGATAAGTTACTTGCAAGTTTATTCTATTTCTAATTAAGTCATTATCTAGCATTGATATTAGTTTTTTATATTTCTTAGGTTTTGTAAAGAATGATTCTGGAAGACTTATAATGTATTTTTGAGTAAAATCATTTTTGATAGCGTCTTTTAGTATTTTTTCAGAAAGCATTCTAATTAAACAATAGTTTTTGTCTTCGTTAATTGTTCCTTCATTAAAGGCTTTTTCTTTTGCATATTCACTGTAGAGTTTACCGATATCTATATTGTTTTGAATGATTACTTTGTAGACATTTTTTTTATATCTTTTGTATTTTAGGTCAAACTCTTTGGTTATGAATAATTTATGATATGCTTCTTTTTTAGTGATTGTTTCTTTAATGAAGTTAGTAAATTCTGATTTGATTTCGGGAGGTGCTAGTACATATTTTTCTTCAAATAAGGCATCTATTAATATATCAAGATCAGCATATTCACAAGCATCATCAAAGTATAGGACGTATCCGAATAATGCACAGATGTTTTTGATAAGGTCACTGTCAGCGTCTTCTTCTTTCATTAGTTCTTTTGCGATTAGTTTGAATTCTTTTCCTAGTTTATCTGATAAGTTTTTATCACGGTAAATGCCATTATTGTAGTATCTTATTTCAATGTATTTTGTTATGAATATTTTGACGATACTATATTTGTATGATTTACCTAAAAGATATTTAAAGTAAGTAAATAAGCTATTTTCAATATAGTTTATGTATATTTCTATTTTACTACCCATTTTTACCTCCTATAATGCACTAAAATTAATAATTGGGGTTGTTGTAATTATTGGATATGTGTAATTTTTGCTTGTGTCTTTTTTGTAGAATCTTATTGCCATACTACTAACAGCGTCCATGTCAAATGTGATTGAGCTTATGTATGATATTCCATCTACTGTTGTATATTGTTTTTCACTGTTTTTAGTTATGTTTGCGGTTGTATCTAGGATTACGATGTTTGGATCAAATGATAAGGTTATGCGGGCACTACTGAAGTTTTTTTTGTCTGCGTCTGATAATGCTAGGTAGTCTTCTGCGATGATTTCGTCTCCTACGTTATAGCTGCCAAAGGCAGTTCTGGCAAAATATGATTGTCTTGTGTTGGTGATATTAAACATTAGGTAAGGTTGAAGTTTTTCGTCTTTTATTTCATAGGTTAGTCCTTGGGTGCCTACTTTTATTTTAAAGGTTGCTGATAGTGTTCTTTTGTATGGTGATAAAGATTTTCCGGTAACTTTAATTGTTACTTCTTCATTTACATTAAATACTCTTTTTGGGGTTATTGTTAGGTTAAAGATTTCACTGTTTTCTTCTTTGTAGATTACTCCATTTTTGTTTGTTATAGAACAAAGAGTATCTTCTTCACATTCAACATTTAATTCGTACTGGATATCACTGTCACTATAAAGAAGGTTGTTTTTTCTGTTGTTTAGGTCAAATTCTATATTAAAAGGGTCGGTCCCTGACCAGTTATTTATTTCATATATTTTGCCATCTTTAGTTAGTTTATCACTATTAAAGTAAAATTTATTTGTTTCTAGAATGTAGTCTATAACTTTGGAGTAGACGTATCTAGAGAATGTTATTGTAAGGGGTAGTATGATAATAATTAGTAAGCTTAAAAAAATAATCTTATGTTTTTTTATAAACTCCATATCTTCACCTACTCTTACTTTTTACATTATATCACACAAATATAATTAAAAAAAGAGATTATAATTATCTCTTAAACTCTTTGGGTGGCATTTATTTTGATCATGAATGAGTCAATTAGGCCTTGATATTCGTCAGGTTTATCGTTGTATGTTATTGGAAAGTTTACTACTAATGTATATTCTTCTGTTTGATTTTCTTCATATGAAAATGAGCCTGCTTCATTAGTGTTTAGTTTGTTAAAGTACATATCACCATCTTGAATGATTTCATTACTGGTTATAATGTTGTTAGTGCCTTCCTTATATATTTTGTAGGTTAAGGGAAGATTTGTGGTTGTTACAAACTCAATGTTATAGTCTAGTTTAACGTTGGTTCTTTTACTGTTTTTAAAGTTGTTTACTGTGAATTTATAGATGTAGTCATTATTTGACGGCTCTAAGTTATCTAGGGATATTGTGTTTTCGTATGTACCAACATCAACGATGAAAAATGCTATATTTGCTGCTGCATCTCCTTTAGCAGAAGATGAGTATTTTGAGTATGTTATTTCCATTATGTTGATTATGAAAACGACTAAGAGAAATATAGCAATATATTTAAAAAAGAATAAAAATTTAGTTTTATTAATATTTTTGATTATGTTAGTCATTATTAGTTTTATCCTCTTTATTTATTTTTTTACTTATGTTTTTTTGGATTTCAGTTAAGTCTAATCTAATGGTGTAGTCTTCTTCTAAGTCATCAATGTTATCTTTAATTTCTTTTATTTGACTTTTAGTTATTTCTTCTTTTTTATTATTTAATTTTTTGATGTTTAATTGTTTACTTTTTTTAGGTTCGTAAGAAAACGCTATATCGAAAATCACAAGAGTTATAAATATTATTACTAAAATTTTAGGGTTAGTAAATACTTCTTTCCATATACCTAGGTTAGGATATATTTTAATTACTTTACCAATGATTGAGCTTGTTTCTATGGGGGTATCAGCTGTGTTGTTAGCATCGCCTTTTGTTATACATGTGTCATTATTTTTACTTATGATGCGGTGTGTTATATAGTTTTTATCTTTGGAAAATGTGATGATATCATTTATTTCATATGTATTATTCTTCTTAGTTATGATGATGTCATTTTTACTTATAGCTGGCTCCATACTACCAGTTGCTACTTCAAATACAGAGTAACCAAATAGTTCAAAATAGTTATTACCATTAATAAGAGTTTTTGCTTTGACAAAGATGATAATTGCGAGAATAATAAATAAAATTACTAGTATGGTGTTAGTTATTATTTTAACTATTTTTTTTAGTACTCCCATTTTATCCCTTCTTTTCTTATCCTTGGTACTGATTTAGTGTTATGGTAATTGGTATCTTAAGTTTGTTTGCTTCAATTGTTCCAAGATTTGTATCACTTTCATTAAATTCTTCATTATTTTCCCATATTAAGGTTAATTTTAAAGTGATTGTTTTATTGCTTTTTATATCATTTAAACTTATAAGTCCTTTAAAAGTATTGCCAATAACTTCTACTTCACCATCTGTGCTTGTGTTTTCGACACTTAACTTTATATTGTCTGGATATGCACATTCATCTAGTCTTACATTTATTTCATAACTTATAGCAACGTCTGTTCCACTTGGATCTAGAACTATATCAAAGTAGCCGCTTTTTCCCGGTGCTATATAACCATTTTCGATGTTTTCATTGCTTTCATCATAAATAATATTGTTTAAGGTAAATGTTTCAGTTATACCATTTGAGATATTTTTCTCATTTAGTTTTATTGTCCAGCTTCCGGTTTTTACTTCGGCATTACCTGATGAAATAGTCTGTAGTAAAGCATATGACTCGTTTATTATGAGAATAAGCGCTATAAATGCAAAGAATACTGCAGTTACCCACAATATTTTTTTAGTTTTATTCTTTTTCATTTTCTGTTTTTTTCTTTAGTTCTTCTTGACGCATTTCTTCTTCGATTTCTTTTCTTAGTTTTTCTTTTAAGTCTACTTTAGAGTTCTTTTTTACTTCATTAATTACTGCATATAGTTCATATACTGCAAAGAAGATTGTTGGAAGAATAACGAAGAACATAAAGCCCCAACGTGATTCAATAATTGATAAGATTAAACCTGCTTTTTTGTAAACGATAGAACCATTTACGTTACCGATGATATCATCATAACTTAGTTTATAATCACCAATATAATATGAGGCTTGGGCACCATTTTCAGAATGTACATCTGTAATTTCGCCAAGATTAATAAAGTTTACTACTTTTGGATTTCCAGAGTAGAATAAAATTTTATCACCCTTTTTATAATCTTCTTCATTAGCTTTTTTGATTATTACTAATGAATCTTGTTCATAAACACTTCTTAGCTCTTTATTATTAATAATAAGCAAGCTGTATTTACCAAATTCACTTACTTGATAGTCATTGTATGAAAGTAAGCAAACTGTTGTAAATATTGCGATTATAAGCCATAAAGTAAATAATGTTCCTTTTATAAAATTTAATATGTGTTTCATAATTTTCTCCTCTATTTTTCTATTAAAATAATACCATAATAATAAAATTATAACAAGAAGTATTTATTATGCGATATTATTTTTTTGTACTTGTACTAAGAATTCTATTTTATTTATATCAAGGTTAAGTTTTTGGATATCATAATATGTTATGATTGTATTTATGTTTTTAATAGTTGTATCAATGTCTTCTTCAAGATCACTTTCAGTGATGTTTATATTTAGTAATGAGTAATGGTCAGTGATGTTTTGACAGATGTTTTCATTATCAACAATTTTAACATTGGATATAATATTTAGATTGTTTGTGTATAAGTATTTTTTTAGTTTATTAATTAATTTTATTAGTTCTTCGATTGTTAGGTTAGTGTATTCTTCTTTGTAGAAATCATAAAAGTATTTGATGTTTATAGATATTAGTTCTAGAGTTTCTTTTAAGTCGGTATCATCTTTGATGTTGTTATAGATTTGATCTTTTATATTTATTTCTTCTAACTCGTTATATTCTGTATTAAGAGTTTCAAGGATGGTATCAATTTTTAATGAAAGCTCTCTTTGTTTATCTTCTTTTGGTTTAAAGATGCCTTTTTTATTTAGTTTTTTATTTAATGAGAATAGTTCAGATTCATTTTTAGATATTTCTTTTAGCTTATTGTTATAAAGGTTTTGATAGGTATTCTTATCTTTATACAGATTAACAATAGTTTCAAGTATACTTTTATATTCAGTGAACTCTTTATATTCTTTTAGATTAAGTAATAGTTTAAGAAGGTTATCATAGTTATGTTCGTTTTCTTTATCGTTTAGATATCTATTAAATAATTTAGTTATGTTTGTTTCGGTGTAGTCATTAAGTAGTAGTTCATTGTTTAAGAATTTATCTATGATGAATCTTTTATCACTGTGTGTAAGGATATCATATTCTTTTTGCTGTTTGATTAGTTTATCAATATAAATGTTTAGATTTTCTTCTTTGTAGGTTTTAGTGTAGTAAGCATCAATTTGTTTTTTGTTATTAAAATAGATACTATAGAAGTTTAGTCTGATGATAGTTATTATTTCAGGGCAAGCCCAGTATATTTTTTCAAATTCTGTATATAATGTTTTTTCATCAATGTTTTTAGTAAAGACCATTTTCATGTATTCTTTAACATATTTGTGATAATTAAAGTCATCTAATGTTAAAGTTAGCCCTACTTCTTTAAATATTTTAATGATTGTTTTGATTGCTATGTTTACTTCATTTATATTATTTTTGTAGTAGTATTTTAATTTAAAGAGATTGATGTCTAGCCCCATCTTGTTTAAGGAACTAGCAAGAGGACTAAGACACATTATTTTGTTGTAATCTGGTTCTAGGTTTGCTAGTTCGTTTATTTTAGGATTTTGAACTATTTCTAAATATTTAGTTTTTCTTTTAATTATTTCTTCTTTTATGTATTCTTCTTTTTCTTTGTAGTCGGTAATATTTTTTGCTAAATATTCAGTGTATTTTTTCTTATCAGCTTTTTTAGTGTGGGGTAATATGCTTATATTTTCTCGTATTTCAGCTATTTCATCATTAATTTTATCAATCATTTTACTCACTCTCTTTCTTTTGCATGTCTTCTAGTTCTTTAATAAACTCGGTTATATGTTTATAAAGTTGTAGTAGTTCTTTATCCGTTAATTCTTCTAAATTTGTATTCATAGTCCTCCTTATTTTATTATGATGTATTTTTCAACAGTTCCTATTTTAGAGTTGTTATCGTATAAGATAAATTCTAGTTTGTATGTTCCATTTAATAGGTTATTCTTTAAATCTAATCTTAGTTTGGTGTTGTCACTTGGATTACTTGATACGATGTATTCGTTATCTGAACCATTTTTCTTGATTAGCGTCATGTCTAAATATTCTTGTAGGTCAACTAATTCATAGTTTGTGTCGTAGACTTCGTTATAACTTCTTCTATATAGTTTCATGTTTAGGCTTGGATTTTCAAATACAGAGTTGTATTTTATAGTAAATTCTAGAGTGCTATTGCCGTCTATGTTTGTACCAGTTTCTTTGTTTATTATTAGGTCTTTATTATCTATTTTGATATCTAGGCCGTATTTTTCATTGATGTAGTTAATTGGGATTTCTAAGGTGTCGGATGGGTTAAGTCCATAGTAGATACCATCTGGCGAACCATATGAGTCTATTTTTAAGGTATATGAACCTGTTGGTATATTAGAGTTTGCGGTATTAACAGTTATCCACGTTTTAACGTTACCTATTTTTTCAGAAATTTTAATTCTGGTAGTTCCATCTAAGTTAGGATAATATTTGTTTCCGTCTATTTCATAGTATAGACCCATCATACTTGTACCTGATACAGCATTGCCATTTTCATCGATTAAAGATATTTTAATTCCTAATTTGTAGTCTAATAGCTTTGTATCATTAATAATTGTTGAACCTGATTTTGATTGCGTATACGCTGTTTCAAGATCTAGTTTGAAGTCTTCTCCACTATAGATTGTGTTTTTAGAGATTGTTCCATCTATATCAATAATAGCGTCTTTTCCAGTGTAGATGTCGTAGCTCATTACGTCGTACTGGTTACCTAAAATGCTTATTCTGGTTTCTCCTTGTTTATCTTTAAGTTCTAGGATTAGGTGATTGTTTAGCATATCTGCTTGGATGTTAGTGTCTTCAAAGTCAAGGATGAAAATAAATTCTTCAGATGAAGTGTTTTTATCAGGATGGTAGTAGTCAGCACTGTTACTGCCATTATTATAGTAGACGTTACTGTTTAGTGCTCCCATTGTTTCAAATGATGATAGTGGGTATGAGACGTCTCCATGAGATGCTATTTCAGCTTCTGCTCTTGTTACATCGTCTTCATTTATTGTGTGATAGTAGTATTCTGGAGTTGTTTTGCTTAGGTCAATCATAGTTATTTTTGTGTGAAGTGGAAGTACGGATGTTGATACTAATGATCTATTATCACCATCTTTATAAACGTTTTCGCCATCTTTATATAGTGAGAAATAAGCACTAATTGAACTTTTATCTGTGATATCTACTGCTGTACTTGGAAAGATTTCGTATTTTCTTCCAGATGTGATTGCTCCTTCGTAGTCGTTGGTGTTATATAAAACTCTGGAAAGATTTACGTTTATAACGATTCTTTTTGCTTCACTTGTTAAGCCATCGATTCTTCTTATAGCCATGACAACAATGCTTACTTTACCCATTTCATCTGTTGTTCCTAGATTTTTAGAGTGATATAGGTAAAATGCTAAAGTAGGTACTGAGTTTGAGTTTTCACCGATGTATTTTTTATCTCCTATGATACTAGGTTCCTTGCTAAGAAGAACGGTTTCTCCTCTATTTATCCATCCGGTTGAACCTGTTTCCATTTTGAGGCTCATGATGTTATCAGCGTCTGCGGTTGTTGCAGCTATTCTTGGTACATCTTCTCTTTCAACAAGACTGACACCTTCTTTTAGGTTTGAGTAATCAAATCCTAGAATTTCAAAGTTTGTGTTTGGGTCAGCAAAGTCGTAAAAACTTACTTCTTTAATACCTAAAGTTGAGTATTTTGATGCACTTAGGTCAATATTGTATTCAACGACAAGTTCACCAATTATCCACATATAAAAGTCAGAGTTTTCTGGTGTTGGGGTAATATAGTTTGCTTTATTTTTGGATGTTTCTTCATTCATAAAGTTACTGTAGAAGCCATCTTTTGTAATGTCATGGTTTGCTTTATGTAATCCTAGGACGTATGATCCTTGTGTTGGCATGTCACCCCAATTAAGGTCATCCCCATTTTGGATTGATTTTTTGTAGATTCCAGCATTGACGTGTCCACTTGAGTTATATGTGTATAAACCAAAGAAAGTCATACCGTTTACTTCTCCATAATCGGTTGCAGTTTCATCTATTGTTTCACCTTTAGCAATGTTGATGGCTTTTACACCTTCAAGAGCATATATACGATTATCAACGTTTCTTGTGTAAGAACCTGTTTCTTCATCAATAACAACTTCAGCTAGGGTGCTATCATCAACCAAACTATTGAATTCTTGTAGTAGATTTGTTCCACTTTCTAAGTATAATGATGAGTTATTTTTTAAATTTAGTTTGCCAATTATTGATAAGGTAAATAGTGTATCTGAGTATTCGTTTGTTCTGTCGGTAGCTCCAATTAGGATCATTCCGGAGTTATTGATATTTAGTATATCAGTTCTCTGGATAGATGTTATTTTTTTAGGGTTTTCGTCAGAACCAAATTTTGTTATGTTAATTTTACTTGTTCCAGATGAACTTGAAGCATTTCCACTACCAAATATTGAACCTTTAATATTAATATCAGAAAAATCAGTTGCATCAAGATTGACAGTAATGGATTTAGTAACACTAATAAATGAGTAGTCATATGTGTCTGAACCACTTGCGTTAGCTTCTCCTCCACCAAAGATAGTGCCATCTAGCGTGATAGGTGCTTTTACTGTGCTTTCACTTACTGCACTGTTAGCTACGTTAACAATTGCATCGCCTTTTACTACGGATGTATTTGCTCCTCCATAGACGTTGCCGTAAATATGTCCACCTGCTAAGTTTACTGTTGATTTTGATGTTCCATCTTTACCAGTTGCAGCAGCATTTCCTCCACCAAATAATGAGCAATTTGCTTTTTTACTGCATGAAGTTGAACCAATTGTAGTTGTTCCACTTACTGTTATATTGGTGTTTTCGTTTACGATTGCTGGTGAACCATTACCTCCTCCGTAGGCTGATCCTTGGACTGTTCCATTGGTAATACTTACAAATGTACTTTTTAGAACTTCACCAAAGTTTCCACCACCATAAATGTTATTTGTTATTTGACCGCCAGAAATATTTAAGTTCGTATTATTTATAATATTGGCAGCGTTTCCTCCTCCGTAGATGTTGTAAGTAGTGCCGCCGGTAACTGTAACTTTTGGATTATTTACATCGGCTTCGTTACCTCCACCATATACTTCAAAGGCATAACCATTTTTAATGTTAACGTTGGCATTATTTGTTAAACCACCCTTGTTGTTTCCTCCATATATTTTAAATCCGGTGTTTGTACTAGTTAAGTCTTCTTCTATTTCATTTTTTCCAGTAATTTTGTACTCAGATGTAAAGTATGTGTTTTCTTGTAAAATAGTAAAATTAAAGGTATAAGAACTTCCAGGGGCAAGTTCATGGTTACTTTGAGTATTCCACCTTCCTGCACTTGTGAATGTATATTTTTCATTGTTGTCTATAACGTCTGTGTCTGATGAGTAATTATTATATAGTTTTGATTTAGGAATATTTATTGTTCCTTCCCAAGATTTGATTGTTTTATCAGAATTATTTTTAATTTCTACATTTACGGTTACAACTTGATTAAAATTAGTACCATAATTTGTTTTTTCCCAGTCTGTTATAGTTCTTGATGATGGTGTAATAATTGCTTCTAGGCTGTTATCTTGATTTTGTGTATTTGAACTACCATTAAGTGTTATGTTACTTTCTTGGACTGTTCCTGTTTCGTTTGATCCACCAAAGGCTTTACTTATGGTTCCACCATTTATGATTACATTTGTTTTTCCGGATACTCCGGCGTTATTTCCCCCACCATAAGCATTATTTACTGTTCCGTTATTTATAGTAAGGTTAGCATTTTGGGTTTCAATTTTATTTCCTCCACCAAAGATTCCTTCAGTAATTTTACCACCTGTCATGATTACGTTTGTCTTTTCACAGGTACCACCTAAGTTGTTGCCGCCAAAAGCATAATTAGCATTTCCACTTTCAATGTATACGTTTGTTAGATTAACTAAACCGCTTTGATTAGAGCCACCATAGATATAGTCAACTTGGGCACCTTTAAGATAGATGTTGGTGTTTGTTTGGGATGTGTTTTTTCCTCCACCAAATGCTTGTCCAATAATGCCACCATTTAAGTATACAATGTCTTCATTTTCTGGGGTTCCGTTTGCATCAAAGCCTCCATAGACGTTTGCTATTGTTCCACCATTTATGTTTACTGTTATTTTCCCTTTGACTTTTGGTGTACTTGATGCATCACCTTTTGCACCGCCAAATACGTCGCCTGTTATATTTCCATTATTAACTGTTACATTTACTGTTTTGGAGTTGGTTGATTCACTCGCGGTTGTTGCATTTACTGTTCCAAAGGCAGAGCCACCATAGACGTTTCCACTTATATTAGGTCCTTCTTCTTGGGTGCCAATGGTAACATCAATATTATCTCTTACAAATGTATTTTGCCCTTCTCCCCCACCATATACGGATGATACTTTACCATTTTTAATGTTAAGTTCTGTGCTTCCATAAACAATTCCGGTAATATTTGAACCACCATAAATACCATTTTTTACGTTTCCACCAGTCATATTTATTTTTATTTGTGAGTTAATATTAAAAAATTCTATTTTTGTTTGATACCATCCACTTCCAGATGTTATTGTGTGTGCATAATTACCAGCTCCGTTGTTGTTTCCGGCACCATATACAGAACCATTGATTGTTCCACCTGCTAAGAGTATCTCTGTATTTGATGGATTATACGTTTTTTTGTTACCATATCCAGTTGCTCCATAGTTTCCTCCGCCATAAACATTTTTCTTAATTGTAGCGTTTCCATCAATTACTATGTATGAGTTATTAACTGAACCTACTCCTACTGATGATGAGTTTCCATTTCCTGCACCGAATACACTGCCTGATTCAACTTTTGATACTGTATGATTTATTTGAGAGTCATTGCCAATTGTTGCGTGTCCACCAATGTATACGTATGAGTCTCCATATAGAATTCCGGGATATTGTCCACTGTCGGAACCCATTACACCATTTGAGCCGCCAAATACAGCGTATCCAACTGTGCCACCAGTTACTTGGATTATACGGTTTCCGTATGTACTTGAGGCTCCTGCTCCACCTACAATAATTGATGGTGTGCCTCCTTTAACATAAATGAAAGTGTCATTTAAAAATGTGTTACCATTTTTTACATTAGTTTCAACTGATAAAGGGCCGCCAATTACATTTGCTTGTGTGCCGCCTTCAATAATTGCTTTTCTTAGTACATAATGGTTTCCGTTGTTTCTACCACCTACATAAAGACCAGCTGCATAATCATAATTGTTTTTACCTATATTGCCACTTTTTACTGTTGTATTAAGTGCAATGGTTGATGTACTCGTGCTTCTTATTGTTGCTCCCCATGATCCTGATGCGCAGTACTGAACTATGAAATTATTATTGTTATTAGTTACTCTGTCATAATCATTACCATATGTTCCATAAGCCATTACGTAGTGTGTTCCACTAGATGATGTGGTTGTTGTTAGACCAAGGTTATTGTAAAAACCTGATTCAACTATAAATGTATATCTTTTGACTGTGGTACCAGAAAATGAAGTTGAGCCTCCAGCTGCAGCATCAAATGATGCGTAATTATTATATTGAGTAATACCTCTACCAATTTTAAGATTGTAATAGTTTCCAAAAATAGTTCTGTTTGTATAAGGAGCATCATCTCCAGTTTGCATACTTTTTCCAGAGTTTATTCTTATCATTTCGATTCTTGTGTCTGCACCTATATTTAATGTATCAGATTGTTCCCAGTAATATCTATTTATATTATTTATTTGGTTATTTATTGCGGTTAATGTAAATGGTTTAGATTGATTAGACCATGCACCAGAGATATTACCTGTAACAAATGCTATATTGGTATCTCTTGTTACAAGGAAATAGTATTTAACTCCTTCTAAAACTTTTTCTAAGGTGCCATTTTCATTTTTGATTTTTATGAGTTCATAATATTGGCATCCGTTTGTTTGATTACATGTACCTGTCGTAAGCATTTCAGCGTTGCTGTTATAGTATCCGTATAAAGCTTCTCCATATGGCAGAATTACCTCTCTATATAGGCCTCCTGCTAAATCTCCTATGTTTACTTGTTCACTAGTTTCGTTTATGTGTTGTGGGGTTGTTTCATTAAATGAAGCTCCATACCAGCTTTCAGCTTTAGTATAATAAGTTCTTGTAGATGAATACTCGGTTCCTCTTGCGGGTCTCATTATGTCGCATCCACCATTATTACGACAGGTTGTATTGTTAGTTACTTCTTGCCAGCCGTACCATCCAGATTCTTGATAATCGCCTGCAATTATTTGTCCATTTCTCGGAACTCTTACTGAGTAATATAAATCGTCAATTTCCCAGTACGATACTGTACCTCTTGCTAGTTTTAAGCCGGCATCAAAGAAGTAATTAAAAGCACTATTCCAATTGTTTCCAGAAATGTTATAGGTTCTTGCGTTTATCCACGAAGAATAAAAGGTTATTTCAATAGGATTTGGTTTCCCATTTTCATACGTTACTGGTATTCTTACTTTTCTTACATAAATATCTCGGTCTATCTCAATAGTTGCATTTGGATATTCTGTTAGCCAGCCATTAAATGCTTTATTAGCTGGTCTATTTGCAAATGGATTGTCTATTAAATCGAATTCAACGAAGTCATCTGATGTATCTTCTGTGCCATTAGTATTTATTTCGTAGATTTTGTAATAAATATATGTATCTTGTTCTTCTGTAAGTGATACTTTTCCTATATTTTGATTGTTATAGTCAGCGCCTTTATATGTTGCTGCTACGTAGACTAAGTTATTTTCACTATATATTTCTTTTAAAATTCTTGTGGGAATTGTTTGATTAGAACTACTTGTGTAGTTTAGTCCCATGTAGTAATCATAGTCTGCAAGAAAGTCATTAACATATACAATATTATTTTCAATACCACTTTCATGAGATGTTATGCCAGCCGTTTCATTTGTTAGTGCAATCTCATCAATTCCATTGTTCATTAGTCTTATCGTATTATTCGCATAAGTCCATGTGAAATTTGAATTCTTATTTAGAATGTTTATAATACTCTTAACTGGATATTGATTTTCAAAAGTGATGATGTTATCAGTCTTGTTATAACCATAAGATGTTATGTTTGATGACTCGGCGTTATTAAATAAATTTAGGTTATTAATATGATAAATAATATTTGACACTTGACTATTGTTATAATTATTAATTAAGATAGCTGAATTTGAATTAGAATCGTTCAAGTCTACATGAATATTGCTTATGTTATTATTTTGCTTATCATTTATTAATAGTCCTGCTGATTGTGTTTCATAATTTTCATCTTCACTTATGTTGTATTTTATATTACTAAGGGAGATGTTATTTAAGGTACTATTTGCTACATTAGTAGCAAGAGCTGATATTGTACGTTTTTGGTTTACTTTATTTGCCGCTATTTTAAGATTTGTGATGTTTAAATTTTTGATGTTTGCACCATTAAGATTTGAAAAAAGTGAATATTCACATGTAGCAGTTTCTTCGTTGCTACTGCAGTTATTAAAATTTAAATTAGATAGTGTGTATCCATTTCCGTTGATGGTTCCACTAAATGTTTTGCTAGTTTCTATAAATGAAAAGTCTCTATTATCAAAATCTATATTATTTTTTATTTCATAAAATTTATTAAAATATGATGAAGAATCTTCACTTTTTAATTTATTAAATAGGAGGGCAAACTCTGAACCCTCAGTTATTATATACGGATTAGACTCGCTTCCATCTCCATCTTGAAAAGATGTTGCTATACTTCCATCCCATATACTTGATGTTAATTTTTCACTGAATGTTGGATAAAGTTTAATTGCCGCAAAAACAATAGTGAAGATTGTTAAAATTGCTACTAATGAAATGAATAAATTTTTTTTATTTTTTATACGCAATGCCCTCATATTTTTTACTCCATCCAATTATACTACCATTATAACATTTAGGCTCGGTAAATACAATAAAACATTAAAAAAAGTCTACTTTGAAAATAGACTTTAGTATATAAATTCACAATAGATTATTATGCTGCGGTTGCATTTTGGCTTAATGCAATATTTAATGAAATACCAGTACCAGAAGCATTATTTTCACAGTCAACGTCTTGACCTTCAACCCAGAAATAAATTCTCATTTTCGTAATACCAGTTTTTAATGAGAAAATAGCAGTATATGATGTTGGGGTTGCAAGTGTTCCAATTGTATCAACTTTTACGTAATTCTCATCTTCATATGTTAATTCTTTTTTTTCTACTGCTGCTTTTACGCCCTTATAATCTAATTTATTATTTCCCGGTGCTGCAGTTAAACTGTTGATTCCGTATACTGTGCTAGCTTGTGTTACACCATAACTTGTATGATCATCATAATTTGGTTCCCAAACAACAACGTCAGTTGCAGTTGCTCCATTTAAAGCATATACTGTATCTATGGCTGCATCTGCTGGTTTATTTCCTTCATTTACGAATGCTATACGAGAAGCATTTTTTAATCCTTTTTCTTCACTAGTTGCTTCTTTTGTAACATTTGCTGATGTTGTTAGATAAATTTGACCTGCTGTTTCTGTTTTAAAGAATACGTCAAAAGCAACATAGTTTCCAGAAGTTCCGTTTGCTTCATTAACAGCTTTGGTTGTACTTAATTTTAGTACTCCACCATCACTTGTTACTTCACCGTCGTACATATCAAGTGCGCCTGCTTCTGTTTCATCCATAGTTTTACCAGTTGTTGTATTTGTTATTGTTCCAGGCATTTGGTTTTTTACGCCTTTCCATGTAGCGCTCGTTAAATCAACATTAGTAAGAGTTGTTTTCCAATTAGTTGCATCTGCTGATATTAATAAACCAGAACTTGTAGTTACTTTAACATCAATGCCTTCGATAGATACATTTTTATTTGATGTGAACCATGCATAGGTTGATGTTCCTAGTAATACTACTGAAAGTAATAGTAATAATATAAGTGAAGATAATTTCTTCTGTTTTTTTCTTTTATTCTTCATAATACACTCCAAACAATTTTATTCTCTTATATGATCTTCTGTAATGTCCATGTGCATTTTTACTTCTCCACCGAGTAGTGAATTAGTACATTCTGGGTCGTCTCCTTCAATCCAAATAACTATTGTGAATTTATCTAGTTCATAAGGTTCAATATTTTCCCTCTTTTGCAATATTATTGTACCATCTTCGTCTTTAAGAAAAGCTGTTGTTCCTGTCTCTGGTTGTCCATCCGTTGCGCTTTCTTTGGCATAAACGACTTTTTCGTCATTTCGATATATCATTACTCTGATTGCTTCATCTGCATCTTTGATGACATCATCCATGACCATTTTGTACCAATAATTAGTTGCTTCAGTGCCTTGATTTTCAACATAAAATGTATAAGCTATGTAGTTATCACCATTATGTGAACCATCAGATTCATTGTTGATATTTTGTGGCAACCATTTTATTGATATATTCGTCATAAATCTAGAACCATCAGCAAACAATCTTCTTTTTGAGTGTGGATCATTTACGCTTTCATAGATTACTATGCTGCTGTTGTCTCCATCATTATATATACTTAGAGTTCCTCTTTGAAAGATGGATACAAGTACTAAATAAACGACTATAAGTACAAATAGCAATGCAATTAAGGATATTTTAACAATACGCTTGAATTCACGCCATTTTTTGATTCTATCCGCAGTTTTGATTACTTCTTTTGCCATAATTCCTCCTCAATCCTGCTAGATATACACATGATAGATTACACTCCCTACCATACAATGTCATTATATTATAGTTTTTTGAGAAAAGCAATATATTTTGTCGAAATATGTATTTTTTTTATTATAGTTTTTTAGATTTAGAAATGTAAAAATAAAATTTTGTTCCTTTGTTTTTTGTGCTTTCAACACCGTACTTGAAATTATGTTTTACAAGAATATTTTGAACTATAGATAATCCCAAGCCTGTTCCTACTACGTTTCGTTTATGATTTTTTTCGTCTTTATAATATTTAGTCCAGATTTGTTTAATGTCATTTTTATCGATGCCTTTCCCAGTGTCGATTACTTCAACTAGATAATTATTTCTATTTTCTGTAATATTTATTTTTACTGTTAAATCCTCGCCAGTATAATTTATTGCGTTATTTATTAGGTTATATAAAACTTGATTTATTTTATTTTTATCTGCATGAACTACAGCAATTTCTGGTGCATTTAGGATTAGTTTGTAGTTTTCAGTTTCTTTAATTATTTGATATCTATTTAGAATTGATTTTACTTCTTCAACTAGGTCATAGTCTTCTAAGGTAAGTTCATCTTTATTGTTTTCTAATTTTGATAAATTTAGGATATCGTTTACAAGAATGTTTAGTCTATCGGCTTCTTGAATAATTATACTTAGGTTTTCATTTCTTTTATCTTTGTCATTGTAGTTTATATCGCGTGCCATTTCAGCATATGCTTTAATCATGGTTAAGGGTGTTTTTAAATCATGGGATACGTTTGCCATTAGATCTTTCCTAAGTTCATCTGTGTTTTTAATTTCACTTTTAGCATAGTTTAAGGTTGTTGTTAGTTCGTCTAGTTCTTTGATATTGTATATTTCTTCATCAGGTTCATAATTTCCTTTTGCCATTTCTTTGGCCTTATTTGTAATTTTTAATATTGGTTTATTTAACATATCGGATACGAGAATTGACATTATGCCAGATAGAATTATTACGATAAAAGTTATGTATATTAACTGACCACTTAAAACATTAGTTGTACTGTTAACGTCTTCTAGTTTAGTATTTAAAATTATATATATATTATCATTTAATTTTAGACCGTATATAATACTTTTAGAATCATATCTTGGGTCGATTATTTTTATTAGACTTTTTTTAGATGTTCCTGTTATAATTTTATTTTTGGCATTTATGATTTTAGCGTTGTTTGAATTTAATATGCAGTCTTTATTTTGAGTGTTATAACCATATATTTTATCTCCATAGTAAACTTCAGCACACATATCATTGTTGTAAATTTCTTCTTCTAAGTTTTCTAGATTATTTTCGGAAATTTTGGATGCAACTTCAATTATTTTGTTATACTGATATCTTTCAAAAAAAATCTTTAAAAATACTATTTGAAACAGCCAAAGAAGAAGTAGGATTATTGCTGAGTATGAAAGTAAGTAAATGAAAGTTTTTTTTCTGATACTGTTACTCTTTGTATTCAAATTTATAGCCTACCTTTCTAATTGTTTTTATGTTATCACGGTAGTTTTTAAGCTTGCTTCTAAGAAGTTTGATATGAGCATCAATTGTGCGGTCATCGGCTTCATAGTCGTATCCCCATATTTTATTTATGATTACTTCTCTTGATAATGCTATATTAAGGTTAGTTAAAAATAATTTAAGAAGTTCAAATTGAGTATGAGTGAGTTCAATTATTTCGTCATTAATAGAGACCTCTCTTGTTAGGTTGTTTAGTTTGATTGTTCCAACTGAAATGATGTCCTCACCTTTTTGTCTTTTGGTAACTGCTTTGATTCTAGCAATTAATTCTTTTGGACTAAATGGTTTAATTACATAGTCATCGATTCCCAGATCAAAGCCATTAAGTTTGTCTTCTTCCATAGTACGTGCTGATAGCACTATTACGGGTATGTCTTTGATTTTTTTAATCTCTCTTATTGCACTAAAGCCATCTCTTTTTGGCATCATGATGTCCATAACGATAACGTTATAATCTTTTGACAAAGCTTTTTCGATTGCTGCATCGCCATCTTCTGCTTCATCCACTTCATAGTTTTCTAATTTTGCATATTCTTTTATTACGTTTCTGATTAGTTCTTCGTCGTCAACAATTAACAATTTCACTTTTATCACCTTGAGTTATATTATATCAAATTTATGAAGATTATATGAAAAAAACTAGAATTAATCTAGTTTAACGTTTGTGTAGATTGCACTTACATCATCAATTGCATCTAGTAAGCCATATAGTTTATCATAAACTTCTTTATCTTCACCAGTTAGAGTTACTTCTTCTTTTGCAAACATACCTACTTCATCGTAAGTGTATTCAATTCCTGGAATTATTTTTTCAAGTTCTTCTTTGACTTTGTTAATATCCTTAGGGTTTGCAGTGATTGTTATTTCACCATCATTTGATTCTAAGTCTATGATTTCAATTCCAGCATTAAGTAGTTCTTCAAAGATTTTTTCTTCTTCGTTACTTTTAAAAGAAATGATTGCTAGGTAGTCATAATTATATGATACTGAATTAGTTACTCCTAAACTTTTGTGTACTTTATTAAAAGCAGCTCTTATTTCACCTACAGTGCGGTTTACATTATCTGTTAAAGTTTTGATGATAAAAGTACTTGCTCCTGGTCCGAATCCTTCATAAATAACTTCTGTATAATCTTCGCCACCTGCGCCTTTTGCTTTATCGATAGCTCTTTTAATAATGTCCATAGGTACTTGTTCTTTTTTGGCTTTTTCGACTAGATGTTTAAGGTTAATATTTGATTCTAGTTCTGGTACACCTTTTTTAGCAGCTAAATAAATTTCTTTAGCATAGTTACTATATAATTTTGCCTTTACTGCACCATTTTTTTGGATGCTTGCTTTTCTTACTTCGTATGCTCTTCCCATACTTCTCACCTTCCGTTCTTATGTATTATAATAAAATTTAAAATAATTTACAATCTTTTATAAATGTTTTTAGGTTTTTGTCTTTTATTTTCGTACGTTTTAGTTTAAATATTAGATAAGTTGGATTATATATTTTAAAGCGTTCTAGTTTTTCTTTTTTAAGAATGCCTTCAAGTATTTTGATTACAAGTAATTTTGTATCTAGTGTGCGGTATTTAAATTTTAGTTTGATTATTAAATCTTCATCAATGTGTCTAGTTATTTTCTCATAGTATTTATTCGTTTTATTTTTAAAGTAGTACTTGTTTCCATCTAGATTGTCTAAAATTTTTAAGGTATCATAGTATCCTAATTTCATGTTGTGGATATTACTTTCTTTGTCAAAGATAATTATTGAACCTAAATTTTCACTTGGCTTTATTTCAATGACTTTAGTTTCTTTTTTTAATTTGTTATGACTTACGCCAATTCCCTTTATTCTTATTGAATATATTGTGTCACATCCGTATTTTTCAACAAGTGATAGTGGTATGTTGTTGTAAAACCCACCATCTATGTAGTATTTGTTATCTATTATTGGTTTATAGTTAAATAGAGGTAGGTAACAAGATGCTAGGATGTACTCAGCAAGTTTTCCTTTTGGAATGTCATCTATTGTAAGTTCTAGAGGTTTTAGTCCATCTACTTTTACAGTGATTAAACCTAGTTTTATTTTGCTTTTACGGATTTTATCTTCATTAATTGATGATTTTAACAGATTAAGAAATTTTGATACGTCAATTCCTTTATTTTTTAAAATTTTTTTGATATTGTTAACACCTAGCTCAATATCGGTAATTTTTAAATTTTTACTTTTAATTTTTTCAGCGAGTTCACTATTTATACCGAAAATATCGGTTGTTGCTGTAAGCCAGAGATTAACTAATTTTTTGATGTCACCTTGAACCATTAAGGCTGCATTTACTGAGCCAATGCTTGTACCTGCAATTATTGATGGCTTTATATGTTTTTTCTTTAAAGCAATATAAGCGCCAACTTGGTAGGCACCTTTTGCTCCACCACCTTCTAAGGCTATACCTAACATATTAGACCTCCTATGACAATTATTAGTATACCAGTAATTATTCCAAAGATGGTTTCTTTATGCCAATTTTCTTTTAATTCAGTTAAAAGTTCTGCTAAAAGTAGGTATAATATCATACCAATTGTTACACTTAATAGAATTCCTTGAACAAAGTCCGTTAGGCTTTCTTTGAAGAGCATTGTAAACAAACCTCCTATAAATGTGCTTAGAGTTAAAATTATAATATAAATTTCTTTATGTTTGTTATGTGATTTGTTTAGCATTGTTGATATTTCTAAACCGAATGGGATATTATGCATACCAACAGCAATTGAATAGATTATTCCGGATTTTACTGAACTGGTGGCAATTCCGTATATACCAATTCCTTCAACAATGTTATGAATTATTAAAGCAAGAGATGTCATTATACCGATGTGTTCTAAGTGGTTTTCGTGATGATGGTTTTTACTCTCTTCAAAGTGGTCGTGATGAGGCACTAATTTTTCTAATAGTAGTAGAATTCCTATCCCTATTAAAATGCCTGATAATATATATATTTTATTTTCAAGTAGTTCAAATGTTTCAGGAATTATGTCAATTATTAGTAGTAGTATTAGCGAAGAAAAAGCCATTCCTATTGAAAAACTGATAACTTTTTTACTTCCTTTGTTGATTTTATTAATTACTACTCCTATAAGGAAGAATAAGCCAGCTATTAGTGTTAATAATAATTCTTTCATTTGTTTCTCCTTTAAAAAAAGACTTTACAGTCTTTATTCTGCAGTCTCATTAATCATTTCAGCATTCATAGTTACTTTCACTTTTAATGTGCCATTTAATAATTCAATTTGGTTTGTGTTTGTTTCTAAAACGTATATTCTTAATTCATAATTGTCTGTTGTGTCTTTGTTTATAATGATATTATCTTTGAGTAATAATGTAGTTGTTACATCTTTGAATGTCCCATTTGATATTTTTATATTTGTATCAGTATTCCAAAGTTCCCATTTTAAATCTTCAGATGATTTTAAGTTGTCTGATATAGTAATGTCTGTTAGTGATAAGCTGTAGTTAATTTTATAGTCGTTGGTTCCGGTTTTTACAGAGAAGTTGCCTTTTGCTGCTTTATCTTTGGAAGCAGCCTCACTAATTGGTATCATGTCTGAAGCATTTATGTATCCTTCGTTAGTTGTTATTAAGTTTATGTCAAATTTATTGGTAGCATTTCCGTCAATTACTGTATTGTCACCACTTACTCGTGCTAGGAAGTATGCGTATGAAACGCTTAGAATAATTGGTATGATTACAGCAATCATTATTAAGAATTTATAATTTAATTTACTTTCCTTTTTATCTTTCATATTTAAACCTATCTTTTCTAATATAATATTACTATATGGAAGTTCTTTTTGCAAGTTTTAGTTTAAGTTCATTGTACTTTCTGCGTTTAAAGAGTAGTCGGTAAAATCATTTTTTAGGTATAGCGGATATGCAGCACAGCCAATCATAGCGGCGTTATCAGTACAGTATTTAATTGGAGGTACTGTTAAGTTGACGTCATATTTATTGGCAAGTTTTTCCATTTCACTGCGCAAGTATTTGTTAGCAGTTACTCCACCAGCTACGATAAGCCTTTTAATGTTATATTTTTTTATTGCAAGTTCAGTTTTTCTTACAAGTTCATCGATAGCAACTTTTTGAAATGATGCTGCCAAGTCATATTTTCTTATCTCGTTACCTCTTTGTTTTTCGTTGTGTACTAAATTTATTACAGCACTTTTTAAGCCACTATATGAAAAATTTAATTCATCGTTATTCATTGGAATTGGTAATTCATAAGATGGTGTACCTTGTTCGGCGTATTTTTCAATATTTGGGCCACCTGGATATGGTAAGTCTAAAACTCTTGCTACTTTGTCATACACTTCCCCTATAGCGTCATCTAGGGTTTCACCTAGGACTTTAAATTTGTAATCATCTTCCATAAGGACTAATTCAGTGTGACCACCGCTTATAACAAGTGCTAGAAGTGGAAATTCCATTTTTTGAACAAGATTGTTAGCATAGATATGACCCGCTAGATGATTTACCTTAATTAAGGGCTTATTATAAACAAGTGCTAATGTTTTTGCTGCTTCTATTCCAACTAATAGGCTACCTAAAAGTCCAGGAGCATATGTCACTGCAATGGCATCAACGTCTTCAACTTTCATGTTTGCTTTATTTAAAACGTCTTCTAGTACCATTGTAATGTTTTCACTGTGCATGCGGCTAGCTATTTCTGGCACTACTCCACCAAAGGCAGCATGTGTGTCCATTTGAGTTAGGATTGTAGTTGCAATGTTATCTGTGCCATTTTTGATTATTGCCATGCTTGTTTCGTCGCATGATGATTCGATAGCTAAAATATATACATCTTTTTTCATAATACTCTCTCCATTATAATTGCATCACCAGTTTTATAGTATTTGGGTCTGCGATTTATTTCTATAAATTTGTGTTTTTGATAAAAGTTAATTGCTTCGATATTGTTTTCATTTACCTCTAAAATAATTTTTTGAGCGTCTTTATTTTTGGTAATTAAAATATTTAATAGTTTTGAAGCATAGCCTTTATTTCTCCACATTTTATCCACAATAATATTTTGAATTTCTAAGCATTCGTATATTCTTGAATAGTGAATGAAACCAATAAGCTGGTTCTTTTCTTTGATTATTAGAATGTTTTCACTTTCTGGTAGTTTTTCTATGTGAAATAGTTTCTCAAAATTAGGATTTAGTTTAGTGCCCAAACTGTTTATTTGTGCTATATCTTCTTTAGAATAATTATTTACCATTTAGTGCTTCAATTCCTTTGATATATCTTGCTTTTATTGTATGAGGATTTTGGTTTTTGATATTTTGTGAGTAATTGCAAATTGCTTCGATATCAAGCTTGTCATCATCTTTTTCTTTATATTCTTTATAATTTGTGTTTATAAAGTTTTCATATTGTACATTTGACAAATATGACAATTCACTTATTAGTTTACCATTATTAAAGATGCCAAAATATTTACCTTTTGGATCGCTGATTGTAATAATTATTTTATTTTCATTTTTACCTGCTGCTAGAGCTTCAATGCTGGATATAGCTTTTATTTTAATGTTTAGTGTATATGCAAGCATTTTTGCTACTGTTATTCCTAGACGAACTCCGGTAAAACTTCCTGGCCCATCAATAACAATTATTTCATTTAAATCTTTAGTAGTAATTTTATTTTCTTTTAGGATTTCTTCAATTAATGGCACAGTATAAATGCTATGATTTCTATTTGAGATTTGTTCTTTTTTTGAAATCATTTTTTCATCTTTTAATAGTGCGATTTCTATAAGTTCGCGGAATGTACTGATAAATAGTGTGTACATGTAAATCACTTCCAAACTGGTTAATATTATACATCTTTTAGGATAAAATTGCAAAAAAGAAAAAGTAAATTCACAAAACGGAATTTACTAGATCTTCATATTTTCTACCGAATGGTTCAAGAATTAATATTCTTGTATTTTCATCAATTATTTTAAATTTTATTTGAAGTCTTTCTTCTGGTAAGCAGTCACAAATCATGTCAGACCATTCAATTATGCAAACGGCATCTTTGTTAAAGTAATCATTGAAGCCGACAGTTTCACAGTTATTTTCTAGACGATATACGTCCATGTGATATAATGGCATTTCTCCACTGTTGTATTCTTTGATTAAATTAAATGTTGGACTGGTAATAGTTTCGGTTATACCTAATGATTTTGCAAAACCCTTTACAAAAACTGTTTTTCCACTACCAAGTTCTCCGTCTAAACAGATAACCATTCCTGGAAATTTCTCTGATTCGATATTTTCTGCTAATTCCATAGTATCAGTTATACTTCTTGATGTATATTTGTATTCCATTTTCTCACCCTATTTTCATTATATATAAATCTTTTATGGTTGTAAATAGTTATTTACATAATTTCTTTTGAATAAAAATTTGGTTCACATGTTAAGTTTATTTTTAGCGATTTCAACGCTTTTAAATCACCGTTTGTTACAATGTACGTGGCATGAGCTTCACATTCTTTTAACATGTCAAGTTTTTCAAGGGCACTAGATATTGAGGGATTAGTTACACTACATACAGCAAGTGCTATAAGCACTTCTTGTAGTGATAAAGGGCTGTTGTTTTTCCTTAACTTTAAAATTGGTTCTAATATAGTAGGACTTAATAAATTGATTTCATCTGGCATTTTGGACAATTCTTTTATTGCGTTAATTACTACTGATGATGCCGCACTTAAAAGTTCGGTTTGTTTACCAGTGATTATTTTACCTTTTGGCAGTTCCAGTGCAATAACATTAGTCTTCTTTTTTTCTGATGTTTTTTTTGAGACTTCTACTACATTAAGATAATTTTCGTCTATATTTAATTCGTTCATTAGAAGTTTTATTTTTTGTACAGTATCTGAGTCTGATATTCCTTGTTTATAGTTACATAATTCATTGAAATAACGTCTTACTACTTCTTTTTTTGCAGCGGTTTCAACTACAGCATTGTTTTTAATGCAAAATCCAACCATATTTACGCCCATGTCAGTTGGTGAAAAGTAAATATCTTTACCAGTAATATGATGAAGTATATTTTTAAGTATAGGAAATGTTTCAACATCCCTGTTATAATTTATTGCGTTGATATTATATTTTTCTAGATGGAATGGGTCTATCATATTTATATCTTTTAAATCTGCAGTTGCCGCTTCATAAGCAATATTAACTGGGTGCTTAAGAGGTAGGTTCCATACTGGGAATGTTTCAAATTTGGCATAACCAGCATTTATACCTCTTTTATGTTCATGATATAATTGACTTAAACATGTTGCTAGTTTTCCTGAACCTGGTCCTGGTGCGTTTACTAAAATCAACTTTTTTGTTGTTTCTATGTAGGGATTTGCTCCATAGCCTTCTTCACTAACTATTGTTTCAACATCTGTAGGATACCCTTTAGTGTATGTATGAATATATGTCTTGATGTTCTGCCTTTCTAATCTTTTTATAAATTTATCAACACTAGGTTGGTTTTTATAAAGTGTTATTACTACTGAATTAACTGAAAATCCAAGTGATGTAGCGTTATTGATTATGTTTAGCATCTCTAAATCATATGTGATACCAAATTCTGAGCGTATTTTATTTCGTTCGATATCATTTGCACTTATACAAAAGATTATTTCTAGGTCTTTTTTTAAATTAAGAAACATATTAATTTTTGCATCTGGCTTGAATCCCGGCAAAACTCTTGCTGCATGGTTATCTGAGAATAGTTTGCCACCTACTTCTAAGTACAGTTTGTCAAACATCTTAAACCTTTCCTTTATTTTTGCACTTTGAATTTTTACATACTTATTATTATCAAATCCTATTTTCATTTTTACCTCACATTACTATTAATTTAATAATAATAAATATTAAAGTTTTTTTAAAGTGTTTTTATTAATTTTTTTATTTTAAGTAAAAAAAAATCACCTTATATTGGTGATAAATTTTTACAAAAAAAAAATATTGGCAACTTCCTATTTTCGCATTCACTATCGTCGGCGTTTTAGTGCTTAACTTCTCTGTTCGGGATGGGAAGAGGTGTATCCACTAAGCTATCGTTACCAATAAAGGATTTTGTCCTTTAAAAACAAGATAATGTATTGACTCAATCAAATTAAATTATAATGATTAAATCCTCGATCTATTAGTACTAGTCAGCTCAACGTATCACTACGCTTCCACCTCTAGCCTATCAACCTCGTAGTCTACAAGGGATCTTACTATATAAAATATGGGAAAACTCATCTTGAAGAGGGCTTCTCGCTTAGATGCTCTCAGCGATTATCCCTTCCATACATAGCTACTCTGCACTGCAACTGGCGTTACAACAGATACACCAGAGGTATGTCCA
>CAKOOK010000002.1 GCA_934098515.1 uncultured Bacilli bacterium
GATTATTATTATACCAAGTTTCTAAATTTGTTAGTATTGTACTATTATTTGTATTTGCATGTGTAGCTTCATATGTACTAGAGCCTGGTGTTCCATACTTAAATCCTACATAAGCATTGTCATCATATTTTTCATTAAATGCACTTTTGTATGTTGTACCAGAGTATCTTGCAAATGCTGCACTAGTGCTATTATTTGCAGCATCACAAGGATTAGCAGTCCCAGCAGTATTATCATTGTGTAAGATAATTTTTACTGAACCATCTCCACCAACTCTTACTATTCTCCAGCATTTATTAGCAAATTCTACATAGTTATTTTTAACTGCACCTCTAAAGTAATAAGATGTACCATAATCATCTTCTGTAGATGCTAGAAGTGACTCATCAGCAGTAGACATTGCTGCTCCTGGTGTAGTTATTGGAGTCTTAACTTCATTATTTGCTAGTATTGATTGTCTTAATGTTTGATTAAATGTTGCATTGCACCTTACATTACCATCACTTATAGCAGTTGTAAGAATCCATTTTGTTCCATTCCATTTTATACTTTCATTGGCATCTATCTTTTTACCATTTCTAGTGCATTCCACTGATGCATCATATTTGTTTGTTGTTGGAAATGTACTACTTTCTACGCCATCTATTAAAGCTGCTACATATAAATCGTCTTTTGGTCTTGTCTTAACAGTTCCTACTACTGATATTTTTACTTGATAGTCTTTACCTTCAATATCTTCTTTAGTCCAAATATCTTTATTACTACTATCTAGCCACATTCTAAAGTTAAATGTTCTACTTTCATCTTTAGATATGCCATCTCCTCTTTTAAGGATATAGTTTTCAGTAATGTTATATTTAGATAGACTTTGTGGAGTAGATATAGATTCTAAAGTATTAATTACTGTTCCATTTAATTCATTATCTCCTAGTAGAGATACTTTTACATATTTAGAGTCTACTTTATTAGTTGTACTAATTACGGATGCGATAACATAGTACTCAATGTAGTTATCACATTTATTCTTTATAGTAAATGTGTATGGTGTTTGTTCTAAGGCTTCGCCTTCTGATATTGGGTAAGTATTAAGTAAATTAATTTCATTTTGTCCATTAAATTCTAGGTCCATACATGATGCTGCTAGAGTGTTAGCATCTGTTTGGCTAGAATAACTAGTAAATACTGCATAACTTACTCCAGTTATCATTAGTACTACAGCTAGCATTATACATAAAATTAACATTCTTTTTTTATATTTTTGCATACTTGGGTTCATATTATATCCTCACTATTCTAAAAAAAGTATATAACAACTATAAGAATGTGTCAAGGTTAATTTTTAATTAAAAATATTCTATAAGATTAATTATAAATTATAATAAATCTATTACCTTAAGTATTTCTTCAGTTCTTTCCCTATTTCTTGGATTATCATACATATTATTTTGAATAAGTTCTTTAAGATTTACAAAAAGAACTTCCTCTAACTTACTTAAATCATAATTCTTTTTGCAACTATCAATCACATAGTAATTTCTATAAATCATTTTTTCTCCAATAAGCGGATGATCTTCAACATAATTATTTACAATTGCAAAAGGTTTTAGTTCCCTAAATATTGATTTATCACCTTTAACAAAATCATACGTACCATAATTTAAATTTAAGTAAATTTTTTTATATGAATCAACAACAAGCACATAAACTTTTTCCTCTATTACATTTGCTTCTTTATCTGGAAATACATCTCCCTTATTAGCAACATACAAATCATCTTTAACTACAACATCAAACTTATTCATAATTATCACGCCTCTAAAATTATTTTAGCAAATGTTTTTAAAAAAATCCAAAATCTTTAATAAATTAACATCTTATTAACTAAAAACTTTGCAATTTTTCTTAAATTTTGTAATAAAATCATAAATTTCAAAAAAAGGTCAAAATTTTACGCAAATTTTACAGAAATTAGTCTTTTTTATAAAAAGTCCCTCGAAAAAGGTGTGAAGTAAAAGAAAAAGTCCCTTGAAAAAGGTGTGAAAACTAAACAAAAGTCCCTTGAAAAAGGTGTAATCGTGCAAAATTGAAAAAAACACTTGACATTTTTAAAATCTAAAAAATAAAATTATTAAAAAACTAATTAAATCTTTACATTTATCTTGCATGAATTTACATTTGTTTGCTATAATTTAGGTAGAAACAAGGTGGAAATATGAAAAAGAATTTAAAAGGTTTTATCACAATTGGTATCGGAGTTTTCTGCTTAATTGGTTCCTTACTAATTAATCGCTATGCAGATATAGACGATGTATTTTGTGTCGTCCTTATGACATTTTCACTTATAATCGAAATTTATGGACTATTTCAAATAATAAAAGACACTTACAACTAGTGTTTTTTTTAAATGTGAAGTATAATTAAAATGGTGATAAAATATGTTTAAAATTGCTGTCAAAGAAGCGTTAAATTTTACAAGACCCCTAGCAACTGGCTTTTATTACTTTGATAAAAAAATAATTAACGGCTTATCAACATTAATTGTTTTAAATAACGAAGGAGACATTTTAACAACTGCAAGCATAGCTTCCCTATTTAAACTGCAAGACGAACTAAAAGAAACATACTTACCAATATATGAAGAACTAAAAAGTTTAAAAGGAAGAAAACTTACAAAAAAACTAGATGAATACGGCATTAAAGATGAAACATTAACTGATATTTTAAATGTCATAATTGATATTGCTGAAAATCCAGGAAAAGTAAATATTATAAAACACGAATACTTAAATTTAGCAGTTATCAAATTCTCAAATCATGAAAATGTTCTTGTCAAAAACTTTCCTAAATTTAACAAAAATTATGAAATAGGTCAAAGCACATGCACAATAGGTTTTGCTTTCCCAGAATATAAAGCATTTACTTATGACGAAGAAAATAGAACACTTAAAAGTGATTTCAAATTAATGAACTTTCCTATTTTCCCAGTAGAAGGCATCATCACAAGAAATATCTTTGATGCAAAAGAAAATATATCAATGTTTGAGTTATCATCCCCAGTTGAAGACGGAATGGAAAGTGCACCAGTCTTAAACACTAATGGAGAAATTTTAGGTATTGTTCTAGGTAACAAAAAAACTGGCAATCGCACCCTAAGTTATGCAATAACATCATCAATTATCACAAAATTTTTAAAAGAAAATAATATAAAATATGAAGAGGTAAACAATGAATAATAATCGTGGAAATATAATAATAATCGAAGGCCCACAAGGCGTTGGTAAAAGCACAATGGCAAACTTTCTAAGAGATAACCTAGCATCATCTAATCTTTATAGATTAACTGGTATTAAAGATAAATCTCAAACAGGTTATGCTAAAAATAAAAAAATGTATCTTAACTTACTAAACTACATGGAAACTTTAGAAGAAACAGAACTTAACTTAATCTTTGATCGCACTTTCTTCACTGAACAAGTATATGGAAGTTTAGGTTTTAAAGACTACAAATTTGATGACGTATACAAAAGACTTGTTCAAAAACTTAACGACCTAGATTACAACATTTACTTTGTAGTACTATATTTAGATGATACATCACTATATGAAAAAAGACTAGTTCGTCAGCATCATCAGTATCAAGCATTCTCACTAGAAAGTAGCATAAATCAGCAAAATGCTTACCTAAAACTAGCTAATGATTTAAACATGCCAAATATAAAAGTACTTAAAATTGCCACAGATAACTATGAAGAAGCATATAACAAACTTATAAATTCTATTCCAGTTCTAAATGGCATAAAATATACACAAGAGGCAAAATGAAAAAAAGAATTAAACTAAAATACGGAAATATCTTATTAATATTAATTGTTCTCGGATTAATTTCATATATTATTATTACTATAATTTCCCCTAAAAAGGAGTCCGATGATAATATGGATAAAACCAAAACCACTAATACAACTACCAAAACGTCAACGACTACAACTACTTCTGAAACTACAACAACAAGTAAAAAAACAACTACTACAACCACTACTAAAAAAAATATAAGTAGTCAAACAAATAAAACTGGTAAAACCTCAAAAGGATATACCGTTAAATATAAAGACGGAGCATATTATGTTGATGGATACTTAATCGTTAACAAAACATATCCATTAGATAGCACTTGGAAACCTAAAAACACATTTAAAAGCGTTCCAAATGATGGATTTGCTAGAGAACCATTAAACTCCGAAGCTTATGAAAACTGGAAACAAATGAAAAGTGATGCTGCTGCACTAAACTTAAATTTATGGGCTCAAAGTGGCTATCGCTCATATGACTATCAAAATGATTTATACAATAGTTATGTGAAAAGAAGAGGCAAAACAGCAGCAGATACCTTCTCAGCAAGACCAGGACACTCAGAACATCAAAGTGGTTTAGCATTTGATTTAAATACTATTGATAGTTCATTTAAAAACACAGATGAAGGAAAATGGGTCGCCAAAAACGCTTATCTATATGGATACATCTTAAGATATCCAGAAGGAAAAACAAATGAAACCGGTTATATCTATGAACCATGGCACATAAGATACGTTGGTAAAGAACTAGCAAAAGCCTTATATAACAATGGAGACTGGATAACAATGGAAAGCTACTTTGGAGTAACATCAGAATATGACAATTAACGAATATAAAAACGAAATAATAAAGTTTCAAAAAGAAGATACTAAAAACGCTATCAAAAAAGGCTTTAAAGACAAAATAAAATGGTACAATTTCATTAAAAACGAACCAAACGATACCATCGCTCTATCCATAATAAATCTTGCTAAAATATGCGATATTAATCCATTAATAACTGCCGAACACTTTGATGCAACAATGATAACCCGTGTATCTCATATGCTTAGTATAAAGTAACGCAAAATATGCGTTCTTTTTATTTTAAAAGTACCTAAAAAATTGTATAATAAACAATGAAAGGAAATAACAAATGAAGCAAGACTATATAATCGTACCTCAAAACTATAAAAAAAATCTTATTAAAAAATTAAGTAAGCAAAATGATTTATACAAAGCCAAAATTCTTGGAATAGACGAAGTAACAAAAAGACTTTTATTTGATTATGATGAAAAAACAATTTATTATCTCATAAAAGAAAAAAACTACTCATATGAAAACGCTAAAGAACTAATCAAAAACATGTACTTTATCGAAAATACAAACTATCAAAATGACAAATTAAATAACTTAGTATCTTTAAAAAATGAACTTCTTGAGAAAAATCTTCTTACTACAGATAAGTTTTTTAAAAACTCAATTAAAAATAAAAATGTTGAAATCCAAGGATTTATTAACATTGATAAATGGACTATGCACATTATTGATTTATTAAAAGAAACTGCTAATGTTACAATTACAAATATTCCTAATAAAAACTACACACACCCAGTATACGAGTTTACAAACATTAATAATGAAATTGAGTTTATTGCTAATGACATAATCCAAAAGAATCTTGATTTAAATAAAGTATATATAGCAAATATTAATGCAGACAACACAAGTGTAATTAAACGTATTTTTGCAAACTACCACTTACCAATCAATATTGAAAGCACAAAGACACTATACGAAACAACTGAAGGTCTAAACTTTTTAAATAATCAAGATTTAGAAAAAGTGCAAAATGAAGAAATTAAAAATGGGATTATTAAAGTTTTAAATAAATACAGTTTTATTAAAGATATCACTGAAATTAAAGACATCTTAAAAGAAGAATTTAAACACACAAAACTTAAAAGTGAAAAGCTTACAAACTCTATTAATATAATAGACCTTAAAAATAATATCCCAGAAGAAGACGATTATATTTATTTAATAAACCTAAATAAAGAAACAATTCCTCATAATTATAAAGATGAAGATTATATCTCAGATATAGAGAAAATGCCTTATTTAGATCAAACATATCAAAAGAATAACAATGAATTTATTATTTGGAAAAGAATAATTAATAATACTAAGAACTTAACTATTACAACAAGTAAACAGAACTTAAAAGGCAGCACTAAAACTTCCCCACTTATCGAAGAATTTAAACTAGAAGTTATCAAAAAAGATTACACACCAAGCGCGTATTCTAATCAAAGTAACAAGTATAATTTAAGCACTCTTCTAGACGAATATATAAAATATGGGACCTTCAATGTAAACATCCCTATATTGTTAAACACATATAAAAACATAGAATATATGACATATGATAATACTTACCACAAAATAAACTTTACTTACGACAAATTAAACCTATCATATACTAAACTAAACGCCTATTATGAGTGTCCTTTCAAATATTACTGCTCATATATTCTTAAATTAGATAATTATGAACAAACCTTTGATGCTTATGCAGGCTCTTTATGCCATCATATATTACAAAACATGTTCAAAGAAAATTTTAACTTTAATACAGAAACAGAAATCTATCTTAAAGAAAATCCATTTAACCTAACTTTAGAAAACAAAATTTTCTTAAATAAAATGCTAGAAGAACTTAAAAACGTTATTAAAAATATTAACTCACATTTAAACATTACTAACTATAAAGAAATAGAATGTGAAAAAAATATTGAAATTACAAAAAACAAAATTAAATTTGTTGGTATTATAGATAAGATAATGAAGCATGATGACAAAATAGTTTTAATCGACTACAAAACTGGCGAAACAGATATTGATTTAAGACTAGCTCCATATGGACTAAAACTCCAGCTTCCAACATATATTTATCTAATTCAAAACTTATATCCTAATAGTAAAATTGTCGGTATCTATCTACAAAATATCATAAGCCCAATTATCAATTTTAAACCTGGGAAAACTAAAGAAGAACAAATAAACGACCACCTAAAACTAAATGGTTACACTATTGGTAATGAAAGTCTTATATCTGAGTTTGATCCAACCTACGAAAACAGTGAGTATATTAAAAGTATGGCTCTAACACAAAATGGATTTAGTAGATACGCCAAAATACTTACTGAAGATGAATTAAAATACTTAGGAACTTTTGCTGAAGAAAAAATAGACGAAATGATTAAAAATATAGATAATGCAAACTTCAAAATAGAACCTAAAATTAAAGGTATTGACAACATTAGCTGCAAATTCTGTAAATATCAAAGCATCTGTTTTAAAACTGAAAAAGATAACAAGTACATATACCCAGACGAAGAATTAAAATTTTTAAGAGGTGATGAAAATGCCTAAATGGACAAAAGAACAAGAACTAGCTATCAACACTGAAGGAAGCAATATTATCGTATCAGCCGGTGCTGGTTCTGGTAAAACAGCCGTACTAACTGAGCGTGTAATAACTAAACTTAAAAAAGGCATTCACATAAATGAACTTCTAATTCTAACATTTACTAATAATGCAGCGGCAGAAATGAAAGAAAGAATTAAAAAAGCAATTAGCAAACTTCCAGAACTTACTGAAGAAATGAACCTAATCGAAACTGCTAACATAACAACATTCGATGCCTACGTCTTATCTCTAGTAAAAAAATATCACTATTACCTAGGCCTAGATGCTGGCCTAAGTATCATAGATGCATCCATAATTAAACTAGAAAAGAAAAAATTAATTGATAAAATATTTGAAGAAAAATACCAAGAAAATAATAAAGATTTTATTAACTTCATAACAAAATACTGTGTTAAAAATGACAAACTTCTTAGGAAAAAAATTCTCGCAATAGACTCATCCCTAGACCTGCTTATCAATAAAGAAGACTTTTTAAATAACTATATTGATAACTACTATACTGACCAAAACCTAGAAAATCTATTTAACTCATATGAAAAACTTATTCAAAATAAAATAAATTCAATAAAAAACAGTCTTGAAAATCTAGGTTATGAAATAGAAGAAAAAACATATCAAAAATTTTTTGCAGTTCTAGAGCCACTAATAAAAGCCCAAGACTACAATACCGTGAGACTATCACTAGACTTCACAATGCCTAGACTACCTAATGGTTCTGGTGAAAAAGCTAAATATTATAAAACTCAAATTAGTGAAATTACCAAATCTATAAAAGAACTATGCTACTTTGATAAAGAAGTACTTATAAATAATTTAAGAAGTACTAAAAGTGATGCCAAAATAATTGTTGATATCATCAAAGTTTTACACAAAGAAATCGAAAATTACAAATATTCAAAAAATATGTTTGAGTTTAATGACATCAGTAAACTAGCAATTAAACTAATAAAAACGAACGAAGAGGTCCGTACAAATCTTAAAAATTCATTCAAAGAAATCATGATCGACGAATATCAAGATACAAGTGATATGCAAGAAACCTTTATCTCTTTAATTGAAAATAACAATGTTTATATGGTTGGTGATGTTAAACAATCTATCTACCGCTTCCGTAACGCTAACCCAGATATCTTCAAAATAAAATATGATAAATATAAAAATGAAGATGGTGGAAGAAAAATAGATTTAAATAAAAACTTCCGTTCAAGAGAACAAGTCCTAGACAGTATCAACGATATCTTTAATCACATAATGGATGACTTTATCGGAAACGCTAACTACCATAAAGAACACCGTCTAATCTTTGGTAACCAAGGCTTCTACATCTTTGGTAGTAACAAAAATAATAACAATCTAGAAATTTATAACTACGAAAAAGACAAAGATCACACTAAAGAAGAAATTGAAGCATTCATTATTGGAAACGATATTAAAAAGAAAATTAAAGATAAATACCAAGTACTTGATGATGAAGTTCAAAGAGATATAACATTCAAAGACTGCTGCATTCTCATGGATAGAACAAGCAGCTTTGATACATATAAAAAAGTATTCGATTACCTTCAAATACCCCTTAATATTTACAAAGACGAAGATATCCTTTTCACAGATGAAGTATGCTTAATAAATAATATTCTAGGACTAATAATAAACATCAAAAATAAATTAAATAACGTAGATACTAATTTTTACTATACCAGCATTGCTCGTAGTTACCTATATAATCTAGATGACAATATAATTTACAATAATCTTATAAATAAGCAACTAACTACTACTGAAATATATCAAAAATGCCTAGAAATTAGCAAAAACATCGATAGTATGAGTAACTCTGAAATAATTGAAACCATCATCAAAGACTTTAACTTCTATGACAAAATGATTTCTAAAGGTAACATCCTATATAGAAGTATAATTCTTAACAATCTTCTAGAAAAAGCCCAAAGTTTAAATGACGTTGGTATGAATATCTACGATATGAAAGACTTCTTTGAAAACCTAATGGAAAACTCTGAAATAATTAAACTACCCGCAATAATCAGTGACTCTAACTCCGTAACAATCACTAACATCCATAAATCTAAAGGACTAGAATACAAAATATGCTACTTCTCTGGTTTCCACAAAGAATTTAACCTAATGGACGTTAAAGATAAAATTCTATATAATGAAAAATATGGTTTAATAATGCCTAGCTATAATGAAGGATTCTCTAATACATTCATTAATACAATCTTCAAAGAAGACAATTTAAGAAACGAAATATCTGAAAAAATTAGACTCCTATATGTAGCACTTACTAGAGCAAAAGAAAAAATGATTATTGTAACAAGCCTTTACAGTGACAAAATCTATGTAACAAATAAAGACAAAGTAATTGATGACTTAGACCGTATGAAATATAAATCATTTAAAGATATCCTTAACTCAGTCTATGAATACATAGAAAAATACATTACAAACATTAATATTCCAGAGATTAATGAAGACTACAAAATATCAAAAAATATTAACTTAGATGGCCTAATAGATACAAATGAAACAATAACTGTAGAAGAAAAAGAATTTCAAACAAGTTTCTTAGAAGAAAAACACTTCTCAAAAGAAACAAGTAAACTAATCACTGAAGAAGAAAAAAATAACATGAAATTTGGTACAGAAATACACTATATGTTAGAAAACACTAACCTTAAAAATCCCGATTACACTTTACTTAGTCCTATTGAAAAAAGCATCTTAGAAAACCTACTTAAAAATGACATCTTTAAAAATATAAACAATGCTGAAATATATCAAGAATATGAATTTATAGATGATAATGAAACAAGTGAAAAAACAGGCGTTATTGACCTCATGTTAGAGTATAATGACCATATTGATATAATTGATTACAAACTTAAAAACGTTGCTGATAATGCCTATAAAAAACAATTAAACGGATACAAAGAATATATCAAGAATAAAACTCACAAACAAGTAGATACTTATCTTTATTCACTACTAGATAGAACATTAACCAAAATTGATTAATGTTCTTTTTTCTTGACATAATTTAAACAATAACCTATATTAATAAACATGAACGAAGAACAACAAAAAGCAGTACTATCACTTAATGATACCCTCCTCATCGCTGGTGCTGGTTCTGGTAAAACGCATACCATAATTAATAAAATAAACTACCTAATAGATAATAACATCTACAAAGAAAAAGAAATCTTAGTTATCTCTTTTACAAATGAATCCGTAAATGACATTAAAAGAAAATGTGACAAAGAAATAGATATCACCACATTTCATAAACTAGCTATAAACATTATCAAAGACGAAAACTACCATCTTGCTGGTAATACCCTAGACTATATCATTAATGAATACTTTGAAAGCTATGCTAAAACAAATAAAAAAACAAATCAAATAATTAAAAGAATATGTATCGAAACAACCATTTCAAATCTAAAAACATATATTAAAACATTTATTAACCTATATAAAGCTAACTATTCCTCAATTGATACACTATGGAACCTCTACAATAAATCTCACTTCATAAATAAAGACTACCTAAAAATCATCTTAGACATCTACCTTATCTATCAAAGAGAACTAGAATCATCTGGTACTCACGACTTTAATGATTTAATAATAAATGCTGAAAAACTTATATCAAACAACATTAAAAAAGTACCTTATAAATTTATAATAATTGACGAATTTCAAGACACATCCTATACAAGACTTAACCTAATCCTAGCAATTAAAAAAATAAATAATGCCAAAATATTCTTTGTTGGTGATGACTACCAATCTATCTATAGATTTAGTGGTCTAGATTTAAATATCTTTCTAAACATAAAAGAATACATACCAGAAATAACTATTTTAAAATTAGTAATGAACTATCGAAATAATCAAGAAACAATCAACTTAGCAAATAAATTTATAATGCAAAATAAAAAACAGATTGAAAAAACTGTAATCTGTCAAAAAAATTTAAATAAACCAATAAAAATAATAAACTTTTCAAATAAACAAACTATTATAAGCAAAATTATCCCCAAACTCTTTGGTACAACTCTTATAATGGGAAGAAATAATAAAGACAAAGACGACTATAATATTACAGAAACTGAAAATCTAAAATTTTTAACAATTCATAAATCAAAAGGTCTAGAATTTGATAATACCATCATAATTAATCTCGAAAACAAAACAAATGGATTTCCATCTGGAATACCTAATCCCAAACTATTAGATAAAATAATTAAAACTGACTCTTACCCAGACGAAGAAGAAAGAAGACTCTTCTATGTTGCTCTTACCAGATCAAAAAACTATACTTATCTACTAGTCCCTAAAAACAAACCATCTATATTTATTACTGAAATTAAGAAATACGGAAAAGAATATATTGAAGAAATTAATCTTTAGAATAATAAATTTTTGTAATTGGATATCCTTTACTATATATCATTTCCTTATATTCAGCACTACTTTTACTATCTAAGTAATTACTGAAATCCTTCATAAAAATTTTCACATCACCACCCATATAATCAAAACAATCATCATAAGAACAAACTCTATCAAAATATTTATCTGACACTTTATCACTAAAATTAAGTGTAGTAACACCTTCAGGATACACAACATCACTATTTTCATAAGCATAACTCCTACTAGATATTAAATAACTTAAAATAATTCCATAAAATAAAAATAAATTAAAAACAACATACTTCCTCATACACATCAGTATTATTATTCCCAAATACTAAAAATATAAACAAAAAAAGGACTATTTCCAGTCCCATTTAAACTCTTTATACGCCTTAATATAATTATATCTAATCTTTAATAAAAGTAATTTTCTTAAGAACCCATTATCATTTTTATAATTAAGTGCTTCAGTTCTATTCTTCCACATAGATAATGCCTTCTTCTTAAACTCTTCATTTGTAATATACTTCTTAACAATACATTTTGGTACAAACGTCTCAAGTACTTCCTTATCACAAACCTTATATTTAAGTTCCTTACCTTCAATTAAATCCTTATAAAGTAACTCAATCAAATTAAATCCAGCAGGTGTTATATAATAAGAACATCTTCCCTGTCTAGCATTAATCTCCATTACCTTATACTTACCATCTCTAGCATCATACTTCATATCAAATTCAGCAAATCCTTGATACCCAATTTTCTCAGTGAACTTTCTAATCTTCTCAATTTGCTCTTCTACTCCAGGATACTGTGAATACCCATTAATAATAACTGCTGCATTACCAATCATTCTAGGCGCATGCTCTTGCAGACCTATTTGAGCAAAAGAAACCATCTTTACCTTCTTATTCTTATCTGCATAAACTACTGCATCAAATAAATGTGAATCATCACCAGGAATATACTCTTGAATAATAATTGTATCCGTATAATTACCATTCTTAAACTTATCAATAACATCAAGTAACTCTTCCATCGTATCTAACTTATAAATCTTCTTCTTACCAACAAAATTAATATGCTTAAATAAAATAACATTTGCGGGTTTAACAATTACCGGGAAAGTAATATCTTCAGGTCTGATCTCCTCATCCTTAGTACAATCATAATAAATACTTCTTGGTAAATCAATTACACTATCTGCATATGTCTTATAAAAATCTTCCTTATTAACCAAAGTATGTTGTAACTTAACACTAGGATAATTAAAGAAAAATTTACTCTTAAGCTTACTCTTATTCTTCGCTATAAACTCACCATAAGTCTCATTACTACTAACAAGAAGTATTTTCTCCTTCTTATGCTCTTCATAATACTTATCTAATTCACTTAAAAATACTTTTTCATCCCATAAATTCTCTACATACTTATTATTTAAAATTTTAGTATATCTTGTATAAGCAAATGGCTTCTCGCCTGGAATTATAATACTAAGCAAATCTGCTTTCTCTCCTGTAAACTCATGATAACATCTAGCTAAATAATAAGCATTAATATCATTTCCTATAATAAGTGCTCTAAACTTCTTCATCTTCTATCCTCTTTCCATTATAAACATAAACTCTTGGTACTCTATATGTAACACTACAAATTAACTTATACACATTAACTCCAGTATATCCAGCAATCTCACGAATACCAATCATATCACCAAATATAATAACTTCATCACCTAATTTAACATCATCATCAATTATAACAGAAGTTATATCCATATAATTAGTAATAGTTTTATACTTCTTACCATTAATCTCTACATAATATGGTTTAATAAGTGCAAAATCAGCAAAGCCATAAGGAAGAATTCCTATCTTAATATTAGACTTAGCATCATACATACCACCATATCCAACACCTTCACCCGGCTTAATATCCTTTATCTCCATCACATTAGTAACAAACTTAAATGCAGTATTTAACTTTAAAGGACTAACATCCGGAACATACTTCTTAAAAGTTAACTTATTAAAAAGTTTTCTTTTCCAAGAAAGTGGGAATGCTCTTTTCGCAAATCCATACATTACAACTCCTAATCTTACCCCATTGGCAAAATCAAATGCCTTATGCTGCTCCATCGTCAGACTTCTATCCAAATGAACGATATCTATCTTACTTAAATCTATATCCTTAGTTATCTCTTTAAATCTAGACACTTCTTTATTTAGTTCTTCACCTACCCCAGAATATAGCTGAGTAAACACACCTTCCATATATAAATTCTTATCTGAATTATTATAAATATAAGAAGCTACCTCACTAGACTTAACACCAAATCTATTCATTCCCGTATCAATCTTCAAATGAAACTTAACCCTTATTTTCTTTTTCTTAATCTCATCAAAAATATCTTTATTATCTATCGTTATCGTAATATTATTCTTTGAAGCAACCTCAGCATCACTAGCACTAACTGGTTCTAAAACTAATACAGGAACATCACTATATCTTTTTCTAACCTCTAATCCCTCTTCTAAAGTAGCTACTGCCAAATAATTAATGCCGGCCTTAAGCATATACTTAATAACTCCTAACCCATGCCCATAAGCATTAGCTTTAACTACTCCAAAATAATACTTATAAGAAGAATACTCCTTTATTATTGCTTTAACATTATCCTCAATAACATTACAATCAATAAGTGCATATGTCTTTCTATACATCAAATCACAACCTTAATTAACAAAAAAATTATATCATTTATTACTATTATTTACAATAAAATGGGCTTTATTCTAAACTATATACTTACTTCATTGACTTTCTTTTTACTCTTTAAAAAAGTCACAACTTTAGCTTCACTAGAATATATAAAATTTAAAAAATCTGCAATTGAAATATCTGCTTTAAATGTAGTTTCACCTTCATAAATATCTTCAAACAATATCCTAACATCATCAAAAGAACCACTTTGAATAACCGTATACTTACCATGAGCAATACTATTTCTTATTCCATTAATAATACCCCTGTTATAGACAAGTAAACTATTGTCAGTTACATAATCTACCGCATCATCATAAGTTGCTTTAGCTGTTGCTACATCACTAATCATAGTTGCTTCTAAAATCTTATCATTATTTAAATTAGCACTAAGTACTGCCTGTGCCTTAGTATTTCCACTTAACTTAACCGCATTTAAACTCTCAGTATTTTTCTGTATCTTACTTTGAATAGCCTCAAGTCTTTTAGAAGCTCCCATATAAGTTTCCTTATAACTATCTATTGGTCCATTATCTGGCTTTAAATAACTAACATTAAATGCAGAAAAATCTAACGTACTATAATCAAATCCGGTATTATCTCCACTAGTAAAAGCATTCTCATTATCTAACAAATCATCATGTAAATATCCAAACAAAGTATTGAATAAACCAATTGAAGCCACAGCAAGTTCTTCATTACTAGCAACAAAAAAATTACCATATTTATTTGCTATATAATTACTAATTTTATCCTTATCAGTAGATTGCAAGTCATACGCAGCCTCAAGTAATATAAAATCATTAAAAGAAGCACTTATCTCACTAAACTTCTTTCCTTCCGTAACTCTCTTTAAAACTTTATCACCTATAGCATTAACTGCTTCAGTATATTCTTGATCCTTTAATACCTCAAACAAACTATCTGCAAACTCATCAAGATCATCAAACTTAACATATCTTACATCCCAATCAAAATCATACTTATCTTTAACCATATCTTTAAACAAAGTAAAAACTTTTAAATTAGTAGTATTTTTATAAGCATCAATTACCTCATCTAACATATCCGCTAGATCCTTACTAATAATTACCCCATCTTTACTTTTCAAAGTAACTTCCACCTTTTTAAAATTGGATATTACTCGCTTAACCTCTTTACTATCTTTTAAAGGTTTAGTTCTATTTTTTTCTGCCTTTTCATTCATAACAAAGCTTTTCTCACAAACCTTCATTTTTACTCTTCTAAAATAATTCTTAAGAGAATAAATAACAAAAGTAGCAAGCTTATCTATATTTAGTTTTACGCCTCTTCCAGCAAAATCTAAAATAACCCTTTTATGTTCTAAATCAAACATAAAATTACCATGAGCAAGCTTATTACGAATCATCGCAACTACAGTCGCAGCATCACTAAAACTATAACCGTCTATTACATAACCATTATCATCCTTAGTTGCTATCATACTAACCGACTTAGCTAATTCATCTGCAAATATCTGTGTCTCAAACTTAAGTTCCGGAGCCTTTGTAACAATCTCTTCCTTTATTCCAAGAAGTATATTACTAATAAGTGCTACTCTAGCTGCATTATAATTCTTCTTATCAAGAATATAACTACCATCATACTCATCACCCACAAACTGATTAAGTAAAAATAAAGAATAAGCCTTCGCCCCAGAATAATAATCTAACATACTATCAATTTTATCCATAAAAATCACCTGTCTCTTTTAAATTATATCATATCACAAAAAAAGGATAAAACATTACCCTTCATTCTCATCAAAACTCATATTATTCTCATAATTAGTAATAATAACTTCCTTAACCTTGCCCCTCTTCTTACCATTAGAATTAATATTACGATTAGCTTCAATAACATAAATATTATAATCTTTATATAGTTCACTAATTAAACTAGTCTTATTATTGGATAGCATTACATAACAGCCCCTATCACTTAACTCTTTAAACACTCTAGCTAGTCTAACTTGTTCATTCTTACCAAAGCCTTCTTCAGTATAACTATTAAAAATAGAAGTATCTGAATCATATGGTGGATCAAAATAAATAAAATCCCCTTTCTTAGCATCTTTAACAGCTTCTTCAAAATCAACAGAAAGCATCTTTACATCATTATAATTAAAATATCCACAAATAATTCCTAAATTCTGCCCCTCATAAGTGTTAACACTTGTCTTCTTTCCAAAAGGAACATTAAACTCATTCTTACTATTAACCCTATATAACCCATTAAAACAAGCTTTATTTAAATAAATAGTTCTAGCAGCCCTCTTATAATCAGGAAGTCTATTAAACTTAGCCTTATCCCTATCTAAATTTCTAATTTGATAATAATACTCTTCACTATGATTAGCTTCATGATGATTAAGTTCCCTACACATCGCATCAAACTTCTTAGCATCCTTCAAACACTCATACACATTCATAAGCTCTTTATTACAATCATTAATAACCGCACTTCTAGGCGATAACTCAAAAAGCAAAGCCCCACCACCAACAAATGGCTCATAATAAGTATTAAACTCATTAGGTGCATAAAACTTTAACTTATCAATAATCTGTCTCTTACCACCAGCCCACTTAACAAAAGGCTTTCCCTTTATCATTTACATCACCTCATACAAGATATATTCTATCATAAAGTAAGGATTATACCAAAAGAAATCCAGAAAAAGTAGATAAATTAATAACTATAATGCATAATTATTAATAATAAACATACAATAAAAAAGCAATAATACAAAGATTGACATTAAAATCAAAATATTGTATTATTGTTATACCGGAGAGCAATCTTGTCAGGTCGATAGTTAGGATACGATTTTTTTAAATTAAACGTACTGTATTGTGCGTCGCCCTAACTGGGAAAAAGCCATTTTATGGCTTTTTTTCGTTATGGAAGAACAATAAATAAATCTGCTAAAGAATTCATCCCATCCAATTCTTCAATTGCTTTTTTTCTTATTGTACCAGCAAGTAAATCTGCCGCTTGAACAACATAACTTTTACCAGAATCTTGATAAGAAATTAAAATATCTAAATCAGAATATATAATTGGCTTAATTAAAGAAGAATAATTAAAATTAACAATGCCATACTTTAGTTCTTCTATAAGACCATCATGTAAATTGTAATAACCATTACTCTTAGTGCTTTGCTGATCAATATTAATGATTAATCTAATTGGCTTATTAGGATCAATCTTTTCCTTACTTATTAAAAATAAAACAATTTCTTTAATTAAACTCCTAAGTGAGTAATCTATAAACCTTCCTCTAGCCGCTTTACTTTCTATAATATGTTCATAAACGTCATCATTCTTTATAATAAGTCCTACAATAAAATATCTTTTAATATGGTTCATAAGTCGTCTTTTATCCGAAGATTTAATATTCGTATTCTTAATTTCAGGACAATTATTATCACATACACCATTACAATATCCACATCTAATATCTTTTACTATACTTCTATATTGAGTAATAAATTTATCCTTCTCTTTCTTCGAGAAAAAAACTAAACCACCATACACACTTACGTGTTCTTTACTAGTTAACTTTCCTGAATCATCTAAATTAATATAAATCTCTTGCTGACCGTCATTCATAAAACCTCCTGAAATATAATATACATTATATCATGAATAACTATCAAAGCAGACAAAGAAAATCTATATTTTAATCAAACTATATACAATCTTATAATCGTTTAAACCTAGCTTATCTTTTAAAACAGTAATCTTCCCATAATTATTATAATTTATATCAATTACTTTTGCCTCCTTAAGTGCCTTTAAAACTGCATAAAACTTATCTCTATCATCAGAAATTACTACCCCAAACCATTTATTTTTATTCATTTTAAAATTCTTAATCAAAGTAGTCTCTTCACCTGATAAAATAGAAAACAATATCCTTGACCCAAACGAAAATGACAAATTTTCATATCTTTTTACAACCTCAATAATAACATTAACAAGCTGTATAAATCTCATTCCACAAACATAAACATTATGAATATCAATACTATCATTATAAAATAAAATATCCACTTCTTCTCTATCTTGCGTATAATTACTAGGTAACATCATAGTATTACATCCAGTACCATCAGCCTTATAATTAGAACACCCAAGTATCCTAAAATCACTATCCTTATTATCTTTTCTGTTTTTAACAATCAAATACCCATCTACACAATTAGGGCATTTTGATATAGACATCTTTCCACCCTTCAAATCATTAGTCACAAAACCACAAATCTCCGGATCATTTGAACATATCCATAATCTAGTAGTCTCTGCAATTCTTCTGTTTCCTCTAACTTGTAAAGGATATCCACAACAAGGACACTTAATTGAAGTCCCAACTTGTTTAATTGGTGAAAGCTTATCTCCAGAAATAAGAATATTTTTAAATTTATCTATAATTTCCAAAATAAACTGAGAAGGTTTATAAACCGGCGTTATTACAAACACTCTATTTTTAGTTCTAGTAAGTGCAACATAGAACAGCCTTCTTTCTTCAGCATAATCAACTACTTCAGTATCCTTAATAACAAGCTTCATTACTGGATCATCAACTATTTTAGAAGGAAAACCTAATATAGCATCCTTACCATTAATAATAATTACATTATCATAACCAAGTCCCTTTGAAGAATGTGCTGTCAAATAAGTAAGTTTCAAGTTAGGATACTTAACCGACCTTATATTATTATAAAAACTAAAGAACTTTTCTTGCTTACCTAATTGATATCCTTCAAATCCATATCTGCCTATCAAAAGCACACTAGAATTTTCACCACTTGTCCTAACAATTAAATCAAGTGATTTCTCTATTGCCTTACACATTCTTTCAATTGGCGTATCACTTAACTCCTTATCATATCTATCATTATAAGACATAAGAAGCACCGGATTCTTAATCGACTTATCACTCTTCAAATCCTTCTTTAACTGCTCATCATTAGACATTACAAATCCACCAGCAATATCAATAAGCTCTTGACTATTTCTATAAGTCTTTGTAATTCTTAAAACGTCGGCATATCCCATCATTTCCTCAAACTTAGTAAATAACTCTATCTTAGAACCACTAAACTTAAATATGGACTGCCAATCATCACCAACTGCAACAATCTTTGCATCACTACATTTAGAAAGTCTCTCACACAAATCAAATCTTTGTAACGAAATATCTTGATACTCATCAATAAAAATATAATCATAAGGTAACTTCTCATTATTATCTATTTTATCCTGAATAATCCCAGCAGCATTATTAATCATATCCTCAAAATCAATACACTTCTTTGCTTTAAGTTCAGTCATATAGGCCAAATAGCACTGATAACAAATACTAATAAATAACTTAGTTCTCTCATCATTAACAGTAATCTTCCACTCATCAAACTTAGAAGCCGAAAAATTATTTGTTTTAAATCTAGATATAAATACACAAACTAACTGAACAAATTTATTAAAATACTTATCCTCTATATTTTTAACAATTGCACTATAAATCTCTTTATTATTTTTCTGCTCAAAAGATATGCCAGCTCTTTTTAATTCTTCCTTCAAATGTGTAATAGTATCCCTGCCATCCTTATACTTAGAAAACGTATAAATAAGCTTAGTCCCATGCTTCTTATGTAAAAGAATCTTATCATTAACATGCCTCTTATAAAGATCTAGTTCTTCATCAGAAAACCTTCCATTTTTGCCATCTTCAGATATTCCAAAATGTTCTATATATATTTCCTTATCATTTTGCCTTATCACAAAATCAGGGCAATATGGCTTAATTGTATCCCTAAACCCATACGGATAAACCGGCTCATATTCATAATCAATGCCATTTATAAAGAAAAAATTAGCAATCCTGCACTCTTCAGTACTACGTACCTTTTCACTTTTTATAGTTCTTTTATTTTTCTCTTGTAACTCTTTATAATTATTAACAGTATCCACTATATCAGAACGCATTGTAGTACAATCATTTTTACTAAGCTCATTAATCAGCAAAGAAAGGTCCCCTTCACCACGTGGCACTTCTAAATAACTCGCAAAAAATAACAAAATATTCTTTACAAAAGACTCATCATTCACATTATTAATTAAATACTTCTTAATAACACTAAACATAACCTCACTAGAAACAACATTATACTTCTCATTATCATTATTTCTAATTATTGTATTAGCTATAGAATGAAATGTTGATATATTAACTGGAAGTCCTAATTTCTTACACCTATCAGCAAGTTCTTTAGTAGCTTTACGAGTAAAAGACACTATAAGAATTCTTGATGGATCTACATTTTTCTTATCAATCAAATATTTAACTTTAGCTTCAATTGTCGTAGTTTTTCCAGAACCAGCACCAGCAATAACTAAAGTATAATCTTCATCAGACAAAACAACTCTTCTTTGTTCTTCATCTAATCGTACATTAGGATCATCTTTAATTAAAACATTATCTAAATATTCTTTATCTAAAGATAGATGCTCATTTACAAAATTAGTATTATGAAGTTTAACATTATATTCAGTACTAGCATAATAACCAAGTAATCCACATAACTCAACATAATCAGTTCGATTATTTTTACACCACGCAAGTAAAACATTTTCATCCTTCATAAGCATCAACTTATTAAAAACTTCATTAATATCATTATAAATACCTAAATAACACTTTTTTGAAATAAAACTATCCTCATTAAGAAGCATCTCTAACTTTCTTTTATACTCACTAAAAATAACATACTCATTAGAATCATTACTAAATCTTTTAAACAAACCCATAGTCATCAACTCACTAAGATAATTCTACCAAATATTAACAAAAAAATCTGCAAATATTAAAAATTTACAGAACATCATACAATCATAATATATTTAATCAAACATAATTTTAACAACTTATTTTTCATTTTCCAGTATAATTAGTAGAAGTAGCAAAAACATCATTTAAATTTTTGCTCTCTTCAGTTAGAAGAGACCAAATTGTGTTAAACCCTTTAAATACTGGCCTTTTTATATTAGTATAAACCCCCATTTACCGTGTTTTTTTAATATTTTTGTACCTAAATTGTACCTAAAAAAGACAGTAGAGTTATCTCTACTGTCCTAATTTACTGAAGCATATTTTCTAATTCACATCTAAATTTTGATTGCCCCTCTAATATTTTACCATTCTTTATGTAATCAAAAAACTCTGGGTATGCATTAGGGCTCAAAAAATGAAAGATATATTCCTCATTTTCTCCAACCTCATCAAGAATTTCATTTAAATTTTCGAAATGTTCAATACCATATTTATATTTAGCTTTATTTTCTTCACTATCATCACCGTCTGCTTTTATTTCGACAACTAAATAATAAACTTTATTATTCTTTACAATTTTAATAAAGAAATCAGGGTTAAATAATTGATTTTTAATTTGGTGACTATTCTTTTTCCAAGAGTATTCTATTGAATAAAATCCCATATCTCTTGATTTTATCCATGAATCAACACAATTTGCAATTTCCTGTTTTGTCAGGTATTCAACAAAGTCGGATTCAGGTTTTCCAGTTGTAAAAACCATACTCATAGGTGTTTTAAATAAATAGGTATTTTTATTATTTAGTGATCTAACTGGTCTACTATCATCTTCTATAAAATCATTTAATATTTTTTTATCATCTTCTAATAATTCTTTATCGTAATCATCTGTATAATATGCACGTGCCTCTTTTCTTAAACTTGAAATTGAAATAGTTTGTTTTGACATTGAATTTGTATCAATATCAAACACATTCATATTTTTTGATATTGGAATTACAGTTTTATTCTTCTTTCGTAAAAGTGTACCAAACGTTGTTAAAATATTATTTCTATTTTTTTCTGTTAAATAGTTATCAGTTATTCCAACTTTTTTCATAGAATCAAGAATAATTTTTTTTATTATAAATCTGTCTGGAAGATTGTTTTGAGTATATTGTTCTTCTCCAAGCTTTAAAATTTTTCCTTCCCAATCTCTTGCTCTAAATTCAGTTATGATTTTATCTACTACCTCATCTACAGAATAGCATTCTCGCTTTATAATATAGTTTACTTCACTAATATCTCTTGAATTATATAAAGACTGAAATGTAGTACCTTTTTCAATTTCTATACTTTGAGATTCTAATTTTATTCCATTATTTACTATATTTGAATAATCTATTACAGTAGAATTTGCTTCTTTAGCTACTTCAATTTCTTCTTTTTCATAATTAATATTTTTTACAGTAAAATTAAATTTAGATCTATAACCTTCTAATAAAGGATAACCTGCTAATCTTGTTTCAACTTCCAAAACTTCAGAAACTAAATTAGAAATATTTCTACTCCATGAAACATGATTAAAAACTTTTACACTTGGAATATTACCATAATATTCACTTGGTATCCTTAAACCTCTTCCTAAAACTTGTGATATTAACAACTTAGAATTAAATGCTCTATCTTCCCACGGAACAATTTGCATTACATTCTTAACATCCCATCCCTCAGTTAACATTGATACTGAGACAATCCATTCTATTGGACTTTCAATTTTGTCGACACTTTTTAATTTATTTTTTTCATCTGGTGAAGATTTGCTCGTGATTAATAATACTTTTTTGCTTATTTCCTCATATGATGTATTTAACTCATTTGAAAGAAATTCAATTAAATCTTCCGATAAATTTGTTGCATTTGAAATATTGGCACATACAAATATGGTAATTGGCTTAATTAAAGCATATCTTTCCTTATTCCTTATATGATTTTGATATATTTTTTGAAATTTTTCTTTTGTGGTTGTAGTATCATCTTTTATAGCATAATTTATATCTTTTACCGTTCTTTCATCTATTGCTTTTCTTAAAGAATATCTATAAATAACATCATTAAAGTATTCATTTTCGATATACGCAGTTCCTGTTAACCCTAAAATATACTTAAAGTTATAACTATCATTTAGCAAAAATTCTTTCCACTTTTTCAAATCTTTATAAATACTCGCATTATAAATATGGTGTGCCTCGTCATTTATGACTAAAACATTGCCATGTGCATTTTTAAAGCTATCTTCAATGGATGAACCAGTATTAGAATAAACTGCGTGAATATTCTCTATACATATATCTCCTGATTTAATTGTATAATTGCCATTAGTTAAATGAGGATTTTTTGTAATTGCATCATCAGGAACTAAGCTTTGAATATTATTATCTGATAATAATTGCATAAACTTTTCAGTTAATCCGGCTTCTATTGTTGTAGATGGGCATAAAACTAAAACTTTATCCACTAACCCCAATCCAAGCATTATTTGTGCAACACCAAATATTATATAAGATTTACCTGTGCCAGTTGCTAAGTCAATAGTCGCAGTTAATTTGTTTTTTAATTGTATATTATCATAGTATTCATTTATTGTATTATATTTTTCTTGTAAAACAGGATTTCTTTGATAATTTTCAAGTACTAAATCTTCAACACTACTATAATTGCCAGATCCTAAATATATAATTGCATTTTTAATTGCATCTATCTGATAATATCTATTACCACATAAACGTTCAATATATTCTTCCCATTTATCCAATGCTAATTTGTTATGATCATAATTTTTACTAACTTTAAGTGTCAAATCATCTGTTTTAAATATGTAATTATCTTTCATTCAAATCACCACTACCTTTTTTTATTTCGGTAAACTCATTACCAAAAATATCAGTATATATAATCATAACATCTAAATTACCAATTTTATTAAGATTAATTGTTATATTATCATCTATTATTTTCAAATCATTAGCAAAATAATAATCAGTCATTAGAAAGTTTTGTCCATCATAGTTTTTATCAATAAAAATCGAAGCTAACGTTTCAAAATTTTTATATTCATTGCCATCATTATCTACTAATGTCTTGCTATAGAATTTACTAAGAATTATTTCAATTGAACTATCATGTAGAATTATTTTGCTTTCAACATCAGGCTGTTCAATGAAGTGAAAACCTATTGCCATATCTATATTATTGACACTATTCATGCTTTTTGATTGTTCCATTTTTTGAAATGGATATTTATGTAATTCTTTTATTACTTGATATGGAATTTTTAAAAAATAATATCTAATTTCATTAATTTCAAAATAATCATTTAAAAAATCTACATTATTACTTGGAGCAACAATATAAATTCTGCCATTAATCCTACTTCCAATATTTTTATGTAATTCGTTTAGATAGTCTTCATCAATGCTAGAATCTTTATTTTTATTAAAGTCCCATATTTTAACATAATGATTCTTTTTAATACCATCAAAAGAAATTCCTGATATTTTCGTTTCCTTTAATTCAAATTCAAAAAGTTCAGAAACAAATTTTTTATAATCTTTCCAATCAAGTTTTAAAGTTTTTTCTAAATCATATAATCCAAGTTGGTATGTAGAAAATGTCTCGAAATCTTTCCCATATTTTTTATTTGGATTAGTTAATGACCTGGATTTTTTAATATTTAATATTCTCTTCTGAATTGTATAAATAGATAATTTACCAATATCGCAAATAATCCACTTTCTTCCTAATTTTTCAGCAGCAAAAGCAGTCATTCCTGATCCACCAAAGAAATCCATAACAATATCACCTTTTGATGATGCCGTTTTAATTATTTTTTCAAGCAATTTAAACGGTTTTTCTGTTGGATATCCTGTTCTCTCAATTCCATCAATTTTTTGACGAGCAATAACTGGAATGTACCACCAATCTTCTGGAATTTTTCCTTTTTCCCTATTTTTTATCACATCTTCTTCTGAATAGTCTGCTCCAAATGCCTTTCTTAATCCTTGATTTGGATCTTTATATTCTTCTCTGATTTCATCTTCATTAAAAATCCATGTATCAGTTTTTGTATACCATAGTATAGTATCATGTTTTCTATTAAATTGTTTCATCTTTGATGATCCTGGACCAGTATATGTCCATATTATTTCATTTCTTAAATTATTTTTACCAAATATTTCATCTAAAATCACTTTGATATAATGCGACATCCTGTAATCCAAATGAACAAATATTGAGCCATCATCTGATAAAATTTCTCTTGCTAAAATCAATCGTCTTCGCAGAAATTCTATAAATTGTGATCCTTTAACTTTGTCGCTATATGCCTTGGCCCCCTTTTTATTTTTAAATTCATCTTCCGTTGCAAATGGCGGATCGATATAAATGATTTTTACTTTGTCTTTTACTTTATCTTTAATTATAGGATCTTCATTTTCATATATATTTTTTAATAATTGCAAATTATCTCCAAATACAAGCATATTCTCCCATTCGTTTTTATTTTTTTTAGCCCCAAACGTTTTATCTTTTTGCAAAGGAATAGAAAAAACCCCGTCAGCATCTTTTAGTATATCTTCCCTTTTCATTTTTCCAAAATATGACAATTCATATTCTTTATTTACTGTTGGAAAAAGAATTTCTTTATATTCATCCGGAATACTATTTCCGGATGTTAACAATCTAATTAATTCATTTTTTGTTTCTTCGCTCATAACATTACCTCCAAAATACCAATATCCCTTGTATAAAAATTATAACATATTTTTCGACAAAATTTGATAATTTGCGACCAATTCATACCAGAAATTACTGAATTGTACGAACAATCTTGACTAATTTTTAATTTTAAGTGATTAATACAAGGAATTTGAAGAATTGTCTGATTAGAAAATGTACTAACGAGGATATTTCTGATGAAGAATTAGAGAAAGTTATAAATCCTTTTTATGATAATTATCATAAGTATATTATTACATATGTTATGACTGAAGTAATTATATTTTATATAGCCAGTTCCTTTAGTAGGAATGCTATATGGGAAGCAACATTTTATCATCACTATAATTCAGCTAAAGATATATTTAATGTCAGTGATGATGAAAATTATGAAAGTATTAAAGCTGAGGTAATAAAGTTATTAAGAATGAAGTATTCTTTAGAAATTATTAGTGAAAATCCATTAGATCTTAAAAAAATTAAGTATTAGTTTTTGTTCTAATACTCTTTTTATTATACAATTTATAACTTTCAAGCAGTATATAATAAAATGACAAAGTTTCAAGTTCCTAATGAGTGTAGAAAAGAAATGGCTTATTATACTTATGATAAAATTAAAAAGTTTATTTCTTATGAAGAAGATATAAGATGAAAATGTGTATTTGAAATATTATATTATTGTGACCTTCGTAAAGGAGAACTAAAAGGTCTTACTTGGAAGGATAATTATTTTGATAAAAAAGTATTATCTGTTAATAAACAAATAACTCAACGAAATAATCGTGTTAAGTATGAATTTTCGGATACTAAAACAAGAGATAGTAGAAGAATAGTTTTCATTATTAAAGTCTTGTTAAATGAACTTAAAATGCTCTATGAACAGGATAAAAAAGAGTATTACGAATTTAATGATGATTTCTTTGTTGTATCTGATGCTAAACCTATAGCTGATTCTAATATATATATCTTAGAAGAACTAAACTGGCTACATTAGCTGGTTTAAAGGTTATTAGGATCCATGATTTTAGACATACGTGTGCATCACTACTTATTAACAATGGTGCTAATGCTACATTAGTTGCAAAATATTTAGGACATACAAAAATCGAGGAAACACTAAATACATATTCACATATGTTTAGTACTGCCCTCGACTCTGTTGTTTCTGTTATAGATAGCTTAGAAGATGACTAAGCTATTTTTTTATTATATGTTCTACATTCAACTGGTTGCAAATATTGTTCTTCTGGTTCAACTCCATACATATCTGCTCTAAACTCTTCTAAATTTATCAACATTTTATTTAAAAATTTATTATTTATAATATAACTTTTATAATCATCAGATTCCTTAATTTTAACATCAAATAATTCTTTTTGCAGTTCTAAAAGTTTTTCCAATACCACCGCTTCATTTCCTTCTCCATTTAAAAACAATTGAAAATGGTAACATTCCTCTTTCATTTTATTTAACATTTCAAATAAGGGTTGATATGTATTATTATGTATTTTTGTATAAGATTTTTCCCCTGAAAAAAACTGCATATCGCCTAACATAAAACTTAATTCAATAGTGCTTTCTTTTGATATACTTATATATTGTTCATATATTTCCTTTGCTTTATTTCTTAGCTTTTCAATATGTGTATCTACACACTCACTAGCATATATTTGTATAGATGTCTTAGATACTTTTTTTGCTAATTCAGGATGATTGTTAATATATTCTTTTATAAGAATATCTTTATATTTTTTATCTCCAATAATAATTTTATCTTTACTTATCTTATTGAATTTTTCTTTCCACTTTTTATTATTTAATTCATTTATATATGAGATAACGGTATCTTTGCTATATTCATTAAATAAAAATTGCATATTAGAAAATTTTTCAATCAATCTTCTGGTTTCCTGCCAATATTTTTCTAACAATTGTCTCTTACTAACATTATATGCTGGAATAGCTAGTAAAAGAGCTACGCATCCACTTCCAAATAAACCTATAAATATGTTTAATAATACTTCAAATAATTTATTATCATAGTTTAATACTAAGAGAGTAAAAATTATTATTAAAACTAAAAAAATACTACTTATAATAATCGAAGCTTTTAATGCTCTACAATTTGCTTTCATTATTTTTCACCCTGAATATTACTAATAACATATTTAGATAATTCTTCATAATCACTTATATTTCCAATTCTTTTTAAATATTCATATCCACCATCTATTGCAACTGCACCACATGAGCATCTTTTAAAATCATTAATATCTTTTGATTCAAGAATTGAACCACACTTTTTACATTTTATCTTGTTCAATTTTATTATTTTTATTTCTTTATTTTCCACAAAACATCACCCAAGAAATATTATATCATAACTATGCATTATGTATATTATACCGTTCGCGATATAATATATTTTATTCAACAAAAAAAGAACATTAATTGCTCTTTTATGAGGTGTTCAGTTCTGTTCGGAGCTGTTCAATGTGTTCGCTCCTGTTCAGAGCTGTTCACTTCTGTTCAGTGGTGTTCAGTTCTGTTCAGAGCTGTTCACTTCTGTTCAAAGCTGTTCAGCCAAATTATTGTTTTATGATATATTTTCCATAAGCGTCATTCTTTGTAGTACCAGTCCATATTATTAATTCTTTTTCTATTAATCTGTTTAGCAATGCTACAGCAGTAGTTTTACTTCTACCTATTATATTACTAATTTCTTCTCTTGTTGCTCCATTGTTATTAATAATAAATTCAATTGCTTTTTGCTCAGGATATGTTAATTGATTCCAAATATTTTTTACTGTTTCATTTGATGAAGCATTGTTTACATTAGATCTATTTTCTATATCATTATCCAAAACAAGCAATACTGAATTACGATCCGGTTCAGAATAATCTGGATCTTTCAAATTATAGTCATGCATCTCTTTATAAATTCTTTTTACACCTTCATTTAATTCTCTTACAATGCCAAACTCAACTAATGCTCTTGCAATTTGTGGATTTCTTGAATATCTTTTTACCTTCATTGTATCTAATGTTACAAAACCGCCAAGTTTACCAGGAGAAGATATTTCCATTCTATTATTATATATTTTCACTATTATTTGTTCACCACTATTAGAATAATCTCTATGAGTTACAGCATTAACGATTCCTTCATACCATGCAAATTCCGGATATTCAGGATGTTTTTCAAAAACACCATTTGAATTTAAATAACTAAATTCTCTTAATTGCGAATTAATAAAATCCTTGGCTTCATTTAAAATTCTATATAAATTTTTATCAAAAGTCTTTTCTTTTATTACATTCATTGAAGTTCCAATTTGAAAATCATTACCTTCAAATTTAATTACTCTTAAACGAGAGCAAGGAAAATATATTGATGGATTTTTACCAAATAAAAGCATACCTGCATTAGTAAATTTTAATTCACCCTTAATTTCTCTAATATAACCTCTTGCTTTTAATACAGAAATATCATCAGCATCTGTATCAATTTTTTTCTTAAAAATACCAACTACTTCTGTATCAATATCATCCATGCTAGAATCCCAAACAATTTGATTTTCAAAATTAGTTTCATTTCTATCATATTCTAAACTTTTTATTTGATCATATGTTAGTTTAATAGATGAGTCTCCTTGTCTACAATAAACCTCATCCTTAACGTTTCTAATTACTCTATTCATAGATGGTTCTACGTGATATAAAATTATAATATCATCTTCATCTTTAGAATTATTAATATTTATTATCTCACAATTGCAAATTGGTGTCGGCTTTAAGTATGCTGAAACTATTTTCTGTGCTTCGTTTAATTTATCTATTCCATATTTGTTAAATCCTTCTATTTTTCCATTATCTGCAACACCAAGTGCTACTATTCCTCCTTGAGCATTAGCTAGTGCCATTACCTCATTAGCAACCGTTTTCAAATCTGTTTTACCAGATTTCCTTTCAAAATATAGATTTTCAGGTTGTTGCAAATATTCTATTGTGATTTTTTTGTTTATTTTAGATAAAGACATATTATCACCTCATTAACATTTTATCATAAAAATGAGTTATTTATTCAATTATTAAAATATTTATACTAAATAAATTTTTAATTCTAATTTTTTTTACCTAAATTGTACCTAAAATTATTTTAGCAATACTGATACCTCGTAAGCTCTTATAAAATGGGACCAAAAAATGAGAGCACAGTTAAATGCTCTCTTCAGGGGGTTTTGGTTGATACACCTTAACATTGAATTCGTTAAGGTTATCAGCATGATATCTCTACCATGCTAAAATAATCATAAACGAATTTTTAATCTTTGTCAATCACAATTTTTAATAATTTACAAAATGTTAATTAAAATAGTAAATTCTCTATTCTTTAAAAAACGAGAAATTAGTTTTATAATCCTTTTCTTTTCTGTCATGAAAGAAAATTAAATAAAATTATTTAACTTTTTTAAGTTCTTCGTAATATAAAATAAATGTTACGTTCATATAAGGAACAAGCCAAATATATAAAATTCCTAAAGTAAAAATTCCAAGTAATAACCAGCCAAAGAAACTTAGAACTAACATAAAATAATCCATCTTATATCCATTCATCATTTCCTTACTTTTTCTAATGCAATCCATCGGATTCGTATTTCCATCGATCATTAATAAATTTACCATTGAGTAACTTAATGCTGCAATAATACCAGGAATAATAAGAAGTAATGCCCATAAAGTTGAAAATAGTGAAGTTAAAAACCATACTCCAAATATTGGTCCAAACATCTTGTAATATTGAAACATTCCTTTAATATCACATTCTTCACCTCTAACAAATTTCATAACATAAGCAGTAGCTCCAAAACTTAGTGGTAACGTAATAATTGTTGATAGCATTTGTGCGCTCGTACTAACATAAATATTATCACTATTTACTCCAAAAAATGCTCCAATAAGCGAATTTATCAAAGACACAATAACAAACGGTATTACTAAATCCCACACATGGCCTTTAATCATAGCTTTAGCTTTTTCTTTTAATTCTTTTCTATTCATATCATCACCAATATAATTATATACAATTCTAAAATTCTAAGCAATAGTTAAGTTCTCAAGAATTTCCTTCTGCACTTTATAATTATCTAAATTCTTATTTTTCAAAAATTCCTCAGCATCACTTTTACATTGCATTAAAATTTTATAATCTCTATTTAAATTTGCAATTTTAAAACTCTGCTCACCACTTTGTCTAATTCCAAAAATGTCTCCTCCACCTCTTAGCTTAAAGTCCTGCTCACTAATATAAAATCCATCATTACTCTCTTCTAAAACTTTTAACCTTTCAGCATCATAATCACTTATCAAATAACAATAACTTTGCATGTCATTTCTACCAACTCTACCTCTTAACTGATGAAGTGTAGCAAGTCCAAACCTTTCTGCATTAAAGATAACCATCATCGTCGCATTTTTAACATCAACACCAACTTCGATTACCGTTGTTGAAATCAATATCTTAGTATCACCGTTTTTAAAACTATTCATTACTTCATCTTTTTGATTAGGTTTCATTCTTCCGTGCAATAAGCCCGTAGGAACCATTCCATTAAATGCTACATCAAACTTGTCTTTTAAGGAAGTTACATTCATCTTTTCATCCTCTTCATCATCAATAAGTGGTGCTACGACATATATTTGATGCCCTGCTTTTATTTCATCTAGCATTTTCTCTAAAACATTTTTAAGTTCACTATTTTTAAAAATTTTAGTAATAATCTCTTTTCTGCCACCAGGTTTAGTTCTAATTTCTGTAATATCCATATCACCATAAATAGTTAAAGCTAGTGTTCTAGGAATTGGTGTTGCACTCATATATAACACGTCAACATCTTTTCCTTTTTCTTGTAAAGTCTGTCTTTGATTAACACCAAATCTATGTTGCTCATCAGTAATAACAAGCCCAAGATTATTATAAACAAGTTCATCATTAAGTAAAGAATGCGTACCAATTAAAACTTGAGTCTCACCATTTTTTAAATTCTGTAAAATCTTATTTCTTTCACCTTTTTTAGTTGAACTTGTAAGTAACTGGATATTTAACTTATCTCCAAAAAGACTTTTCATATTATTAAAATGTTGTATTGCTAATATTTCTGTCGGTGCCATAAGCACGCCTTGATACCCTGCTAGCATATTCATATAAAGTGCAATAAAAGAAACTATCGTCTTACCACTACCAACATCACCTAAGATTAATCTATTCATTTTCTTCTTAGATAAAAAGTCTCCCTTAATATCACTTACTGCCTGCATTTGCCCATCAGTTAAGTTAAATGGCAAACTACTAATAAAATTATTAACCTTATCTTCATCAAAACTCTTAATGTTAAATTTGCCATCACTTGCATTCTTCTCTTTTAAATAACTTACCTTTAACATAAAAGTAAATAGTTCTTCATATATTAAATGCAAATCTGCTTTTTTCAAACTGTTAATATCTTTAGGTTTATGCACATTAGTAACCGCTTCTTTTTTATTTATAAAATTGTACTTTTCTATTAAATAATCTGGTACATTACTTTTAATTTCTACTGTATTATCCAAAATCTCATCAACTAATTTTTTAAAATTGCTTCTCTTTATCCCTTGATTCAAATGATAAACTGGTTCAATCACCGTTTTAGTTATTGGCGTAAGCTTTATATCACTCGCCATAAATGTATTAGATTTTCTATTATATTTACCAATTACTGATATATAACTTTTAATTCTAATATTCGGTTTTAAATAAGCCCGATTAAAGATAGTAACATTTACTAGTTCACTTCCAGTATTAAATGCAAAAGATAATTTATTAAGATTTTTTCTTATAAAAAATACTTTAACTGCAGACTCAACATATCCAGTAATTGTGCATGTATCGCCTTCACTAGACTCTCTTAACTTGACTGGTGTATAAACATTATATCTGTAAGGAAAATAATTAATAACATCATCTTTTGTATATAAATTAAGTGCTTTTAAAGCAAGTAAACTTTTAGGTCCAATTCCTTTTATATCTTCTAGCATTGTAATCACCATCTTTTATTATTTTTTTATTAAAAACGCTTGACAAAAGTGTCTCATTCGGTTAGTATATAAATCACCAATTCACTTATAGGCGAATTGGTGCTAGTATCACACTAGCCAACCCCTTTTTATTCTTTGAGGCTGCTTATTAAGCAGCCTCCATTTTTTTATTTATCTAATAATTTTTTATAATATTCATAACGCTCTTTTGCAGCGTTTTTATTTTTTTCTAATAACACATCTGCTTTTTCTTTATCTTTTAAAATTAATGCATTATATCTTACCTCATTACGTAAGAAATCATCATACTTCTCAAAATCAGGTTCTGCACTATCAATATGAAGCTCACCATCAAAGTATCTCATAAGAGTTACATAACCACACATTACAGCAAGCTTTTCTTCATTAATAGAGTTACTCATACCACCTTTAATTCCCTGCTCAATACAAGGACTATAAGCAAGAATAATTGATGGTCCATCATGCTCTTCAGCCTCTTTAATAGTCTTAATCGCCTGCATCATATTAGCACCTAAACTAATCTGACCAACATACACATTAGGGTATCCCATACAAATCTTAAATAAATCTTTCTTATAAGTATCCTTACCCATATCAGCAAACTCTGCTACTGCCCCAATATGTGTACTCTTACTAGATTGTCCACCGGTATTAGAATAAACTTCAGTATCAAGCACCATAATTCTAACCTTTTTATTACTTGAAAGCACATGATCTAAACCACCAAAACCTATATCATAAGCCCAGCCATCTCCACCAATAGTCCATACACTCTTTGGTGTTAAATAATTAACCAAATCAGAAGATACATACTTCTTAGCTTCATCTAATACAGCATTAATCTTTTCATAATCATTCTCATTATCTTTAACAAACTTATAAAGATTAGCAGCCGCCTTATTACTCTCAAGCTCCTTAAGTGCTCTAGCATGTAACTTATCATAAGTTCTTAACATTCCATAGCCATACTCGGCATTATCTTCAAATAAACTACTACCCCAAGAAACATTATATGGCATACTTGGGCAAGATGCCCCATATATACTAGAACATCCTGTAGCATTTGCAATAACTAATCTCTTACCAACAATCTGCGTTAATAACTTAATATAAGGTGTCTCACCACATCCAGCACAAGCTCCAGAAAACTCAAATAATGGTTTCTTCAAAGAAACTCCTTTTATATTATTCGCACTTGTTACATCATTTTCATAATTCTTAAATAAATCATCTGCTCTTTTTTGATTCTTGTCATCAATTTCTCCCCAAGATAGACACTTAACAGGACATATATTAGAACATAAACCACAAGCCGTGCAATCCCTCTCACTTACTGCCACAATAAACTTATTCTTCTTATCTAAGCTATCCTTTGCATCACTTGCATACTTATCATTCTTATCAATTACAAAAGGTCTAATAACAGCATGAGGACAAACAATATTACACATACCGCACTCAATACATCTATTCTTATCCCACTTAGGAACCATACTAGCCATGCTTCTCTTCTCTAAAGCACTAGTCCCACCTCTCGTCGTTCCATCACGCATCTCATAAACATCACGCGTACTTAACTGATTACCTCTTCTAGAATTAATATAATCAAACACTGTATTACCGTACTTCATATCATAAGAACTAGCACCATCTATCTTACACTCTTTTAAATAATACTTACTTTCCTTAATACATGAAACATTTGCTTTAACAATATCTTCACCCTTAGTAAAGAAACGTTTCTTAACATTCTTAATAAGCACTTTCTCATAATCATCAAAACCAAACAAATTTAAGATAGCACTTTCCATAATTAAACTAATCTTACCAGAAATACCATACTTACTTGCTAGCATTCCTGCATCAATTAAATACACCTTTATATTATTATCAATTAAGTATTTCTTTACTTCATTTGGTATAAATTTATTAAACTCTTCTTCTGTCCTATAAGTATTAACAAGTAAAGTACCGCCTGTAACTAAACCATCTAAACAATCAAACTTCTTAAAATATTCATCTTTAGAAACTACAACTAAACTAGGGCTCGTAACATAATAAGGCGCTTTAATTAACTTTTTACTCGTTCTTAAATGAGAAATAGTTACTCCACCACTCTTCTTAGAATCATACTCAAAATAACCTTGAACATAACTACTTTCACCAAGTATTTTAAGCATGTCTTTAGACGCACTAACAAGTCCATCAGAACCAAATCCGAATATCTTAAATTCTTTATAATTCTCTTTATAATTAAACTCGAAATGTTTTAAAGATAAATTAGTAATATCATCATCTATTCCAATAACAAAATTATTTACCAACTTTGTATCAAGCATCTTATAAACATCATAAATATAACTTGGTGTCGTATTCTTACTAGATAGTCCATATCTTCCATGAACTATCTTTATCTTTTCATCACTAAGAGCAGATAACACATCTAAATATAAAGGCTCACCAGCACTCCCACTTTCCTTAGTTCTATCTAAAACAGCAATCTTACGCACACTTTTTGGTAATACTTTCTTTAAATAATCAGCACTAAAAGGTCTATATAAATGAACCTCAATTAAACCATACTCATCATTTTTACACATATCTATTGTATTTTTAATAGTATCACAAACAGATCCCATTGCTACAATAACCTTCTTAGCATTCTTACTACCATAATAATTAAAAGGTTTATAACTAGTGCCTGCAATCTTATTAAGCCTCTTCATATAAGTATTAACAATATCTGGCATCTTTAAATAATCTTTATTTCTAGCTTCGGTTACTTGAAAATAAATATCCTCATTTTGCGCAGTACCCTTAGTAATCGCCTTACCAGAATTAAGTGCTCTATTTCTAAACTCATTAACTTTTTCATAATTAATCATTGACTTAATATCTTTATCACTAATAAGCTCTATTTGGTTATACTCATGACTTGTTCTAAAGCCATCAAAGAAATGTAAAAATGGAAGACTTCCCTCAATTGCCGATAAGTGTGCTATCATTGCTAAATTATAAGCGTCCTGCACATTGGTACTAGCTAAAATACAAAAACCAGTTGCTCTTGTTGCATAAACATCCTGATGATCGCCAAAAATACTAAGTGCATGCGTAGACAAACTTCTTGCCGCAACATGAATAACTCCTGGAAGCATCTCTCCTGCCATCTTATACATATTTGGTATCATTAATAAAAGTCCTTGACTAGCCGTAAAAGTACTAGCTAACACACCAGCATTAAGTGCTCCATGCATTGCTCCTGCTGCTCCAGCTTCACTTTGCATTTCAATAACATTTACCGTATCTCCAAACACATTCTTTTGGTTCTCACTGCCCATTAAATCTATTTGACTAGCCATTGGACTAGACGGTGTTATTGGATAAATAAAACTAAGCTCACTAAAATTATAAGCCATCTTAGCACACGCAGTACATCCATCAACAACTTTCATATAATCACCATTCCTATATAATAATTATATCTTAAAACCAAAGAAAAACAATACTTAAATCTTTTCATAAAGTATTGTTTCACTATTTTCATAAACATAAAATTTACAGTTTACATATTTCTCCATTATACTCTTAAATCCAGCACCAACTAAAGTAAAATCCCCTTGCTTTTTATTAAACCACTTTCCCCTATAATAAGGCACCTTTCCACTAACAATAACTGTATCACTATCAAACAAAGAAAATGCATCTATAAACTTTATACTTACATTACTAATAAAATTAAACAAAGAATTATATAAATACACCTCACAAGGCTTTAACTTATCAAAATACAAAATATTATACTTCACCTTAAACAAACTACTAACCAAATTATTTTTAGACGTAATATTATATATAATCCTCTTTAATCTCACATAATCATATATATGGTTATTTACTATAACATTATCTGGTAATTCCTCTTTAATTATCCTCTTACTTTTATGAGAATAAATTAAAACATACTCATCAGTAAACTCAAAAGTATAAATAAAATCACCTAAGAAAGTTCTTTAATATTCATACCATATATATTTTCTGGATTAGTATAAGTTCCATTATGTTCTACTTCAAATAAAAGCATATTACTATAAGTACTATCAATCTTATTTTCACCACTAGTCCCAATAACATCGCCTTTTTTTAAAGTATCGCCAACCATAACATTAACTTCATTTAAACTTTCATATCTTGTAATTAAGTTATTTGTATGTTTAATAGTTACTACGTTACCTAATACTTCATCAGCTACTACATCTTCAACAGTACCATCAGCAACAACTAAAACTTCAAACTCTTCTTTAGCTCCATAAAGCACTCCTGTATTTGGCATATAAGTATTTTGATAATAAATTATAGATTGCTCTTGTGCCTTACTTTCAGCATCCTTCTCATAAAATCCTTTTACAACAGACACTTCTTCACCACCAAATGGCTTAATCACCTTTCCATCATCCGTGCTTACTACTGGAACTGTATCATCTATTAAATTTCGGTAAACATAAGACAAGTTATCATTACTATAAACTGAAGCTTTCAAAACCTTAGCAGTCAAATACAAACTTGAAATAATTGCTCCTACACTTAACAAATAAATACATACTACTACTGAACTTTTTAACTTATATCTTTTCATCTCGCACCTTCCTAATAAAAGTGTGAGTAAAAAAATCTATTTTATACTAAAAATCTTTAATAATTATATCTTTATAATAATACTTAAGTATTTCCTTATAACTATAACCATCTTTAGCAAGCAAATTAGCTCCGTTTTGACTCATACCAACACCATGTCCATACCCCTTAGTAGTAATGTTTACTTCATCCCCATTTATTTTTATCTCAAAATCAGTAGATCTTAAATTAAGTAATTTTCTTACCTCTACTCCTTTAAAACATTTATCTTTAACACACATCTGACTAACATGATTAGTATCATTTCTCTTAATATCAAACCCATCAAGTGAACTTACTCCTAACTTACTTAATATATCACTAAGTTTATAATTCTTACTAACCTCATAATTATTTAAATTAACCTCTAAAAGTGATGGTACACTTTCTATATCATTAGTTCCAAAAACCTCTACAGAATTTTCTGTATATCCATTACTCATTGCAAAATAAAATGTCTTCATAATACTATCATTCTTATAAATTACCTCATTACCTGTCTCATTTACTGCATTTATTACTTTTTCATAATACTTATTAAAGTCATCACCCCATCTTTTTTTTAATTCATAAATATCCAAATAAGCCTGAGCATTCAAATTTGTACTATATAAATTATCACTATCTTTAGAACTTAATAAATAACTTCTTGCAGCAACCGACTGTGCTTTTAAAGCCTCATCATTAAATAAAGCCGGCATTTCTGCCGCAACTACTCCAAACACATAATCATTAACATCTAAATATAAATTTCTATCTTGCAAATTTACAATTTTTGTATTTTTAGAAGTATTTTCATCAATAAAAAAAGTAGCTTTTCTTTTAAACCAAAAACTACATATACTGCATGGAATCAAAAACGTAATAACAAGTAAAAGTTTTTTCATAAAATCTCCTATACAATTGCACTTATACTTAAAAACTCTATAATAAAACTTCCAAATAAATATCCCATAATAAAACTAATTACAACTATAAAACATCTTGCTTCCCAAACATGATTTGCCTTAAAAAAATTATTAAAGTTAATCCCTGAAACAATAAATATGCTAAGTAAAACAGATAAAATATAAATTACTGTCTTATACATTATATTCTCCCTTTTCTATTTTTATAATCTCTTCACATCTTCTTATGTGTCTTTCTTCATTACTAAAGCTAGTTTCTAAAAATATTTTAACCATCTCTATTGCATCAGGATTCTTTGCCCCAAAAGCCATAACATTTGCATTATTATGCATCTTACTAAGTCTAGCCTCTTGAGCATTTGTAACATGGGCACATCTAATACCCTTAACCTTATTAGCAGCTATACTCATTCCAATACCAGTTCCACATATTAAAATACCTAAATCAGCCTTACCACTAACAACCATCTCACTTACCTTATACGCAAAATCAGGATAATCATCTAAAGGATCATTAACCGGACTACAATCAATAAACTCTGCTATATCACTTAACTTATTAATAATTTCTTCTTTTAAAGCTGGACCATTATGGTCAGTTCCTATTGCTACTTTCATACTATCACCACCATCATTATACTATCACTCTTATTTATAAGCAAATAAAAACTAAGATATTACTCTTAGTCCAAATTGTATTTTTTATTAAATTTATCTACTGCACCAGTCTTCTTATGCTTTCCTTGAGCACCAGTATAGAATGGATGACAAGCATTACAAGTATCAACTGTAAATGACTCTGCCTTTAATGTAGAAACTGCTTCAAATTCATTACCACAAACACATTTAAAAGTTACCTTTTTAGTTTCTGGATGTAATCCCTTTTTCATATTCGCATCTCCTTCCGCCATGACTTTTACTAAGCCATAGAAATTCGTTTCTTATGTATTATATCATATTTTTTCAAATATTCAACAACTATTCGTCGATTATTTCGATTTTAGCTCCTACTGAAGATAACTTACCAACAATATTTTCATAACCTCTTAAAATATGTTCAATATTTACAATCTTCGTAGTCCCTTCAGCAATCATCCCCGCAACCATCATCGCCGCTCCTGCTCTTAAATCAGTTGCTTCAACATCTCTACCTAATAAATCAGACTTACCAAAAATAATTGCACTTTTATCAAATAACTTTATATTAGCTCCCATCGCATTTAAATACTTAATATGTCTCATCCTGTTTTCATATATAGTCTCTTCAAATAAAGACTCACCTTCACACTGAGTAAGTAACGTACTCATTGGTTGACCTAAATCCGTTGGAAATCCCGGATAAACAAGTGTCTTAACATTTACTGGTTTAAGTTTATCTACCTTATTAACAACTATTGTTGTCCCATCAATCTTAATATCACAACCAGCTTCCATTAATTTAGTTAAAACAGACTCTAAATGCTCTTTAATAACGCCTTCAATTACTAAATTCTTACCAAGAAGACTACCAATCATAATATAAGTTCCAGCTTCAATCCTATCTGGTATAACCTCAACAATACCATCACCTAAAGTATCAACGCCTTCTATCGTTATCTGACTAGTTCCAGCACCATAAACCTTAGCGCCCATCGTACCTAAAAATGATGCTACATTTACTATCTCTGGCTCCTTAGCAGCATTATAAATATGTGTTACACCCTTTGCTTTAACTGCTGCAAACATAATATTAAGCGTAGCTCCTACACTAGCAAAATCTAAGAATATATCATTACCTTTAAGTTCTTTAGCATCAACAATATATTCCTTATTATCCTTAATCTTAACATTAGCACCCAACTTTTCAAATCCATTTAAATGAAAATTGATTGGCCTAGATCCTATTGAGCATCCACCAGGATAAGAAATCTCTGCATGTCCATACTTAGCAAGCAAAACTCCCATAAAATAATATGATGCCCTTAATTTAGAAGCATATTCCTCGTCAATAACAGCATTCTTAGAATTACTATTATCAATATAAAGAGTATCCCCCTCAAATTTTATAGATGATCCTAATTTTTCCATCATCTCAATAAGTCTATGAACATCACTTATGTCTGGCACGTTATAAATAACGCATTTCCCATCAGTAAGCATCGCTGCTGGAATAAGTGCAACTACACTATTCTTAGCTCCACCTATTTTAATAGTTCCAGATAACTCATGCTTGCCTTCAATAATTAATTTCTTCATATCTCTTCCTCTTTACATAATTATCCAACTTTAATATATAATGACTGACTTTTTAAATCAACTAATTAAAGAATATTTTACATAAATTTACAATTGCTAAAATAAAAAGCAACACACTTCCAAAAACATTTGCTTCCTTTTTTAAACACTTCTTTGAATACTTGCCAGTCATAAGGCCAATGTAAGTTAAAGATCCAGCACATGTACTAAAAATAATTGAACTTGCAATATAATGATTTGTTATACCAGATAATCCTAATCCTACAGTTAAACTATCTATACTAACACTAAAAGCCGTAAATAAAATACTAATAAAACTCTTTAAAATAACATTATCTTCATTATTTCTAGTAACAAACATCATAATAGACAAATAAAAAAATACGGCAACCATTAAAAAACTAGGATCAAAATATAAAATATCTCGAATAAAAAAACTAAAACTATTCCCAAGCATCGGCATTACAAAATGAAACACGGCTACACATAAAGGAAGTAAAATAAATGTTCTCTTACTTATCTTCTGCATCCCAATACCAATCGATAATCCAAAAGCATCCATACTAAGAGCAAGACCAATAAAAAAAATACTTAACATTATGCCTCCTAGTTAAGTATATTATCTAAATTTTTCAATTATGCTCTTTACAAAAAATTTATATTCAACATCGCTTGTCGTTTCATTTTCTTCCATAAGACAAAGTGGAGGAAATAGAACACACCACCAGTTATCACCTTCTCCATCACCCAAAGTAACAACTAATGAATTATAATACCCGCCATCATACACTATACCTTTATAAGTTTTACTTGGAAAATAATTCATTCCATAACTAACAGTAAAATTATCACTCATTAAATTCTGCTTTATTAACCCATTTATATTATCAACTTCACTTGACACAATTTTTTCTGCTTCACCAACCGTACTAGCACTCACCACTTTATCATATAAATAATCTTCTAATTTTCTCTTTAAATTTAACTTAGTTTTAATATCACCAGGAGCATTGCTATTACTAACTACTCTAAATCTAATTGATGAACTAGGAATAACAACTGATTCATTCTTACTTTTATTAAGTACGCCCACCGAAATAACAGCAGCTGTTATTATTAACAATTTCTTCATAAAAAAAATCACCTTTCACTTAAACAGTGGGTGACTTTCAAACTTTTTATTCATTTATAACAAAAATATATCTGTCTCTGCCAGTTAAATCTTTTTCTAACTTTACTTTAGCCTTAGGAAATGCTTCCTTAGCAAGTGCTTTTATTTCTTTACCATTATCTTCATCTATCTCAAGTGCTATTAAAAACTTCTTATTTAAATATTTCTTAGCTACTCCAAAAATTACTGGATAAAACTTTAGTCCATCCTTACCACCAAACAAAGCATTATGTGGTTCAAACCTTGTCTTCTCATCTAAAACATCTGTTTCTTTTAAATAAGGAGGATTACTAATTAACACATCATAATTGTTGAAAAGTTTACACTTATTAACATCCTGCTTTATAAAAGTTATCTTACACTTATTAAGTTTAGCATTCTTTTTAGCTATCTTTAAAGCACCAATACTAATATCAGTAGCAGTAATCTCTAAGTCTTCCTTCTCTTTCTTTAAAGCAATACTTATACATCCTGAACCAGTACCTATCTCAAGCACAGAAGCCTTATTAAACTTATACTCATCAATATATTTAAGTGTCTTTTCAACAAGCGTTTCTGTTTCAAACCTTGGTATCAAAACATTCTTATTAACCATAATCTTATATCCATAAAAGTCTACATTACCAATCAAATACTGAATCGGATAACCATTTTCAATCCTTCTAATTGGATAATCCATATTCTGATACTTCTGTTCTAAAAGACGCCAATCAGTTAAACTTATAAAATCTGGTCTTTTCATTCTGCATTTTCCATCTTAATTCTAGTATCTTCAGCAATTAATGCCTCAATAATAGGTTCAATATTACCATCCATAACTCTATCAAGTTCCATAATACTAAAATTAATTCTATGATCTGTAACTCTATTTTGTGGATAATTATAAGTTCTAATCTTCTCTGACCTATCTCCCGTACCAATCATACTCTTGCGAGCGCTACCAGCTGCTTTATTCTTCTCTTGTTGTTGCATATCATAAATTCTACTCTTTAAAACAACCATCGCTCTTGCCTTATTCTTAATTTGACTTCTTTCATTTTGACAAGTAACAACAATACCAGTTGGAATATGTGTAACTCTAACAGCACTATCAGTAGTATTAACACCTTGTCCGCCCTTACCACTAGAACGATATACATCAACCCTTACATCTTCTGGCTTAATCTCAACATCAACATCATCAACTTCAGGCATAACTAAAACAGTCGCAGTAGAAGTATGAATTCTTCCCTGTGTCTCAGTTTCTGGAACTCTTTGAACTCTATGAACTCCACTTTCAAACTTTAATTTAGAATAAACATTATCTCCCTTAACTAAAAACTCAATCTGTGAAAATCCACCACTAGTTCCTTCTTCTTCTCTAGATACTTCAATCTTCCAATTATTTTTTTCAGCGTATCTACTATACATTCTAAATAAATCTCCAGCAAAAATATTAGCTTCATCTCCACCAGCAGCACCTCTGATTTCCATAATAATATCCTTACCATCATTTTCATCCTTAGGTAAAAGAAGAATCTCAAGCTCACTATTAATCTTTTCAAGAAGAGCATGTTTCTCATCCAACTCCATGGACGCAATCTCATGCATTTCTGGGTCATTAACCAAAGACTTCAAATCTTCTATTTCTGCAGTAACTTTTTTTAGCTCATCATACTTCATTACAGAAGGCTCAATACTGCTCTTTTCCTTTGAAAGTTTCATCTGCTTAGAAAAATCACTTAACACTTCAGGATTAAGTAATTCCTCATTTAACTCCTCATATCTCTTTTTTAATAATTCCAATCTTTCTATCATATTAACCTCTTTCTTTATATAAGAGTAGGCTACATTAACTCTCCATCATTCTCTTCTTCAGAATCAATAATTACTAAATCATCTAAATCATCATCACTATCTAAATCATCCATAGATTCATCATCATAGTTCTCTTCTTCAGATTCCTCTTCAGTATCCATATCTTCCTCATTCATCATTTCATACTCTTCATCGTCATCATCATCAATAATAACTTTAGTACTATGATTTATCTTCAAATCACAATATCCTTTATCTAATATAATAAATCTTTTATCTGTCGTAATAAGTTCAAAAAAGTCACCAATACCTTCTTCATATTCACTTTCAGGTAATCCCATAACTTTAATTACTTTTTTAAATAAATCTTGTATTTTAATTTTCTTTTTTTCATCGTTTAAGATTAAATATGCTACATCATCATAAGACAAAGTTTCCTTTTCTTCATCTGTAAGTTTTACCATAACTATATCCTCCTCTAAAAACCATTATATGTTTCACTAAAATAAATGATAATGGCTTTTTAAACAAACATAATTTTATCATATTATATTGCATTGTCAACAAAAAAAATATACTTAATCGAAAGTTAACACAATCCTGTTGTTTATCTGTGTTTCACTTTCAATATTATAGTATATTTCTCTTCTCTTATTCCCATTATTTACACTAAGAACATCTATCTTTAAATTCAAATGATAATCCTGCTCTTTAATAATAATCTCACTAGTACTATTCTTAAAATCTAATAAATATCTAAAACTAGCATCTTCTCTAATAAGAACATCCTTATCTAAATCATAAATAATATTTCCAAAAACTAGTAATCTATCATCTATCTTACCATCAGAACTTAATACTAAATCTCCGTCTTTATATAATTCAATTTTAATCATAAAACATCACTACAACCATTCTAGCATAAAAACAAACACTTTTACCATAATAATAAACGGTGAAACATGAAAAAACTAAAATTTATATATAAATTAACTATCTTTTTGATGATAACATTTACAGTAATTATCTCTTGTCTTTACACATACGCCTACTTCAGTCCCAAAATAACCCTAAACTCTGCAAATGCATTATCTCTATATGATAATGAAAACAATCTAATTCTGCAAACAAGTAACAACAAAAAATGGGCTAATATAAATGAAATATCTAATGACTTAATAAACGCAACAATTTCTGTTGAAGATAAAAACTTTTACCATCACTTTGGCTTTGACTATTTAAGAATCATAAAATCACTATATTTAAACGCTAAAACTAAATCTATAACAGCTGGAGCATCAACTATCTCTCAACAGTACGTTAAAAACTTATTTTTAGACTTCGATCAAACCTGGAAAAGAAAAATTAAAGAAGCTATGCTAACTCTAAATCTAGAAGTTCACTACTCAAAAAAAGAAATACTAGAAGGCTATCTTAATACAATAAATTATGGTCAAGGAAACTTTGGTATCGAAAATGCTAGTAACTATTACTTTAATAAAAAAAGTAGTGAACTTACCCTAGAAGAGGCAATTATCCTCGCCGGTATACCTAAAAGTCCAGAAAACTATAACCCAGTAAGTAACTATGACGCCTCCATTAAAAGAGCAAAAATCGTTGCTAAAGCAATGTACAAAAATAAAAAAATTGATGAAGAAACTTACAAAAATCTATTTTCTAAAAAAATTAATATTTACGGTCAAAGAAAAACAAATAACATGCAAACCTTAATGTATTATTATGATGCTGTCTTAAATGAACTAAATAGTATTCCAAATATTCCCAAAGACTTAATTAAATCAAAAGGTCTAAAAGTATATACAAACCTCGATATAAATGCTCAGCAAAAACTAGATAATACTTTTAAAGAAAATGAAAATAAAGATAACATTGAACTTGCAGCAATAATGGCTGAACCATCTACTGGAAAAATATTCGCTCTTGCTGGTGGTCTAAACTACTCTAAAAGTCAGTTTAATCGTGCAATCTTTGCTAAAAGACAAGTCGGTTCAACTATTAAACCATTTCTCTACTACGCAGCATTAAACAATAACATGACCGAAGCAAGTACATTTAAAAGTGAAGAAACAAGTTTCGTCTTTGCAGAAAATAAAAAATATACACCCAAAAACTACAGTAACATCTACGCAGATAAAAACATTACTATGGCAGCCGCTCTAGCCTATTCAGACAATATTTATGCCGTAAAAACCCATTTATTCATCGGAACAGAAGAATTAGTAAACACTTTAAAAGAAGCTGGCCTAAAAAAAGAAATAGATGCATTCCCAGCCTTAGCTCTTGGTGCAGTTGAACTAAACTTATTAGATTACGTCGAAACATATAACACCCTAGCAAACTATGGCACATATAAAGACTTATACTTCATCGAAAAAGTCGAAGACTATGAAGGTAACCTTATATATAAGCATAAAAATGAAACAAAAGACGTACTAAACAAAGATAACGTATTCATTATAAACGAAATGCTTACAAACACGTATAATGCCTCTTTTATTGACTACCAATCACCAACAATAATTTCACTAAATAGTAGACTAACTAAAAAATACGCCATCAAAAGTGGTACAACAGATAACGACTATCTAGTTATTGGCTATAACCCTGACGTTTTAATGTTCGTATGGGCAGGCTCTGATTACAATGGAACAGTACCTAAAGCATATTCATCTAAAATAAAAAATATTTGGTGCGATAACGTCGAAGAATATCTTAAAGATAAAGAATCAATATGGTATACTCCTAGTGATAATATAATTGCAGTTCCTCTAGACCCAATAAGCGGTAAAGCAGCAGAATCTAACAAAAACATTCTATATTATTTCAAACGTGGTACAGAACCAATAACTAACTAAAAAAGCAAGCCTACTCAGCTTGTTTTTCTATCTTTATAATCATCTGATACAAATCTTCAAAATCAAAATCTTCACTAGAAACATTATATCCTGCTTCCTTTAATTCGTTAACAAAATCATTATAAGCCTCTTTAACAGAATCTAAATTATTTTCTAAAATTCTCTTCTTTGGAGGTTCTACCGGTTTTTCTTCTTCTTTTTTAACTTCTTCAAGTGGAACATCAAGACTTTCTAATGGTACATCTTTACTAATAGTACTACTACTATTAAATGGATTAAACTCTTCCAATCTATCCATAGGCTCCATATTCATATTAGTAACTTCATCCTCTAAAGATGGATACTCTGGAGTATTATTACTAAAATTAAATAAATTAAATCCTGGACTTGGTTGTGTTTTTTCTTTTTTAACATCTGATTCATTTATAGGATCTTCTGCCATTAAATCAAGAGTTTCCGTTTTCTCTTCTTTTGCTGGTTCAGAATTAAATATATTATCAGAATTATCAAATATATTGGTAGATTCATCAACTTTAGGAGCATTATCTAACACGCTTAAATTTTCAACTGGAGTACTAACATCACCTAAATCTTCATAAGCAGGTGCCTCACTTATAACTGGTTCACTTACTAAATTACTTTCCTTCTTTATCTCATCATCTAACTGTCTAACAGTAAGTCTTTCAGAAATAACCTTATTTAATAAAGCCTTCTGCTTCTCAGGATCAGTTACACTAAGTAAACTTCTCGCATGTCTTTCACTAATTTTATCATTCATGAGTGCATCTTGCGCTTCACTAGTTAAATTCAATAATCTTAACTTATTTGCAATCGTTGACTGTGAAACTCCAATTTTCTTAGCAAGTTCATCTTGCGTTAAACCTTCCTTATCAAGAATCTTCTTATAACTCTTAGCTTCCTCTAGTGAATTTAAATTTCTTCTTTGAACATTTTCAACTAAAGCAATTTCAGCACTCTTATTATCATCAATATTAGAAATTATTGCTGGAACTTCAGTTAACCCAGCAAGTTGTGCAGCCTTATAACGTCTTTCACCTGCAATTATCTCATATTTATCCCCAAGTCTTCTTAATACAAGTGGCTGAATAATACCATGCTCTTTAATTGATGAAGCAAGCTCATTTAAAGACTTCTCATCAAAAGTAAGTCTAGGCTGAAACCTATTTGGAATAATATAATCTATATTAACATTTTGTATTAACGGCTCTCTATTCATAAAACAACCCATCCTATTCTAAATATAATATTACTTTATTTTTCTAATTTTTGCAATAGGAGATTTACGTATTTTATCATAAACTCTAGGATAACCATTCGGTGTATCACTAACCTTTTCAACTTTAACTAGTGTTCTTTCACCAGCATCATTAAGTAAAGAAAATTCCTCTTTCTCACTAATTTTTCCGCCTAAGAACTCGATAGCATAATTAGCACTATCAATTTCCTCTGTATTTTTACCCTTCATAGCAATAAAATAACCACCAACTTTACAAAAAGGAATTGCAAGTTCACTAAGAATACTCATATCAGCAACTGCCCTCGAAACAACAACATCAAATCTTTCACCAGATAAATAATACTTTTCTGCTCTATCATTAATAACCGTAGCATCTATTCCTAACTTACCTAAAACATACTTTAAAAAAGTAGTTTTTTTATTATTACTATCTAAAAGCGTCAACTTAATATCAGGAAACATAATTTTCAAAACAATTCCCGGAAATCCAGCACCAGTACCAATATCAAGTACACTTTCATTACTAAAACTATAAACCTTATAAATAGTCAAACTATCATAAAAATGCTTTAAATAAACTTCATCAATATTACGAATAGCCGTCAAATTAGTATGTTCATTATAAGAAAGAAGTTCACTAGCATACACCCTAAATTTATTTATCTGCTCATCACTAATACTTAAACCTAAATTTTCTAAAGAACTTATAAACTCACTTTCACTCATTTGTTATACTCCTTCTTCAAATAAACAGCAAGTACTGAAATATCTACCGGATTAACTCCACTAATTCTAGACGCCTGTGCTAAAGTAAGCGGTCTAACTAATTTAAGTTTTTGTCTAGCCTCGCTTGCTAAATTCTTAATCTTATCATAATCAATATCAGCAGGAATCTCTTTTTCCTCAAGTTTTAATAACTTATTAGCTTCCTGATATTCTTTATTAATATAACCTTCATACTTAACAAAAAACTCAGCCTGCTCCAGTACATCCTTATCATATTCTTTAATTAAATTGCCTCTTAAATAATCTATAATTTTAACCTCTGGTCTCTTTAATAAATCATAAAGACTATAACCTGTTGATAAATTATCCTTTAAATAACTTAAAGCCTCCGGAAGTGTATTTTTACTAACCCTAGCATTTTTAAGTTCATCAAGAAGTGTATTAATCGCCTTTTCCTTAATAAGAAGTTTACTATATCTTTCTTCATCAATTAATCCAGCCTCATATCCATACTTTCTAAGTCTCAAATCGGCATTATCATGACGAAGTATTAACCTGAATTCAGCCCTAGAAGTTAGTAATCTATAAGGTTCTTTAGTACCCTTAGTAACTAAATCATCAACTAAAACTCCAATATAAGATTCATTTCTTTTAAGTATTAATGGTTTCTCACCTTTTAACATCAATCCCGCATTAATTCCAGCAATAATACCTTGACCAGCAGCCTCTTCATAACCACTAGTACCATTTATCTGCCCAGCAGTAAATAAATTCTTTAATACCTTAGTTTCCAAAGAAGGATTTAATTGTAACGGATTAATCGCATCATACTCAATAGCATAAGCATACTTCTTAATAACCGCATGCTCCAACCCTACCAAACTATGTACCATCTCTTCTTGAACATCAACTGGCATACTCGTTGAAAATCCCTGTAAATACAAATCATCATAATATAAACTTTCTGGCTCTAAAAATAACTGATGACGCTCTCTATCTGCAAATCTAACAACCTTATCCTCAATTGAAGGACAATATCTTGGACCAATACCTTCTGCATAACCACCATACATAGCAGATCTAGACAAATTATCTCTTATAATCTTATGTGTATCTTGATTAGTATAAACTATATAACACTTTTCCTGCTTATCTTTATCATAAAATGGTCCATTATCAAAACTAAAAGTCCAATAACAATCATCACCACACTCTTCACTAAGCTTAGAAAAATCAACACTACTTCTCTCAATTCTTTGAGGTGTACCAGTCTTTAATCTTTGAATTTCAAATCCATAATCAGCGAGCTTTCTACTTAAATTATTACTTCTTCTCTCTCCATGAGGTCCTTCATATTTAAAAGTATCACCAACTAATATCTTACTATTTAAATAAGTACCAGTAGTTAAAATAACCGCTTTAGAATTTATTGTATTTCCATTTTCTAATATTACACCGGTTACAGTATTATCATTAACAATTAAATCTTCAACCATAGCTTCCATAATTGTTAAATTAGGAGTATTTTCCAACTTTTCAAGCATAACTCTAGGATAAGTAATCTTATCAGCTTGCGCTCTTAAAGATCTAACAGCCGGACCCTTAGCATTATTAAGCATCTTAATTTGAATATGGGTTTCATCTGCAACCTTACCCATTAAACCACCTAAAGCATCTATCTCTCTAACAACAATACCCTTAGCAGTTCCACCAATAGATGGATTACATGGCATATCCGCAATATTCTTCTTATTAGCAGAAATTAAAAGCGTTTTTAACCCCATAACCGCAGTAGCATGCGCAGCTTCACATCCAGCATGACCACCACCAACAACTATAACATTATAATTCATAAATTCACCTACTTTCCTAAACAAAACCTAGAAAATAACTCATCTAATAAATCATCATCATAAGTTTTACCAATAACTTTACCTAATAAATCATAAGCATCTTTAATATCAATCGTATACATATCAATTGGTACTCCAGTATAAGTATTATTTACTGCTCCATTTATACTAGCAAGAGCTAGCTTAACCAAAGAAATCTGTCTTGCATTAGATAAAAATGAATAATCACTAGTCTCTAACTCGTTAATCTTAAATAACTCTATAATTTTATTTTTCAAAGATTCTAATCCGGAAGACTCAATAGTATTTCCATAAACTAAAATATCTTTATCAATACCATCATAATTATTACTACTATCTAAATCATTCTTATTGACAAAAACTAACTTTTTATCTTTTAAAGATTTTATAAATTCTAAAGTTTCATTATCTAACTTTTCACTATTATCTAAAACATAAATTCTCAAATCAGCATTTTCTGCACTTTCTAAACTCTTTTGTACACCTATCTTTTCAACCACATCATCGGTTTCTCTAATACCAGCAGTATCAATAAAATTTAACACAATACCATCTAAAATAACTTTGCCTTCAATAACATCTCTAGTAGTTCCTGGAATATTTGTTACAATTGCTTTATTTTCTTCTAGTAAACCATTTAAAATACTACTCTTTCCAGCATTAGGTTTACCTATTAAAGCAATATTAATTCCATTTTTAATCATCTTACCATTACTAGAATTACGTACTAACTCATCTAATTCTGCACTTATTTTTTCAAGTTTTGGTCTTATAGTAGACTCGGTATACTCCTCAGCCTCCTCATACTCTGGAAAATCTATATTAACTTCAATCTCTGCTTGCAAAGAAAGTAATTCCTTTCTAATACCATCAATTTTAGGAGTTAACTTACCACTAATTTGATTAATTGCAAGCTTTCTAGCTTTCTCACTTTCTGCTTCAATAATGTCTTCAACCCCTTCAGCCTGAGTTAAATCTATTCTGCCATTTAAAAAAGCTCTCTTAGTAAACTCACCAGGCTCTGCTAATCTGCACCCATTATTTAAAAGAAGCTCAAGCACTCTATCAGTAGTTGTAATTCCTCCATGAACATTAATCTCTACAACATCTTCACACGTAAAAGTTTTAGGAGCTCTCATTACAGATACTAACACCTCATCTATAACTTCATCACCAGACACAATATGACCATAAGAAATAGTATGAGAATTCACTTTCTCCAAATCCTTACCCTTAAATATTGAATTAACTATTTTAATTGCATCTACTCCACTACATCTTACAATAGAAATAGCCCCAGTTCCAACAGCAGTAGACACTGCACAAATTGTAGAATTATCCATGACAAAAACTCCTCTTCTAGTGCGTATTATAGCACAATTCTCTTAAAAATAAAAAAAGACTATTTCTAATCTTTTTTTGGCTTTACAATAATATGTCTATTAGGTTCTTCACCTTCACTAATTGTCGTTACTCCCTTAAAATCAGTAAGAACATTATGAACAATACGTCTTTCATAAGAATTCATATTATCCATAACAACTTCTCTACCAGTATTTCTAACTTCACGTGCAATATTCTTAGCAAGTCTTTCTAAATGACTAACTTGCTTATCCTTATAATCAGAAGCATCTAAATTTAAATAAGGATATACACCAATTTTTGCAAAAACAGCAGCTTTACAAACAGCAGTTAGTGCAGTAAGTGTCTGTCCATTCTTTCCAATTAATATAGGATTATTATTTGAATACATCTTAATATTAATTTGTTTATCTCTAATATTAGATTCAAACTTAACCTCAAGACCCATCTCAGTTAATAAAGTATTTAAATACTCTTTAATAAAATCTAAGATATCTGTATTTAAATAAACATGATATTTAGTAGTTCCAGCCTTAAAAAGTTTACCCTTTACTTCTTCTTTTTTATAAACAAAATCATTCTCAGTAACATTTAAATCTTCTAAAACTTTCTTTATTACAACCTCTTGGTCTTTTCCCTCATAAACATACTCTTTCATATTAACTTCTCCTTTTACTTACAATATAATTTTGAATTACACTAAATCCATTAGTAACAATCCAATATAGTGCAATTGCTGTTGGTAAACTAAATGAAGCAATTGAGATAAACACTATCATAAATCCAGTCATAAACTTCATCTGTTGTTGTTGCTCAGTGCTACCTGCACTCTTCATATTAAATGATAAAGACAAATAAGTAGTTAATATAATAAGCAAAATCAAAATAATATAATAATAATTACCACTCTTTAAAGCAACTAAAGGTGTTGTACCTAATTGGAATGCTCCAAGATACTCTTCAAATATTGCAGGAATTCTGTTAATTGCTTCTAAAAACGCAAAGAATATAGGAAGCTGAATAAAACTCATTAAACAACTACCAACCGGACTAATATTATACTTCTTATAAATAGCAAGCATCTCCTGACTCTTCTGCATCATTGCATCATTATCAGTTCTATTTTTATACTTTTCTTCAAGTCTATTTAGATCTTTTTGAGCCTTTTGCATATTTTGACTTTGCTTAGTAGCTTTAATTGAAAATGGCATCAAAATTAATCTAATAAGTAATCCAACAATCATTACAGATACACCATAACTTTTAACAAGTGTACCTAATTTAACAATTATCCAAGCAAGAGGCATAACAAAGAATTGAACCCATAATCCATTATAATTTTTACTATCATAAATCTTAATATCTTCACACTTAGGTAAATTATCCAAATTAACATCTAAATTGTCTTTATATTTTTCATAAATACTAGCTAAATCATCATCACTAGGCTTACATAAAATATTTGATGGTAAACTCTGTCCAGTGACTTCATACACAACACGTTTTTTGTTATCATCTGCAATATATTTAGTACAACCACCAAGTAACATAATCATTGCACATAACAATATCATCTTCTTTTTCATTATTTCACCTTTTTTATTAAATTTAAGAAACAATCTTCCATTTCTCTATAATCTATTGTATCACAACTTTTCCTAATTAAAAGCACATAATCATAGTTTTGATTAAATTTATCATAATTGTTCCTTATTATATTACGTAACCTTCTCTTATATAAATTTCTCTTATAAGCTTTTCCAAACTTATTACCAATAGCAATCCCAATTCTTACATTATCAAGTTTCTTTTCCTTTTTATATAATACAAAAAAATTGTTACTTATTCCTTTAGAATTCTTAAAAAAATCATCAAATTCTAACTTACTCTTTATTCTAATTTCTTCTTTCATAACTCACCCATATAGAATAAAAACCACTGTACGTGGCTTATTTACATAAAACTTTGCGTCCTTTTGCTCTACGTCTATTTAAAATATTACTAGCTTTTCTTGCAAAAAAACCAAACTTTTTCTTCATTTTACGATTATTAGGTTGAAAAGTTCTCTTCATAAAAAATTGCACCTCCACATCAAATTTAGCGTTTTTATTATATTATATTAAAGGCTGCAAGTCAATAAAAAGTTAACCTTCAATTTATTAAAAAAATATCAAATAAAAAAATCTAACAAAAAATATAATTTTTAAATTTATAAAAAAGCAAAATTAGTAAATCCTAAATTATCAAAAAGTGGAAAATGTTTATATCTTTTTTTATTGTTAATTGTAATTTGTGGATATTGTTGAAAACTCACTCTAGACTATATAAATAAAAGGTTTGCATGTTGATAAAATGTTGAAAAAATTGTCGAATTTAATTTTTTTCATTTTCTCTCTTTATTTTTCCACAGACTTGATTTAAAATAGAACTATCAAAAACGAAGGACCGGGGTGAGGTAATGAAACATAATGTAAATTGGAATGATATTCTAGAAGTAATACAAAGCAAACTAAATCCATTATCTTATGATACCTGGTTCAAAGAAACTAAACTAATTGGCATTAAAAACAATACCATACAAATAGAAGTTCCAATGGAATTTCATAAAAAAATTCTTAATCAAACATATTATGATTTAATCGAAGAAATAGTAAGTACAGTAACCGGAACATCTTATGACATTGAATTCTTATCATCAGAAGAAATAAAACCTCTTGAAATCCTTGAATTAGATAAAGTAGAAGAGCCAGAAAATGAGAATTTAAATTCAAACCTTAAACCAGAATACACATTCGAAAATTTTGTAATAGGGGATAGTAATAGATTTGCTCAACTAGCAGCACTAGCCGTAGCAGAACAACCAGGAAAAATCTATAACCCATTATTTATATACGGTAAAAGTGGCCTAGGAAAAACCCACTTAATGCATGCAATCGGTAACTATATAGTACAAAAATCAAATAAAAAAGTTCTATACGTTACAAGTGAAGAATTCATATCAGACTTCATTGGAATTAATAAAAAAGACGAAAACAACTACGATATAGTAAGTCAATTTAAAGAAAAATATCGAAACATAGATATCTTAATGATAGATGACATCCAGTTCCTTGGTGGAGCAGCTAAAACTCAGCAAGAATTCTTCCATACATTTACAAATCTCTATGACTCAAATAAACAAATTATTATTAGTTCAGACCGTTCCCCAGACGACTTAAAACTTCTTGAAGAGAGGTTACTAACAAGATTTAGATGGGGGCTAACAGCTAACATCGAACCACCAGATTTTGAACTTAGATGTAAAATTCTTAAAGATAAAATGACTGGACACGAAGTTGCTAAAATGGTTCCAAATGAAGTAATAGAGTACATTGCAACAAACTGTGAAAACGATGTTAGACACTTAGAAGGTGCTATAACAAGACTATATGCTTATGCAGCAATGATGGGCCCTAAAGAAATTAACCTTGAATTTGCCGTAGATGCCCTTAAAGATTACATTGGTAAATCAATATATATAACCAACGACATTCAAAAAATTCAAAAAGCCGTCGCTGATTACTATCACATAACAATTGAAGATTTAAAAAGTAAAAAAAGAACATCAAACATCAATTATCCAAGACAAATTGCTATGTATCTGTGCCGAATGACAACATCTGAAACAATCATAAAAATAGGACTAGAATTTGGTAATCGTGATCATTCGACAGTTTTACACTCATATGATAAAATAAATAATGAAATTCAAAATGATGAAAACAACATAAGACAAGTAATAGAGGATATAAAAAACAAAATTGTTAATTAAAAAAGTTTTGCACAAACAATACACATCAAATTTTTCCCATAATTGTGGAGAAAAAAAGACTTATTAACATTTTCAACAGCAATAATAATAAAAAAAAGAAAGAAGGAATAAAAATGAAATTATTGATTGAAAAAAATATTATTTTAGAAAGCTTAAGTAACGTAATGAGAGCTATCTCACCAAGAAATATAATTCCAATATTAAACGGAGTATTATTTGAACTAACAGAAGAAGGGCTATACCTAACTGCAAGTGATAGTGATTTAGTTATTAAAAACTTTATTCCTAAAGAAAACATTAAAAACATCACAGAAACTGGAAAAACAGTAATTCAAAGTAAATACTTACTAGACATCATCAGAAAAATGCCTAATACAGATATTAATATTGAAGTACTAGAAGACTTAAAAGTAATAATTAGTACAGAAAACACTATGTATAATTTAAATTGTTTAAATATAGAAGATTATCCACAAATAAATCTAGAAGAAACCAAAAATCCCATTATTATAGAAAGCGATGTACTAAAAAAGATTATTTCCCAAACAATATTTGCAATCTCAACACAAGAATCAAGACCATTACTTACAGGTTTAAACTTCAAAATAACTGGTAATGTACTAGAATGTATTGCTACTGATTCTTATCGTCTAGCTAAAAAAACTATAATTTTAGATAAAGAATATGATTCATGCAACATAGTAATCCCTGGTAAAAACATTAATGAATTTGATAAACTACTTACTACAAACGAAAATGTGGAAATACATACATTTAGTAACAAAATTTTATTTAAATATAATGGATATTTATTTCAATCAAGCTTATTAAATGGAACTTATCCAAATACTTCTAACTTAATACCAAATGAATTTAGCATTATTTTAACAACATCTTTAGATAAATACTTCAGTGCTATAGATAGAGCAGCACTTCTTACTCAAAGTAAAGAAAAAAACATTGTAAAAATGGAAACAAGAAATAATGAATTAATCGTTTCTTCATACGCCAGTGAAATTGGAAAATCTGAAGAAAGCGTAGAAGTAGACAAAAACACATCAGAAGACATATCTATCTCATTTAGTTCAAAATACATGTTAGAAGCCCTAAGAACATTTGAAGAGGAAGAATTACTAATATTCCTAAACTCAGATTCTAAGCCAATAGTACTTAAATCTGTTAAAGATGAATCATTAATTCAATTAATATTACCAATTAAAACGTACTAAAAGTGGGAAAAATCTCACTTTTTATTTTTTTGTGCATAATTCGACATTTTTCGACAAATTTCGACAAACCACCTGTGCTATAACTAAAAGCAAGGGGGTGAAGTACATGAAAGATTACAATATTAATAAAAACACACTTGCACTAATGCCATATGGTAAAAACAAATCATTAGTTTTTGAAAAACACAAATATTATATAGTTAACCAAAAAGTAAATAAACTAATGGATGAAAGTTGTCGTTATAACGGAAGCACCATTGAAGGAAGAGCTAAAGGAACAGAATCGTTAACAGGAATTTCTTATAAAGCTCCAATTATTGTTAAAGAAGAAGAGAATATTATATTTTTTCCAACGTGCTCACCAAGGCTAAAAGAATGTTCTTGGATTAATGCAGGTAATATCAGTAATATCTATAAGAAAAAAGACCGATGTTTAGTTGAATTTTATAACAAAGAAACTTTAGAATTTGATATATCTTATAACATTATGAATAATCAATTAAGCAAATCACTATTATTAGAAAAAAAGTTTAAAAAAAGAGGCAAATAACGCCTTTTTTTATTTTATAACCCATTAAATTATGATATAATATTAACTGTATATAGGAGTACGCATAAACCTATTTTGTTAAAAATTTGTTCTAAAAGAGGGTTAAAAATGAAAATCACTAAACTTAAACTTACAAATTTTAGAAATTATCCAAAATTAGAATTAGATTTTTCTAAATCAAAAAACATAATAATTGGTAATAATGGAAGTGGAAAAACAAACATCATAGAATCAATTTTTTATTTATCACTTACAAAATCATTTAGAACAAACATAGATACAGCTTTAATCAAAGATGACTCTGACTATGCTGTAATCGAGGCAAAAATAAAAGACAAAATAACAAATACTTATAGAATAGTCATCAATAAAGAAAATAAAAAAATAACCATAGATGGCACTCAAATAAGTAAAATAGGAGACTATATATCAAAAATTAATACAATTTTGTTTAGCACAGAAGACATGAAACTAGTAAAAGATAATCCTAGTATTCATCGAAAACTAATTAACATGGAGTTATCTTCATTTGATAACGAATATTTAAAATTATTAAGTCTATATAATAGAGTTCTAAAACAACGAAACACATATTTAAAATCAATGATGACCAATAGTATGATTCCTAAAAGTTATTTAGACATTCTCACAAATAAACTGATAGAACTAAATATTCAAATAAGTCAAAAAAGAGCAAAATTTATAGAGCAGATAAATACATACTTACCATACTATTTTGAAAAAATAACTGGTAAAGCCCTATTAAAATTAAACTATATTTCAAATATTAAAGATCTCGAAAATAGTGAATTACAAAATCTGTATGATAAATCATTTCAAAAAGATTTAAATTATGGTAAAACCAATCACGGCATTCACTTAGATGACTATGCCTTTGAATTTAATGGTAAAAATATCAAAGACTACCTTTCAGAAGGAGAAACAAAAAACGCAATAATTGCTATGAAACTATCAGAAATTGAATATTGCAAAGTTAACCTAAAGAAAGATCCAATATTATTACTAGATGATTTATTTAGTGAGCTAGACAAAGCAAAAATCAACAACATTTTACAATATTTAGATAAAGACATTCAAATATTCATTACAACAACAGACATACACAAAGTTAGCAGGTCAATATTAAATAATTGTAATGTTTATAAAATAAGTAAAGGAAAGATAAAGGTGACAAAATATGAATGAAAATAATTATAATGACAGCGATATCCAGGTTTTAGAAGGTCTTGAAGCCGTAAGAAAAAGACCCGGTATGTACATCGGTACAACAAGTGTAAAAGGCTTGCATCATCTTGTATGGGAAATAGTTGATAATGCCGTAGATGAATCACTTGCAGGATACTGCGACGATATCGAAGTTATAATTGATAAAGGTAACGTTATTGAAGTTAGAGATGATGGTAGAGGAATCCCAACTGGAACAAACAGTAAAACTGGTTTATCAACAATAGAAACAATCTTCACTGTACTACACGCTGGTGGTAAATTTGGTGGTCATGGATATAAAGTTTCTGGTGGACTTCACGGAGTAGGTGCCAGTGTAGTAAACGCTTTATCTGAATGGCTAGAAGTAAGAGTATATCATGAAGGAAATGTTTACTTTCAAAGATTTGAAAATGGTGGACATTCAACTGGACCGTTAAAAATTATAGATACATGCTCTAAAGACAGAACAGGAACAACTGTAAGATTTAAAGCCGATCCAGAAATATTCACAGAAACAACTATATATGATTACAATACATTAAAAACCAGACTTAGAGAATTAGCATTCCTAAACAAAGGACTAAGAATAATCCTATCAGATTTACGTGATATTGAGCATAAAGAAGAGTTTTTATACACGGGTGGTATAATTGAGTATGTTAAGATGTTAAACGAAAATAAAACATCTCTAAATAGCCAAATAATATATGTTAATGGTGAAGAAGATAACATTTCAATTGAAGTAGCACTACAATATAACGAAACATACAACTCAGCAGTTTACTCATTTACAAACAATATTAATACATACGAAGGTGGAACCCACGAAGATGGTGTAAAAAGAGCCCTAACAAGAATCATTAACAACTACGCTAAAAAGAACAAATACCTAAAAGATAACGACGATCCACTATCAGGTGAAGATGTTAGAGAAGGTTTAACAATGATTATCTCTTGTAAGCATCCTGATCCACAATTTGAAGGACAAACAAAAACAAAACTAGGAAACGCTGAAGTAAGAAAAATTGCTGACGATGTTTTCTCAGAAGGCTTTGAAAGATATTTACTAGAAAATCCAGATGAAGCAAAACTTATAATGGATAAATGTATGACTGCAGCAAGAGCTAGAGTAGCAGCAAAAAGGGCTAGAGAACTTACTAGAAGAAAAAGTGACTTAGACGTAGTTAACTTTGGCGGAAAACTAGTAGATTGTAAAGAAAAAGACCCTACAGTTTGTGAAATATTCTTAGTCGAGGGAGATAGTGCCGGTGGTAGTGCAATCAAAGGCCGTAACTCAATGACACAAGCAATTCTTCCACTTAGAGGTAAAATCTTAAATGTTGAAAAAGCAAGATTAGATAGAGCCCTAGGAAACGAAGAAATAAGAACAATTATTACCGCATTTGGTACAGGAATAGGTCAAGAATTCGACTTAAATAAATTAAGATATCATAAAATAATAATCATGACAGATGCCGATGTCGACGGTTCACACATCAGAGTACTACTTTTAACACTATTCTACCGCTTTTTTAGACCAATTGTTGAAGCAGGACACGTATATGCTGCCCAACCACCATTATTCTGTATTAAGCACGGAAAAACGATTAAATATGTACTAAATGAAGAAGAAAAAGCAGAGTATCTTGCATCACTTCCTGCAACTACTAAACCAGATGTTATGCGTATGAAAGGTTTAGGTGAAATGGATGCCGAAGAACTTAATGAAACAACAATGGATATTAACACAAGAGTTCTTAGAAAAATTACAGTTGATGATTTAATGCAAGCAGACGAAATATTCACTAGATTAATGGGTGAAGAGGTAGAACCACGTCGTAAATTTATAGAAGATAATGCTACATTCGTAGAAAATCTAGATATTTAGGAGGTATAAAATGGATCATAGTAGAGACAGATTAGAAGAAAATAACATAGTAAATGAAGTAAAAACATCCTTCTTAGAATACTCAATGAGCGTCATAGTATCACGTGCGCTTCCAGACTTAAGAGATGGTTTAAAACCAGTTCATAGAAGAATTCTTTACTCAATGTACGAATCAGGTTACACTCCAGATAAACCGCATAAAAAGAGTGCAAGAATTGTCGGAGACGTAATGGGAAAATACCATCCACATGGAGACTCAAGTATATATGAAGCAATGGTAAGAATGGCCCAAGATTTCAGCTACAGATACATGCTAGTTGATGGACACGGAAACTTTGGTAATATCGAAGGATATGGCGCAGCAGCAATGCGTTACACCGAATCAAGACTCTCAAAAATATCCCTAGAATTATTAAGAGATATCAAAAAAGATACAGTTAATTTTACACCGAACTTCGATGAAAGTGAAAAAGAACCAACAGTTTTACCATCAAGATTCCCAAATATCCTAGTAAATGGAACAATGGGTATCGCAGTAGGTATGGCCACAAATATTCCACCTCATAACTTAGGTGAAGTAATCGACGGCTGTATAGCATATATAGATAACCCAGACATCGACGTTCTAGGTCTAATGAATCATATTAAAGGCCCAGACTTTCCTACAGGAGGCATAATACTAGGTAATAGTGGAATCAAACAGGCATATGAAACAGGAAAAGGCACTATAACAATTAGAAGTAAAGCCCAAATTGAAGAAAAAAATGGCAAACATTACATAATTATTGATGAAGTTCCATATGGAGTTAATACCTCAGAACTTAAAAATAAAGTCGCCGAATTAGTTCATAATAAGACAATTGAAGGCATTGCAGACTATCATACAGACCTAAAAGAAGGTATTAAAATAACAATAACTCTAAAAAAAGATGCTAATGCCCAAGTTGTTCTAAATAAACTATTTAAGCATACACAATTTCAAACAAATTACGGAATAAGCTTCTTAATGTTGGATAATGGCGTGCCAAAAACCCTTGGACTAAAAGAAATAATTGAAAAATATATTAATTATCAAAAAGAAATAATCGTAAGAAGAACCAAATTTGACTTAGATAAGGCCGAAAAACAAGTACATATCTTAGAAGGCTTAAAGATTGCATTAGACAACATAGATGCTGTAATAAAGACTATTAAAGAATCAAAAAGCGATGATGTAGCAAAAGAAGCCTTAATGAAACGCTTTGGCTTAACATTAATTCAATCAGAAGCAATTTTAGAGATGAAACTACGTAGATTAACAGGCTTAGAAAGAGACAAAATAGAAGCAGATCTTAACGAATTACATAAATTAATAGCTGAATTAAAATCAATTTTAGAAAGCGAAGCAAAAGTGCTACAAATTATTAAAGATGAGTTAATCGAAATCAAGAATAAATATGGTGATGAAAGAAAGACATCTATTGATATGACTGCTATAGACTATATTGAGGATGAGTCACTAATTCCTGAAGAAAACATCATAGTTACAGTAACAAAGAACGGTTATATTAAGAGATGTACGTCTGACACTTATAAAATTCAAAATCGTGGTGGCGTAGGTGTAAAGGGAATGTCAACCAATGACGAAGATTTTGTGGAATACTTACTAAATCTATCAACTCATGACTATATACTGATATTTACCAATAAAGGTAAAGTATATAGATTAAAAGGATATGAAATACCTGAATTTAGTAGACAATCAAAAGGATTACCAATAATTAACGTATTACCTGTGGAAAAAGATGAGAAAATAAGTAGTATAATAAAATTAAATGTGGAAAACCAAGAAAAATACTTAATTCTAGCTACAAAACAAGGCTTAATCAAACGTACAAACCTAGAAGAATTTGAAAATATTAGAACAACCGGAAAAATTTGTATAAAACTAAAAGAAAACGACGAACTAATAGGTGTTAAAAAAACAAATGGTGAATCCAATATCCTATTAGCATCTTCTGAAGGTAGAATGAATGTCTTTGATGAAAATGAAATCAGAGTTATGGGAAGAACAGCTTCCGGTGTTAAAGGTATCAATCTAGGAAGTGCTGAATGTGTAAGCATAGAAAATGTAAAAGACGATGATAATATAGTAATAGTAACCGAAAATGGTTATGGTAAAAAAACATTAATTTCTGAATACAGAAAGACAAAACGAGGAAGCAAAGGTGTAAAAGCTCTAAATATTACTGAAAAGAATGGAAATATAGCAAGTATTAAAAAGGTTATTGATGATTCAGACATCATGATTATTACAAATCAAGGAATAATCATTAGATTACCATTAGAACAAGTATCACAATTAGGTAGAGTTACCCAAGGTACAAGACTGATTAATCTAAAATCAGGACAAAAAGTATCATCTGTAAGTATTGTTCAGAAAGAGAAAGAACAAGAAGAAGAAATTTTTGAAAAAAACGAATAGTTTAACTATTCGTTTTTTTATGTTTCACGTGAAACATAAAAAGTAAAGAGATAGCACTTATGAACAATGTTTCACGTGAAACTTTTTAATCGAAGCCTTTAAAACTATATATAAAATAGTAAATATAATTAAATATTTTAAAGATATCAACATTCAGATGTTTCACGTGAAACATCTGAATGTTCACTTTAAATAGAATTAACAGTCATCAACATAATTATGAAAAACTGAATTTTAGATTAAAAGATATAAACATAGTTTCACGTGAAACCTTTAAAACATTGCGTAATTAATCCAATAACAACAATAATAAAAAAATCAACAATTAATATTTATCAACAATGTTTCACGTGAAACATTGTTTAATAACAATATAAGTTGCATCAAAGATATAAGTATGATAACATTTAATTGTGCAATATTTATGCAATAAACTGGTCAGATTCGGAAGAAAGCAGCCACATTTGCCTCTAAATATGTGCACTTTTTTTAAGGAAAAATTATGGAAGAAAAATATATCGATGAATTAATAAAATTAAGTCAAAAATCATTAAAGAAAAGTGAAGTACCAATAGCAGCTTTAATAATAGATGAAAATGGTAAAATTATTTCAAAAACTCATAATTCAAGAAATATTAAACAACAAACGATTAATCACGCTGAAATTCTAGCTATCATTAAAGCAAATAAAAAACTTAAAAGTTGGAGATTGAACAAATGTACGCTATATGTAACCGTCGAACCATGCGACATGTGCAAGTCAGTAATAAAAGAGAGTAGAATACAAAATGTATTTTATTTATTACCAAGATTACCAGAAAAAAATCAATATAACAAAACCATATTTAATAAATTAAAAGACATGAACGAAAAAGAAGATAAATATCAAGAAATTATCAATAAATTCTGGAAAAATAAGCGTAAAATGATATAATAAATATAGGAGGTTTAAATGGCATATAAAGTACTTTACAGAAAATATAGACCACAAAACTTTAATGATTTATATGGTCAAGATTCAATAAAAGAAATACTTAAAGATTCTATAATAAACAATAAATTAGCACATGCTTACTGCTTTAACGGCCCAAGAGGAACCGGAAAAACCTCAACAGCAAAACTATTTGCAAAAGCAATTAACTGTGAAAATGCTAAAGATGGAATTGCATGTGGTGAATGCAACTCATGTAAAAATTTTAATGAGAACCCAGATATAATTGAAATAGATGCTGCATCAAATAATGGTGTAGAAGAAATAAGAGAACTTCGCGATAACGTAAAAATTCTTCCTTCAAATTCAAAATATAAAATATATATAATTGATGAAGTACACATGCTATCACAAAGTGCGTGGAACGCCTTTCTAAAAACTTTAGAAGAACCACCAAAGCATGTCATATTCATTTTAGCAACTACTGAAATTCAAAAGGTTCCAATAACTGTTTTATCTAGATGTCAAAGATTTACCTTTAGAAAAATACCTAAAAATATAATATGCGAAAGAATCTTATCAATTGCTAAAGAAGAAAATATTGAAATTGACGAATCAGCTGCCGAATATATTGCAGACCTAGCAGACGGTGGAATGAGAGATGCTTTAGGATACTTAGACCAATTATCAAAAGAAAATAAAAAAATAACAACCGAGATTATTCAAAACTGTTTTGGTGTCATAGGCGATTCAACAATAGAAGAAATATTTTTAACAGCAAAAGAGGAAAATCTAGAAAATTTGCAAAATATATTTAATGACATATCTAATCAGGGACTTGAAGTGAATTTATTAATTTCAAAAATATTAAATTATCTATATAATGAAGAGATAAAAATACTTCAAAACAAAGTTTCAGTATTTAATAATCTACAAACGATTAAAGAACTAGCTTTTGAAATATCGAACTGTTACTTAAAAAAAGATGCTCTTACTTTAATAAAAATAGTTATATTAAGTAAAATAAAAACTCAAAATGGAATAGAAACAATTAAAAATACAGATAAAATTATTTCCCGGGAAATAATTTCTAAAGAAATAAACAACAAAATGTCTCCTAAAACAAATACTATTATAGAAATTCAAAGTAATAAAGCACAATCAAAAGAAATTACAAAGCCTTCAAAGACGGTAGTAATAACTTCACGTAGTGATGAAGAAATAAATAGATTAAAAATAATAAGAATAAATAATGTATTTATAACTGCCAGTAAAATTAATAAAGAGACTTTTAATACAAACTGGGATGATTTAAAAAAAGATATTAAATATAAAAATAGCGATTTATATTCAAAAATTGAAGATGCAGAAGTAGAAATAGTTTCAGACGATATTGCAGTATTATCACTAAATACAGAAACTGCAGTATATTTATTTAATTCAAATCTTGAAACTATTGAAGAAGAATATAATATGAAATTTAATAAAAAATATAAAATAATTTGCCTACTAAAGCAAGAATGTACTAACGCAAAAAAAGAATATATCAAAAATAAAAGTAAAAAATATATTTATATGGAAGAAAACTTAGCAGAACCAGCATCAAAAGAAAACACTACTGAAGAAAATAACAATAGTGCACTTGAAATATTTGGCAAAGATTTAATAGAAATAAAATAGAAAGAAAAAGGTGAAAGATAATGAACATGCAAAATTTAATGGCACAAGCTCAAAAAATTCAAAATGATATTCAAAAAAAACAAAGTGAAATTAATTCAACTATATACAGCACACAAAACGAATTCTTAAGTGTAGAAATGTATGGTAGTAAGAAAATTCATAAAATAAACATTAATAAAGAAATCGTAAAAGACCAAGAAGATTTAGAAACTCTAGAAGATATGATTATGGTAGCTATTAATGAGACAGTAACTAAAATAGATAAAGACAAAGAACAAAAGCTTGGGGCATACACTAATGGACTAAACGGGTTACTATAATGATCTATCCTAAAGTTTTAGAAGAATTAATTGAAAATTTTAAAATACTTCCAGGAATAGGAGATAAATCTGCTGAAAGAATGGCACTATCAATTCTAAATAAGGAAGAAAGTGAAATACAAGGATTTGCTTCATCATTAATAATTGCTAAAAGCAAACTTCATCCTTGTCCAGTGTGTGGATTTATAACAGACCAAGAGATATGCAACATATGTGACAATCCTGTAAGAAATAAAAATAGCATTTGTGTAGTAGAAGATTATAAAAGTGTATTTATGTTTGAGAAAATGGGAAAGTACCATGGCGTATATCATGTGCTTGATGGTTTAATCTCCCCAATCGATGGCATAGGACCAGACGATATAAATATTGATAACTTAATTAAAAGATGTAACGCCTCAAAAGAAAAAACTGAATTAATTATAGCCCTAAAACCAACCATCGAAGGAGAAACAACTTTACAATACATAAATAAGTTATTAAAAAATAAAAATGTTGAAATATCTAGATTATCTTACGGAATACCAGTTGGAACAGAAATAGATTATCTAGATGCATTGACATTAGAAAGAGCATTTGAAGACAGACGAAATTTATAGCATAACTACAAAACTTTATACATATATATTATTGGTGAAAAAATGATAACTAGACTTGTAAAAAAGATAGTATTTTCAATTTTATTAATTTACGGTTTCGATTTAATAATGCAAGGATTTAATATTTTAATTCCTCTTAATTACTTTAATATATTAGTTATTGTTATGTTAGGTTTTCCAGGGCTTATAGCACTGGCAATAAGTTTCTTCTTCTTCATATAGAGGATAGTATGAAACAAGATTTTATAGAATACTTAGAATTATGTATACGTGAGAAAAAACTATCTCATGCTTTTTTGGTTGAAACAAATAATCAAGAAGAACTACTAAATAATATATACAACTTTCTTAAAAATGAAAATCTTGTAGCAAAACTAAAAATAGAAAATAATACAGATATAGTTGTAATAGAGCCGGAAAATAATATTATTGATAAAGAAAAAATTTTAAATATTCAAAACAAATTTTTAACAATGTCTTTTAACAATACATTAAAAGTTTATTTCATTAAATCAGCAGAAAAAATGAATTTATCAGCTAGTAACAAATTATTAAAATTTCTCGAAGAACCAAACGATAATATAATAGGTATTCTTTTTACATCAGATATTAACATGATTTTGCCAACAATAAGAAGTAGATGTGAAATATTTAATACTCAAAAAGCAAATATCAACGACCCTGAAATACAAGAAATAACTGATAACTTAAAAAAACAAGTAAACAATTACAGATATGATATAATGTTATACATGAGGACTTATAAAACTTTAGAAAAAGAAAAACTATCTAAAGCATTAGAATCATTAATAAATCAAATTGACGAAATTCAATTAGACGACAAATATAATAGAATGCTAGAAATAAATAAAGCAATATTATGGTTAAATAGTTCTGTTAATATTGAATTAGTCTTAGCAAAAATTGCTAAAGCACTAGGGAGGTAAATATGAAAGTATGTGGAGTAATATTTAAAGAAAACAGTAAAGTATATAATTTTGATCCAAAAGATTTACCAATCGAAAAAGGAAAATATGTTATAGTAATTACTGAAAGAGGAGAGCAAATTGGTAAAATCGCAACAATAGACGATAAAGATGTCAAAAACACATTAAAAGAAGTTGTAAGAATGGCTACAGATAAAGATTATAATCAATACTTAATTAACTTAAGAGACGCTCAAGAAGCTTTAAAAGACGCTAAGGCCGAAGCAACACATTTAAATTTAAAAATGCAATTAGTGGACTCAGAATTTACATTTGATAGAAAGCAACTTTTTATAAACTTTGTTGCAGACGAAAGAGTAGATTTTAGAGAACTAGTTAAGTTTCTTGCTGGAAAATATAAAACTAGAATTGAACTACATCAAATGGGAGCAAGGGATAAAGCTAAAAAAATTGGTGGAATAGGAATCTGTGGAAGAAAATTATGCTGTGCTAAATACCTAAATAAAATGGATACTATTTCTATAAACATGGCAAAAAATCAAAATATAGCATTAACACCATCAAAAATAAATGGATGCTGTGGAAGATTACTATGTTGTTTAGCATATGAAGATGAAACTTACAAAGAAAACAAGGAAAAATTGCCTAAAATAGGTAGTAAGATTAAAATAGATGATAAAATCGGTACAGTTTTATCCATAAATGTTCTAAGCAAAAAATATAAAGTTTCTTTTGACGACGAAGTAAAGGAATACAAAATTGATGAATAAAAATACAACAGTTCTAAACGATTTATATGATACAGGATTTAAAATTTATCAAAATGATGAATATTTTAAATTTTCTTTAGATTCATTGCTTCTAGCAAAATTTGTAAATCCAGATTATAAAGATAAAAAAATCCTAGACCTTTGCACTGGTAATGCTCCAATTCCTATAATTTTATCATCAAATAAGAATTTTGAAATAACTGGAATTGAAATACAAAAAGAAATTTATCATTTAGCAGTTGAATCTATAAAAATTAATAATATAAAAAATGTGAATATTATAAACGATGACCTAAAAAAGCTTAAAAATTATTTCCCGGGAAATAATTTTGATATAATTACCTGCAATCCACCATACTTTAAAGTGGAAAAAGAGTCATTATTAAACAAAAATGAAATTAAATCAATAGCAAGACATGAAATACATATAACGTTAGAAGAAATTATAAAAATCTCACATAGTATGCTAAAAGACAAAGGTAAACTATATATAATTCATAGAACAGATAGAATGATTGAATTAATAAACCTTCTAACAAAATATAAATTTGGTATTAAAAGAATGCAAATTATATATCCAAACGAACATAGTAATGGTTCTATGATAATTTTTGAAGCTAAAAAAGATTGCAAACATGATGTCAAAATATTGTCACCTATATTTACAAACATATAGTAGGAGGAAGTTATGAAATTAATAGTTGGATTAGGAAATCCAGGAAAAGAATATACTAATACACGTCATAATATTGGATTTATGGCTCTTGATAATTATCTAAAAAATCCTGATTGGAAAGAAAATAGTTATGCATATTATGTTAATTATAAAACAGATAAAGATAATATTCTATTCATTAAACCTAAAACATACATGAACCTATCTGGAAATGCCGTAAATTATTTTGTTAACTATTACAAAATAAACAAAAATGATATTCTTGTTATTCAAGATGACCTAGATTTAGAACTTGGTAAAATTAAATTAAAATTTAATAGTTCATCAGGCGGTCATAATGGAATCAAATCTATAATTGAAAATTTACATACTCAGGAATTCTTAAGATTGAAAGTAGGTATATCAAAACCAGAAAACAACATAATAAACTATGTACTAGACAAGTTCTCTAAATCAGAATTAGATAAACTAAACAACAGTCAAGAAATTATTAATAATATTTTAAATGACTTTATTGATGGAACTACCAATGATAAGTTAATGAATAAATACAATTAAGAGTCTAACACATAATGTGACTGTAAAACCATAATTATAAATACACAATGTGGAATTATTATACGACTAATTGTATAATAACTCAAAAATATAAATAGAAAGGGATTAATAAATAATAGAAATTAACTAATATTTCTATAAGATTGATTATACGAGTAAATTATGGAAATATCTAAAAAATATGCAGATATTTTAAATAATTCAGACATATCTGGTTTATCAGATGAATTAAAAATACAATATATAAAATATCAATATGAAAATAATGAAAATGACACAATAGTCTTATGTAATTCTTTATATGAAGCAACTACAATTTACAACAACTTAAGAACGTATATTGACAACGTTCTTCTTTTTCCAATGGATGATTTTTTAACAACTATGGCCCTTGCTGTATCTCCAGAACTTAAGGTTAAAAGACTTGAAACTCTAAATGCTCTTCAAAACGAAAGCAAAAAACTTATAATAACCAATCTAATGGGCTATTTAAAATTTGTTCCTAATAAATCTGTTCTTCAAAAAATGAACATCATACTTAATAAAAATGACAAAATTAATCGTGAATCATTCGAAGAACTTATTGATAAATATGGATACACCAAAACTTCAATTGTAACATCAACAGGTGAATACTCATTAAGAGGATTCATTATAGATATTTTTCCATATAACTATGATAACCCAGTAAGAATAGAACTCTTCGGTAATCAAATAGAAAGCATAAAAATCTTTGATGGCGAAAGTCAAAGAACAATAAATGAAATTGAAACAGCTGAAATCTCCCCATATAAAGAACTAATTAGTAACAATCATACCTCAATTTTAAATTTATTAAATAACCCAAATTTAATATATTATGATAAAGAATTAATCTTGCAAGGTTATAAAACTCTCGCGGATCAAATACTTGAATATAAAGAAAATAACGATATAAAAGATAAATTAATGTTTACACTAGAAGAACTAAAACCAACAACCGAAAAAAATCTTTATGCATTCTCAAAAACAGGTGTTTTAAACATAACCAGTGAGAATATTGAAAATTTTAATGGTAACTACGAACTTCTTATAAATTTTATTAAAAATAAAGAAGACAATCACAATATTTATATTTATGCAACAAATAAAATAATATTAGATTTTCTAAAAACCGCCTTATCAAACAGTAACTCACAAAATATCCATATAATAAAAGAAAAATTAAATAAAGGATTCATAATTAACGATAATATTTTTATTTCTGAAAACGATATTGAAAAAACAAGCCAAACAAAAAATTACCACAACCCCGTAAAAATAGGCCGCAAAATTAAAGATTTCAGCGATATTAAGCCAGGAGATTACGTTGTACACAGCGTTCATGGGATCGGCATTTATGGTGGTATAATTACTCTAGAAAAAAAAGGCTTTAAAAAAGATTACATTCTAATAAACTATGCAGAAAATGACAAAGTATATATTCCGGTCGAAAAAATAACCACAATTTATAAATACTCAGATGCTGAAGGGACCGCACCAAAAATAAACAAACTAAATTCAACATCATGGATAAAAACAAAAAACTCGGTCAAAAAAAGAATCAAAGACATTTCAGCCGAACTTTTAAAACTATATGCAGAAAGAGCAACATTAAAATCTCCAAAATATAATCACTTTGTTGAAGAAGAAGTATTTGCTAGTGAATTCAAATATACACCGACTAAAGATCAAATAAAATGTTCAGAAGATATTTTATTTGATCTAAAAAAGTCAATTCCAATGGATCGTTTACTATGCGGAGACGTAGGCTTTGGTAAAACAGAAGTAGCATTTAGAGCAATTTTTAATACGATCTTGAACGGTTATCAAGTGGCCTACTTATGTCCAACAACAATATTATCAAAACAACAATATGATAGTGCCCTAGAAAGGTTTAAACAATTTCCAATAAGTATAGCTATTGTCAATCGTTTCACAACAGCAAAAGAATTTAATAAGATATTAGAAGGTTTAAAAGAAGGTAAAATTGATTTAGTATTTGGCACTCATAAGCTATTTAACGCAAAAATTGAATATAAATCACTTGGCCTACTTGTAATCGACGAAGAACAAAGATTTGGTGTATCACAAAAAGAAAAAATTAAAGAAATGAAAAAAAATGTTAACATATTAACACTATCTGCAACGCCAATTCCAAGAACACTAAAAATGGCAATGTCCGGATTAAAAGACTTATCAGTACTAGATACGGCACCTTCCGACAGATATCCAGTTCAAACCTATGTCGTCGAAAAAAACGATATGTTAACTAAAGAGTCCATATATAAAGAACTATCTCGTAACGGCCAAATATTTTACTTATACAATAATGTTAAAGGTATCGAAAATGAAGCAACCCATATATCAAAACTAGTGCCAGAAGCACGGGTTTGCTATGCACATGGTCAAATGTCAAAAACAGAACTAGAAAAAATAATTGAAGACTTTGTTGAATATCAATATGATATTCTCGTATGTACAACTATAATTGAAACCGGCATAGACATACCAAACGTAAACACATTAATAATATCAGACGCTCAAAACTATGGGCTAAGTCAGTTATACCAGTTAAGAGGACGTGTTGGTAGAAGTAATAAAATAGCTTATGCCTATCTAACATATACTCCAGGAAAAACCCTAACAGACACTGCAGTTAAGAGACTTAAAGCAATAAAAGAATTCACGGAATTAGGTAGTGGATATAAAATAGCAATGAGAGACCTTGCAATAAGAGGAGCAGGTGATTTACTAGGTGGCGAGCAAGCTGGCTTCATCGATAGTGTCGGTATAGACCTATACACAAAACTTTTAGAAGAAGCTATTAACGAGTTAAAAGGAATCAAAACAGAAGATGAAGAAGATGATAGATCATCACTACTTGATGTAGATACACATATAAAAACTGATTATGTAAACGAGGAAAGCGTTAGAATCGAAATACATAAATTAATAAACACAATAGATAATAAAGAAACTCTCGAAAAAGTAAAATCAGAACTTGAAGATCGATTTGGTAAAATAGATGAAGACATGCTTATATATATGTATGAAGAGTGGTTTGAAAAACTAGCGAATAAACTAGAAATAAATCACGTAATTCAAACAAAAAATCAGATAGAGATTCAAATTCCAGAAAAATATTCAAACAAAATTAACGGCGAAAAACTATTCTTAAAAATGTATAACATTAATCCTAAATTTAAAATAAGATACCAATTTAAAAAAATTATCATATCACTACCGATAATCAATCAACCTAAGCATTATATTTATTACATTACTGAACTTTTACAAGAAATTATAAACGATATAGAATAAAAAAAAATAAATGTATCAAAATAAAATAGTGATAATATGAACGGAATTACTTTTATAAGAAAAATAGATGATCTAGGAAGAATAGTTATTCCTAAAGAACTACGTGGAAAACTAAAACTATCTGAAAATGAAAACATCCTTCTAAAACTAACTGATAACAAAATAGAAATTCAAAAATATTCGTACATTAACAACTATCAATTATTGATAAATGGAATAATAAATGTATTCTATGAAATATACAAACTTCCAATTAGATTGTGTGATAATGATAAAATAATTATAGAAGCAGGGCCCACTAATGAAACCATGGAAATAATTAGTGAAAACATCCATTTTAACTCTACAATAATTGGTACATTAACAATATATTCAGCCCCCGAAAATCATCAAGATGCGAAAAAACTCTGTAAATTATTATCAAAAATTATTGAAACTTCCATAACAAGCAGTTGATTTTCTTCAAATATTATGTTAGATTAACATTATTAAACAAAGAAGGAAAGAGTAATAATTAAAAACTAACAGAGAATTCTTGGTTGGTGAAAAAGAATTAGATTTTTAATTATGAACATGGCTCCAGAGTTTAAACGTTAATCGCGTTAAAGATATAAGAGCATGATAAAATCATGAATTAAGGTGGTACCGCGGAAAACTTCGTCCTTAATTTGTGATTTTTTATTTGTTTAAAAAAAGAAAAGAGGAAGAAAAATGGAAAAATATTATATTTCAACAGCAATTGCCTACACATCTGCAAAGCCACATTTAGGAAATACTTATGAAATCGTTTTAGCAGATGCTATTGCCCGTTTCAAAAGACTACAAGGCTATGACGTATATTTTCAGACTGGCACAGACGAACATGGTGAAAAAATTGAAGGAAAAGCTTTAGAAGCAAACGAGACACCACAAGAATATGTAGACAACATTGCCGCTCAAATAAAAGACATTTGGGATGTAGTAAACACAAGCTATGACAAATTTGTAAGAACAACAAATAAAGAGCATGAAGAAATTGTTCAAAAAATATTCAAAAAATTTTATGATAATGGAGACATTTACAAAGGAGAATACAAAGGACTTTACTGCACACCATGTGAATCATTCTGGACATCTTCACAACTAGTTGATGGCAAGTGCCCAGATTGTGGTAGAGAGGTATACGAGAAAAACGAAGAAGCTTACTTCTTTAAAATGAGTAAATACTCAAAATGGCTTGAAGATTATATAAATGAGCACCCAGATTTTATTATGCCAGAAGCAAGAAAAAATGAAATCATTAATAACTTTATTAAGCCAGGACTTCAAGACCTATGTGTATCAAGGACAAGCTTTAAATGGGGAATTCCAGTAACATTTGATGAGAATCACGTTATCTACGTATGGATCGATGCTTTATCTAATTACATAACATTCCTAGGATATAATCCAGACGGAGAATCAAGTGAGAACTTCAAAAAATACTGGCCTGCAAATGTGCATTTAATAGGAAAAGATATTTTAAGATTTCACACAATTTACTGGCCAATTATGCTTCACTGTCTAGGATTAGAAATGCCAAAACATATCTTCGGACACCCATGGCTACTATTTGCATCAGACAAAATGAGTAAAAGTAAAGGCAATATCGTATATGCCGACGATTTAGTAGAAAAATATGGAGTAGATGCTGTAAGATACTATTTACTTCACGAAATACCTTTTGCAAGTGATGGTAACTTCACAATCGAACTACTAGAAAATTCAATAAATAGTGACTTAGCAAACGTTCTAGGGAACCTCGTTAACCGAACAATTGGCATGATCAACAAATACTTTGACGGAGAAGTTGAAAACACACATATCACGGAAGATATAGATGACGACTTAAAAAGTACAATCGCAAACAGCATTACAGCTATCACCAATAAAATGGACGAATTCAAAATAGCGGACGCATTAGATGAACTATTTAATATTTTTAGAAGATGCAATAAATATATTGACGAAACAACTCCTTGGATTTTAGCAAAAGATCCTGAAAAACAGGCAAGATTAAAGACTGTTCTATACAATCTAATCGAAAGCATTAGAATAGGTGCTGTACTATTACAAGCATTTTTACCAGAAACAGCAGCATCAATTTTCAAACAAATTAATACAGACAAAACTACAATTGACTCAATCAAAACATTTGGAAAGTACGATAGTAAAAAAGTTGGTACACCAGTAGTATTATTTCAAAGGATTGAAAATGATAAAACTAACAGATAGTCACACTCATATTCTCCCAACAGATGTTCCAAACTATCAAGAAATACTTGAAAACTTAAAACAAGATAATATTAAAAGAATCATTATAAATGGATATAACGACAAAACAAATAAAGAAGTTCTAGAACTAGTAAGTAAATATGAAAATGTTTATGGAGCCCTTGGCTTTCATCCAGATAACATCAATGAACTAACTGAAGATTCTCTAGCGTTTATCGAAGAAAATCTAAATAATCCTAAAATAATTGCCGTTGGTGAAATAGGACTTGACTACTATCATAATAAAGAAAACAAAGAAGACCAAATAAAACTGCTAGAAAAGTTTCTAGAATTATCAACTAAAACAAACAAACCAGTAATTATCCATAATAGAGAAGCAACGGGTGATTTAATTACAACCTTAAAAAAATATAAAACAAAAGGAATAATTCACTGCTTTAATGGAAGCAAAGAAACCGCAAACATCTTTCTAAAACTTGGATATAAACTTGGTATAGGTGGTGTAATAACCTTTAAAAATTGCAAATTAAAAGAAGAAATAAAAGGCTTTTCTCCAGATAGTTTTCTACTAGAAACTGACGCCCCATACCTAACTCCAGAGCCTTATAGAGGAAAGCCAAACGAACCAAAATATATGATTTACACCTTAAGAGCACTATCTAGCGCTTTAAACATAAATGAAGAAGAACTATCTAACATCTTAGAAAACAATTTTCAAGAGCTTTTTGACATTAAAGAATAATTATGCTAAAATCAAAAATAGGTGAAGCCTAGATGAAAATAAGAAACATTTTTAAAACAGCGAAAATTCTAATAATCCTAGTTGTAATAGCAGTCTGTGGTCAAACAGGGATCATAGAGCAAGAAGTAAAAACCAGAAACAACAATTTAAATAAAACCCTTGATTTAACTGCGATGGCCTTAAAAATAGACGAAATTAATCATAATGATTTATATTATCCACTAGACACTTACAATGGAGTACTAACTGGGTATGCAGCAAATTGTCCTCTATGTGGTGGAACCCTTGGATGTACGGGTCAAAATGTTCTAGATGGAACAACAACATACCAAGATAAAGATTATGGTAATGTAAAAATAGTAGCTTCATCAAAAAGTCTTCCATGTGGATCTATAGTAAATTTTAGTTTAAATAATGAAAATATAACAGCAATAGTTCTAGATAGAGGCGTAACCGGAACAGCTCTAGATTTACTAGTTGAAAGCGAAGCCTATGCATTATCAAATGTAGGTAGAAAAAACATATCATATCAAATTTTAAGATTTGGTTATAACAGGTAGTTTGAAACTATCTGTTTTTATGTTATCATATACCTGTGATGAACTATGGAAAAAATTAATTACAAAAAAAAATATGGTCAAAACTTTCTATATGATGAAAACATTCTTGAAAAAATAATTAAAAACACAAGCATTAATGAAGATGACCTCATAATCGAAATAGGGCCAGGAAGTGGCAATCTCACAAAAAAACTGCAAACATTTAATGCACAAATAATCGCTTTTGAGATTGATGAAACTCTTTCAAAGCAACTGGACCTTATTAAAAATGATAAAACAAAAATTATTTTCAAAGATTTCCTGGAAGTGGATTTAACAGAAGAGTTAAAAAATATCAAATATAAAAATATTTATATCATTGCAAACATCCCATATTACATAACAACTCCAATAATAACCAAAATTATAAATAGTAAAATAAATCCACGTGAAATTATTTTAATGGTTCAAGAAGAAGTGGCCGACAGACTTTCAGCAAAGCCAAATAGCAAAGAATATGGATACATAACCGTATATATCCAAAGTTTTTATAACGTCTCTAAATTATTTAAAGTTGGTAGAAATTGTTTTTTTCCTGTACCTAACGTTGATAGTGCAATAATCAAATTAACTCCAACAACTAAAGAAATAAATAACTTAGATAAATACAACAAATTAATCGAAGACGCTTTCAAATTTAAAAGAAAAACTCTTAAAAACAACTTAAAAAATTATGATTATGAACAAATAAATACTATCCTTGAATCTCACGGCTTTTCTATGCAAAATAGAGCAGAGCAAATTCCAATAGACATTTTTATCGAAATTTCTAATCAAATTTAGAAATTTTTTTTAATTTAAGCATATACTTTTTTAGGTGAATCATATGAATTTTCAAAAAGGAGACTTTGTAACCCGAAAAAGTTATAATAATGATACAATATTTAAAATACTAAATATTAAAGAAAATATATGCTACTTAAAAGGAATAGACGTCAGACTATATGCAGATGCCGAAAAAACTGATTTAGTTTTAGTAAATAAAAAAAGTGAAGATAAATTTGGCGAAAACATTGAAGACTTCAAAGCTCTAGATCGCAGCAATTACTTTTACATGCCACCCAAAATAATGCAAATAGATGGAGACAAAGACTATCTCACACGTTGTTTAAACTTTTATAAGAAATATAATTTACAAGCAATAGGTAAAGTATTACAAGAAGAAGAACTACCATTAAAAATAGAAGAATTATTAAAAGAATACACACCAGACATAATAATCATAACCGGCCATGACGCATACTATTCAAAAAAAGGAAACAAAAACGATATAAATAACTATCGTAACTCCAAATATTTTTGTGAGGCGGTTAAAAAAGCAAGAAAATACGAAAAAGATAACAATAAACTAATCATAATAGCTGGTGCTTGTCAAAGTGATTATGAAGAACTTTTAAAATGTGGGGCAAATTTTGCATCAAGTCCAAAAAGAATAAATATTCATGCGCTAGACCCAGCAATAATTGCAACATCAATAGCTCTAACCGAAAAAGGAGAAGTAATAGATTTACTATCAGTACTAAATAAAACAAAATATGGAGCAGACGGCATAGGGGGAATTAAATGTAATGGCTTAATGTTCGTGGGGTATCCAAGATGATAGAATCAATTAAAAATCAAATCCTAAACCATTTAAACAAAGAAGTAAAAGTCGTATCCAAAGAAAACCGAAATAAAACTGATATCTTTTATGGCAATATTACAGAAATATACTCACATGTATTTATAGTCGATAATGGCATTGAAAAAAGAAGTTACTCATATTCAGACATTTTAAGCAACGACATTTTTATGACTTTTTTATAAAAAACATTGCAATTTAAAATATAATGGGTTAAAATTAAATTAGGTTAAAGATCTTAGAAGGAGTGAATGTTATGCAAATTACATCTGTAACTGTACGTAAAATTGAAAAAGAGGGTTCAAGAATGAAAGGTATAGCTTCTGTATTATTAGATGATGCATTCGCTGTACATGACATTAGAATCATTGAAGGTGACAACGGATTATTTATTGCTATGCCTAGTAGAAAAACTGCTACAGGCGGATACAGAGATATAGCACATCCAATCAACCCAGACGTACGCAAACAATTTGAAGATGCTATTATTGACGAATACAATAAGGCTGAATAATGCTAAGAAATTAGCATTTTTTTTATTTAAAATAATATACTTAAGCAGGAGGCAATATGGATAAAATAATAGACGTACCTGCATTAAACCACATAATTAAACTTACAGATCGCAAAAACATTATTATAAGTGGTATAAAAAAAATAAACAGCTTTGATGAAAAAGAATTTGACCTAGACAGTATAATGGGAAATATTATAATTAAAGGCTCAAATTTAGAAATGATAAAACTAGATACAATTGAAGGAAACGTATCAATAAAAGGTCAGATTAACAGCTTCACTTACAGTGATACAAATGATAAAGAATCTTCTATTTTAGCCAAACTATTTAAATGAAACAACTAATACCAATCATATACACAATAATCTATTCATTAGTATTCAGCTTAATATTACATAGTATCAAAAAACATAAACCACTTTTCTCTAGCATAACATTAATACTCTCAACAACATATATAATCCTTTTATATCATATTAATAATGGTAATTTTCCACTTTTACTTCAATTAATCTTCTTAATAAACATAATTCTTTGTCCAAATTATGTAAAATTTATAAAAAAACATAAAAAATAAACTTCTAATAATTCAAAAAAATCAAAATAATGCTAAAATAAAAATAGGAGACTAAGATGGCAAAGAAAAAGACAAAAAGAAGATTACTAGTTTATTCATTATTTATCTTGGCGGCTATATCATATATTGCTGTTTTTGGCATTGATCAATGGGGCAAAATATTAAACAACCGTAAAGAAACAAAAGAATTAGAACAAAAATATAAGTCTCTATTAGAAAAAGAAGAAGAACTAAATTCTGAAGTTACTAAACTTCAAGATGACGAATACGTAGCTAAATATGCTAGAGAAAAATATATGTACTCTAAAGATGGAGAATATATTATAAAAATAGCGGACTAATTGACTAATCTTAAATAATTTGCTATGATTATATTCATTCGGGGTCGTATGGTTTCGACAGAATATATATTTATATATTTGCAAGTGGTATGCTATGCCTAAAATAGCAACACAGTTAAAATAACTGACAAAACTAATTATAATACTGCTTTAGCATTTGCCTAGTTGCAATTAAAGCGCTACCTATCAATCTTATTTCTGCGGAGACAATAGGTGGTTCATATTAGCAGAATATACTTTAGTATTTCTTCAATACTAGAAAGAATCCCTAGAAGATATTCAATATAACTTTGTTAGTTTGCAGATATTGAAAAATTAATAAACTGACTAAACTTGTAGAAGGTATATAAATAGTATTTTGGACAGTGGTTCAAATCCGCTCGGCTCCACCAAATAGAAATATTCAACCATTATGGTTGTTTTTTTAAATAAAATATTGAAAATTGCTAATAAAAAAGATAAAATACTAATAGGAGGTAAATATGAGTAGAACATTAAGAAGCTGGATTATCGCAATTGTTATTATAATAATTCTATTAATTCCAATTTATGTTGACTACTACAAAAATAGCCGTATAGGAACTATTAAAAGTTACAACAGTTATACAGAACTAGTAAATAAAAATAGTTTTGCAGTTATTTATGTAGGAAAAGATGTTGATACAAAGGTTGATACTTTAAAGAATCTTAAAAAAGAATTCAATACTAGTGAAACTTCTGCTGATTTTAAAACAATTAATGTAGAAAATATTAGTGATGCTGATAAAGAATCATTTAAAAAAGAAAACATTGACTTAACAAAGACAGCATGGGTTTTCCTAAATGAAAAAGAAGTAGTATACACATCTTCAGAAGATTTAAACGAAAAACAACTAGAAACTCAAATTAACAAATACTTAAACAATATAATCCCTGAAGAAGAAGTAGCATATAAAACAGTATCAACATATGACGAATACATGAAAGTAATTAAAAGTAAAAAAGTTATAATGACAGTCTTTGGTAGAAATTCATGTTATTGGTGTAATAAATTTAAACCAATTTACAATGAAGTTGCAAAAGAACAAGGCGCAGATATTTACTACATAGATTCTGATTCATTTGATAAAGATGAATATAACAAGATTCTAAACTCAGGATTAAATATCCCAGCTAAGTGTACAGAAAGCAAAGAAAAAGACTTACCACTTTCATCAGGCTTCGGGACACCACTTACAATCTTTACTAAAAAAGGTAAAGAAGTTGATTGTATTGGTGGATACGTTAATAAGGCAAGCCTTGAAAGTAAATTAAAAACAGTTGGAATGATTAAGTAAGGAGAAAAATATGGCTAGTACTTATGATTATGTTAGAGAATTTAAAAAGAAATATCCAGCAACAATAAATTGGTGGAGAACAAAAAAACACGCAGATTTAGTTGATAAAAATTTAAACCCAGGTGAATCTGTTATTTATGCATTTGCTGCTCAAAACAATAATGATCACGGAAGCATTTTTGACACAGCAGTTCTTGCATTGACAACGCAAAGAATTATTGTAGCTCAAGATAGATTGATTGTTGGTTATAAAGTGAATTCTATAACTCCAGAACTATATAATGATATGCAAATTAATGCTGGTATCATTTGGGGAACAATAACTATTGATACAATGAAAGAAGTAGTTCATTTCTCAAACATATCAAAAAAAGCACTTACTGAAATTCAAACAACAATAAACTCTTATATGTTAGAGGAAAAGAAAAAGAACTCATAACGAGTTCTTTTTTCAAAAGAGGTACCTATGAAAAAGATTATAATACTTATTTTAATAATAATTATTCCATTTGCCATATTCATTATAGTTTCAAATACTCCAAGAAATTATGAGACAAAATACACCATAGATGAATTAGAAGTAAACGAACAATATAATAAAGATAACCAAACATATTTATTTGTAGTAAAGAAAGATAAAGTAGAAATTCCGTATCTAATTACTCACGAATATACTAAAAAAAGAAAACTTATAACAAATATAAAAATTGAAGAAAACTGCTATACAATAAACGTTTTTGAAAACGATTATAAATTGTGTGTTAATGACGGTTTAATTGAAATAGACACAACCACAAATGATGAACCTCCAATAAACAGTGAAGGTAATATCAAAATATATAAAAACAGCGAAGAAATCTATATTTGGAATTATAAAGGATATTACAAAGTAGAAAATGCTAAATTAAAAAATATATCAATCTTAAAAAATGATAATTACGAAAATAAATTATCTGCTTCTAATGATAAATACTTAATAACCGCTAACTATGATGAAAAATATGAATTTACAAAATTCTATATAATTAACAAAGAAAATAATAAAATTAGTGATCTTACATTAGAAAAACCGATTTCTTCAAACGCATACTTTCTAGGAACACATAATAATAAATTATATTTATTAGATCCTAAATATAAATATGAATATGAAATAGATCCAAATAAAAACAAAATAACTATAATAAGCAAAGATGGAAATGGCATCTACTATGACAAAGAAGAGGTAAAAATATCAATAAACAAGCTAATCAAAGAAAAACTAACTTTTCCAGAAAATAATCCATATAATTATAATTTAGAAGAAGATAAGTTAACTCTAAAAATTAATGGGCAAACAATCACCACAACTAAAGACAAAACAGATACCATCATAAAAATAATCAATGACACTATATATTACTTATCAGATGGAACCCTTTACAAATACACCTTTGGTAAACAAACAGAAAAATTAATATCAAACACAGAATGGAAATTTAACACATCCAATCAAATATTTATTTTTAATTAACAAAACTTTCTAATACGAATACCCTATATTAGGAAGTGATAAAATGTTTAATTATAGAAAACAGGATGATGAAAACTACTATGAATATTACACAATAAAAAGAGGAGACAACCTGTATCAAATAGCAAAAAGTTATAATGTAAACCCATCATTGCTAGCAGCTTTAAATGGCTTAGACTTAAATGAATTCATATATCCGAATCAGGTTATAATGGTACCTAAAAAGGACTTTTCATATTATATAACAAAAGACGGAGATACACTGGCATTAGTGGCAAACACTTTTGAAACAACTGAAAACGAACTTCTTAAAAATAATAGGACAATATACCTAAGAGAAGGGCAACTTATTGTAAATAAAAATTCATAAAAGAAATAGATTTAATTTCTTTTCTTTTTGTGCTAAAATTAATTTAACAATAGGAGAAGAATATGGTATTTAAGAAGCCCTACGCATTTTTAATAAAAAACTTTAAAATTATTCACATTATTCTTTGTGTAATAATTCTTTTTATCACGAATAAATTTAATAGTTTAGTAACTTTTTTTGGCAATTACGCAACGAATTCCATCAAAGTCGTTGAAGGCACAGCGTCTACATACATATCAATACTATTTGTTCTAGCAACAATTTTTGTTATAACATTTTCAATAATAATGATTATTTTAATGAGGCGTAAAAAAAAGCCATTTACATTCTATATATTAACCGCAATTTATTATATACTAATACTAATATTATTAATCGTCGCGGCTAACACAATAACTTCATTATATGACGCAACAATGTCTCAAAAAACATCGAGAGCTTTAAGGGATATATACCTTATACTCTCATTCCCAAACTATTACTTCATTGTAATGTACATTATAAGAGGTATAGGATTTGACATAAAAAAATTTAATTTCAGCAAAGACCTTAAAGAACTAGAAATTTCAGCCGAAGATAATGAAGAGTTTGAGTTCGTTCTTGGCACAGACACATACAAATATGAACGAAAAGCTAGAAGAATTATTCGTGAATTAAAATACTACATACTTGAGCACAAATTTATCTTTACTATAATAGGTGGAACTCTAGGAATAATTCTATTAATAATTTTAATAGTAAACATCAATATTAATCCAACCCATCGTGCTGGCAAAGCAGTTGTAGTAAATGGATTGCAAATTAAAGTAAATAAATCATACATAACTGAGTACGACTATAATGGCAATCTCATAAATAGCAACGAAAAATATGTTATAGTGGACCTTTCACTAAAAAGTATTGGTAAAGAAAAAGTTCTAAATAAAGACGAAGTATATCTAACATATGGAAATAACAAAATATATTTTAAAAACACTCTAAAAGATTACTTCATCGATTTTGGAAAAGCATATAATGGCAGCGTAATATCAAAAGACAAAGAAGAAAGAGTAACACTCATATTTCCAATTTCTAAAAAGACAAGTACAAAATCATTTAAATTAAATATTTTAAACTCCGTATCAATCAACAAAGAAAATACCTATACATACGAATATTCTAAATTTAAAATAAAAGCTAAAAATATTGATAAAACTATTATTGAAGAAAACAAGAATTATAACGAAATAATGTATCTAGGTGAGACAACATTCAATAAATCATATATCATAATAAAAAGCGCCAAGATTGTACCATACTACGAATATGAATATGAAAATTGTACAAACAATGAGTGCAAAACTTATATAGGAGTTGAAAAAACTGAAAATAGTGCCCTACAAAAGTTATTAGTTGTAACTTATGAAGCTGAATTAGATAACACATTACCAATAATTAACACCTTTAACTCTAATAAATATAGTTCATTATTTGATAAAATGTTAAAAATAAGATATAAGAACAATGATAAAACATATATTTATAGTGGAACTGCTAAAACAAATTCATACGTAAGAGATACAGTATTCATCACAGTACAAAACGAAGTAGCAAATTCTGAAGGAAAAGAGATATTAATTCAAACTAGAAGTAACAAATATTTCTTAAATTTAACGTAATTTATTGAAAAGGTTATCCATATCTGGTATAATCTTTCTTGTACGGGGCTTTAGCCAAGTGGTAAGGCAAGGGACTGCAACTCCCTGAGCACCGGTTCAAATCCGGTAGGCCCCTCCATTTATATATGAAGTATCCTCTGATACTTTTTTTATTTGACATAAAATTAATAGATAGATATAATTAAAGCGGTGAAGAAAATGAAATCATGTGTAGTAATCTACAACCCAAATAGTGGGCATACATTAAAAACAAAACACTTAAAAGAATATAAAAAAATATTAGAAAACCATGGATATTCTGCAAAATTTATTGGTACCGAATATAGAGGCCATGCTAAAGAGATTATTAGTCATCTAGATAAATGTGATCTAGTCATTTCCATGGGTGGAGATGGTACATTTAATGAAGCTGTAACTGGCAATCTACAAAGAAAAGAAAGGCTAGTCCTAGCACATATTCCAGTAGGTACAACCAATGATGTTGGTGTCATGTTTGGCTACGGAAAAGACATCAAAAGAAACCTATCACTACTACTTAACGGTGTAACCAAAGAAATGGACATTTGTATCATTAATGGACAACCATTTGTATACGTAGCCGGCTTTGGTAAATTCATGCATATTCCTTATCAAACAAGTCGCAAATTAAAGAAAAAATGGGGATATATGGCCTATCTTATTGAGGGTGCAAAAGACTTCTTCAGTCCAACAAAATTATATAAATTATCATATAAAGTAAATGGCATAGAGAAGACTGGTTACTATTCATTCATGCTTATCTCTAATGCCAATAGAATAGCTGGTATCAATAATTTCTATAAAGATGTAAAACTAGATGATGATACATTTGAAGTACTATTCTGTAACTTTAGAAAAAGAATAGATATTATCAGAACATTTACCATGCTTCTTACATTAGATGTTACCAAAGTTTCAGGCCTAGAATTCTATCGTACAAACCACATTGAACTTGAATTTGAAGATTACCCTAAAAAAGCATGGTGTATAGACGGTGAAAAACTAGATAGAGCCGTTTTAAAATATGATATCTCAAATATCCACAATTTTAAAATTATGATGCCAAAGAAAAACATCGATAAAATATTTGTAAACAAAAAATAAGCCACATATTAATGTGACTTTTTTCGTAGTAGATACATCTCCAAAGAAAGCAATATAACCGAAGCACAACTTATAAATAGACTAATACCTAAACTTGGTATCTTATAAACAAGCTTAATATCATTATTACCTGTAGGAACATCAAACCCCAAAAAGGCATTACCAATTCTAAATGTGCTCGTTTCTTGTCCATTAACATAAACATGCCATCCGTCATCATATGGAATAGAAGAATAAATAGTTCCTTCCTTACTATTAACATTTATGTTAATAACATCCTCTTTAAAATCTACAATATTTACTTTAACAGCTTCCAACTTTTTAACAAATTCATTATACTTATCTTGATTCAACTTATACACATAAAAATCGTATTCATAATAATTATTAAACCCCACATACAAATAAGATTTCTTCTCTATACTTTTGTGATTAATAATATATTTCTCATTGTAATCATTATATGAAGTAATGTTAATATCTTCCAAATTATACACATAACTATAATCATCAGTATTATAATATAAATCCCCATCTATTAACATAAAATCTATATAACTACTATTATTATAAACATAGTAATTATTCACATCTCCCTTAATTTCATATCTAATAATTACATGTTCATCATCCCTATAAAACTCTTTTCCACTACTAAGATCAACTTTTTCAAGTACATCATCTATATTAGTAGTTCTTTTAACAAAATCATTCTGAACATTAAATGGATTATAATTATTATATTCCCAAAATTTTATATTACTATTAACAAAATAGAACAAGCTGGCATCACTATTAAAACTATTTAATGTATAACCATTAACATCACGCGAAGTATAATTAACCTCATCTTCTAAATCGCCAACATAATAACACACATCATTTATCAAATCATAAATAGGTGTATTCTGTTTATAATAAAAACTATTTATTTCATTACCAGGCTGTCCAAGATTATGCTGTAATATTGCAAGATTCTCATAAATCATTGAACTAAATGACGTAATCCCATAATATCCATACCAAGATGGATCGTTAAATGAAAGCATATTGGTAAACTCTCCACGGCAAAACTTATTATCCACATTTTTTGTAACACTTAAAATTTCCTTTTTCTCATTATAGTCCTTATAAAAACTCTCCTCTAAATGAGATATATTCCAGTTAGCATTAATTGAGCCAACAATCTCTAAAGAAACAACAATCAGAAATAAAGCAGGAACAAACCTTTTCATATTAGAATAATACTTACTTAAAATAATTAACAAGAAATAAATAATTCCAACCACAACATTAAGTAAAACCATCTTCCCAGTTATATTCTCAAACTTCAAACTATATAAATATAAAAGTAGTAAAGATAACCCCATCATAACTGCAGTAGAAATCAAATATCTAGGTTTAATATCCTTTATACTGCGAAGTCCATAAGCCGCAATAATAACAAACAGAAAACTATATACAAAAGAGTACCTAAACGGCAAATCATTTGGTACATGAAAAGCATGCCAAATAAAATCTATCTGTCCTATATAAAAACTAATAAACAAAACCACAAGGCCGCCCAAATAAGCAAACTTAGTTTTAAGACTTAATTTATCATCAAATATAAATAACCAAAAAGCCAAAATAGAAAGAACGCCACAAGCAATATTAGGTGCATTACTAACATCAGAACTCAACACCGTCGGCACTACACCACTAAAATGCCCCGCCCAAAATTCTGCAAAATTAAATGCATAATACTGACTACTTGGAAAAATATCACTTGTCGCACTTATACTAGAAAGCCCATTAAACATTGGCACCAAAAACCATGCACAAACCCCAGCAGCAATCAAACTATTAATTCCAAACAGCGCACACTTAAATAAAATTTTCTTTAAATCAAACTTATCAGTATACTGCACCATAAAAATAATAAAATATATAACTAGAAAAATACAAATCATGTAAGCAATAAAATAATTAGCAAACATCATAATACTTAAACTAAGAACATAAACAAGCGGCTTTCTCTGCATCAGCATTCTCTCTAAACCATAAACAATAAGCGGTAAAAATACCATCCCATCAAGCCACATAATATTCCAGTAATATGCTACAAAATAAGCACTAAAACTATAAAGAAGTGAAAGACACACAGTAAGTACATTTGAAAGCCCAACCTTCTTCTTCAAAAACATATACATAAAAAGGGTACTAAAACATAACTTAACAAGAACAATAACACTAAAAGAAGTAAGTAGCTTACTATGACTAAACAGAAGCATCAAAATATTAAAAGGACTAGACAAATAATTAAAGAAATTTCTATAAAAAGGAAGCCCCATACTCATATTAAATGAATAAAGCAATCCTAAATGACTTTTAATCCTATCAAATAACTCACCAAGCATCGGGCCATACTGATGAAAAAAATCAATCGTAAGTAAACTCTTCCCACCAAAAGGAGCTACACCTTGCAAGTAAAACAAAATAGATATAACAACAAAAGCTGAAGCAAATGCCAGCATATACCCCCAATATTTCTTAAATAAAGCCTTGATTTTCATAAAATCACCTAAAAAAAGTATACCATAATAAGCACACATTTACTATTTTTCTTGCAAAATACCTTGATTTGTAGTATGATTTATGCGTTTGTTGAAAGAAGTGAATTATATGGAAAAAATTATTAATGTTGCAGTAGTAGCTCACGTTGATGCTGGAAAAAGTACTTTAGTAGACGCTTTACTAAACCAAAGCGGTGCTTTTAGATCAAATGAAGAAGTAAAAGACTGCGTAATGGATAGTAACGATATAGAAAGAGAAAGAGGTATTACTATCTACTCAAAAAACTGTGCAATTAGATATAAAGACTACAAAATTAACATCGTAGATACTCCAGGCCATGCTGACTTCTCATCAGAAGTAGAACGTGTTATTAAAACAGTTGACACTGTAATATTACTTGTTGACTCTGCAGAAGGTCCAATGCCTCAAACAAGATTTGTTTTAAAAGAAGCCTTAAAATATAACTTAAAACCAATCCTATTTATAAACAAAATTGATAAAAAAGACGCTAGACCTGAAGAAGTAGTTAATATGACATTCGATTTATTCTGTGAACTTAACGCAAGCGATGAACAATTAGACTTCCCAATCATCTATGGTACTGCAAGAGATGGTATTGCTAAATATTCACTAGATGATGACAGCACTACTATTGATCCACTTCTAGAAACTATCGTAAAACAATGCAAACCATTTGAAGGAAACGAAAATGACGACTTACAACTTCAAATTTCAAACTTAGGATATGATGATTATATTGGTCGTTTAGGAATTGGTCGTATTAATAAAGGAAAAATCAAAAATGGTGAACAAGTTACCCTTGTAAAAAATGATGGTAGTGTTGAAAACTTCCGAATTTCAAAATTATATGTTACCGAAGGAATTAAAAAGATCGAAAAAGACGTAGCTTATTATGGCGATATCGTAACAATTGCTGGATGTGCAGACATATCAATCGGCGATACAATCTGCAAACTAGGAACAGTTAATCCTCTAGAACCAATTGAAATTGAAAAACCAACCCTAAGTATGAACTTCGTTGTAAACAACGGACCATTTGCGGGCCAAAGCGGTAAATTCCTAACATCTAGACACTTAAAAGAAAGACTAGAAAGAGAACTTGAAACTAATGTTGGTTTAGAAGTAGAAGAACTAGAAGGCTCTGATGGCTTTAAAGTTAGCGGTAGAGGAGAACTACACCTATCAATCCTTCTTGAAAACATGAGACGTGAAGGATACGAATTATGCGTAAGTAAACCAGAAGTACTATTTAAAGAAATAGATGGTCAAAAATGTGAACCATATGAATTAGTTATAGTAAATACTCCAAATGACTACTCAAGCACAATAATTAACAGCTTACAAGAAAGAAAAGGCCTTTTACAAAAACTAGAGCAAGAAGAAAGTTACACCCACCTAGAATTTGAAGTACCAACAAGAGGACTTATCGGATACCGCAGTAACTTCATCACTGAAACAAAAGGTGAAGGAATCATGGTACGTAGCTTCTCATCTTACAAACCATACGCTGGAAATATTCAAACCAGAAAAAACGGTGTACTAGTTAGTATGGAAACTGGAAAGAGTCTTGGATACTCACTATTTAACTTACAAGATAGAGGACAATTAATTATTGGCCCAGCAATAGATGTTTACATTGGTATGATTGTTGGTATTAACAACAGAGATAACGACCTTAACGTAAACCCATGCAAGAATAAAGAAATGTCAAATACAAGAAGTAAAAGTAGTGATGAAGCAATCGCTTTAGTACCACCAAGAACATTCTCTTTAGAAGAAGCGCTTGAATTCATTAATGATGATGAATACGTTGAAATTACACCAGCTGTTATTAGATTAAGAAAAAAAATATTAGATCCAAAAGATCGCTTTAGAACAAATAGATAATCTGCCTAGTGCGGATTTTCTTTTGCAAGTTTTTCATACTCTCTTTGCAAGATATCAACCATTTTCTTTAACTTTTCCATCTCAAAAGCATCATTATCACTTTTTATTTTTGATTGACGTATCTGACTTTGCTGATTAAACTGTTGTAAAAAAGCTGCATTCGTCTCCAGAATCTGACCTACTAACATAAACCAGTTGCCAATTGCATTCTGCTCTAAAGCCGTAAACCCATCAATTAAAGCAAACCCAACTAAAGTGGCAAATAAAGTTCCAATTTTTGACTCAGTTTCTGAAGGCAATCTTTCCATAGTATAAGTATATGCTCCTTGAATAAACTTTATATAAATGATATAATTAACGTAGAAAAGAGGTAGTAAAATGAATTTAAAAGGAACAAAGACAGAAGCCAATCTTCAAGCAGCATTTGCCGGTGAAAGTCAAGCAAGAAACAAATATACATATTATGCATCAAAAGCAAGAAAAGACGGATATGAACAAATAGCAGCTATCTTTGAAGAAACAGCAAACAACGAAAAAGAACATGCTAAAATGTGGTTCAAAGAATTAAACGGCGGGAACATTCCAGATACACTAACAAACTTAAATGATGCTGCAAGCGGTGAAAACTACGAATGGACAGATATGTATGAAGAATTTGCTAAAACAGCAAGAGAAGAAGGCTTTGAAGATATTGCCAAAAAATTCGAATTAGTTGGTCAAATAGAAAAACATCATGAAGAAAGATACCGTAAACTAATAAATAATATAGAAAATAAAATTGTATTTTCAAAAGACGAAGATGCAATATGGATTTGCCGTAATTGTGGACATGTTGTAATCGGAAAATATGCTCCAGAAGTATGTCCAGTATGTAATCACCCACAAAGTTTCTTCGAATTAAAAAGTGAGAACTACTAAAACTCGTTAAGAGTTTTTTTCTTTACCTAAAAAAAGCAAGCTATTGCTCACTTTCCAACTTATATGATGGTTTAAATTCTTCGGATAACAACCCAGCTGCTTGAATTCTTCTAAATTTACCTTCATCAATTATATAATCAAATTCACCGATAAATTCATAAACATCAGGATTCATTCCAATTTTGCTTTCATTATATTTATAATAAGGACTGCTTTGACCAAATGAATTAGCAAGCCCATTTAAATCAAGGAAATCATAATCATTTTTGTATCTATCTATTATTGCTTCATACATATAAAACATAGGATTAAACGAAATAAATTTACTATCATATCCACTCGCAATTATACTAATTCTATTCTCAAATTTCATAAGCAGTGCAGCAGCAATATACTCATATTTTTGCTTCTTTAAATTATTCGTTGCTTGAACTACTTGCTGTTTAATCAAAATTAAATCTCTATCAGATGCCATCTTCTCTTCTAAAACAGCTGGACTATTATCTGTTTGTATCTTCTCATTACACTCATTATTATGCTCAAGTTCTTTTTCGTAAGCTCTTTGAGTTTGAATTAAACAAGCCTCATAATCAATCTTAAGAAGTACTAGTTCAGCATTAGCACCGGTATTTCCTGTAAATATATTCAGCATATTCCTATAAAAATTAATATTATAAGTAGCATTATCCTTTATATAATCATATAAAAGTGAAATATCCTTGTTACTTGCATCCTCTAAAATAAGACCACTGCTAGTAGAAGTACTAAGTATATCCTTCACCTCATCAGATAAATTATCTCGATTATATGTTTTTAAGTTAATATATGGACTGATTCTTGGAAAAATAAAATCCAATGGTTTAATCTCTCGTCTCCTCTTAAATCCTAAACTTTTTAAATCGTCAATAATCTTAACATTTTGGTTATAATTAGCCGCAAAGCTTCTCTTAGGATTTAACTCACCAATAATAATTTCTGGATTAATCTTAATAAAGGCACACCCTTTTTTATTATAATAACTAACTACCTCATTAAAAAAATCTTTAAACAAACTAGCATTATAATAATCTACTAAAAAGCCTTTAGGTGCATAAGCATACTTACCATACTTAATCTTTTTTGTTAATACAAGGGACCCAGCAACTATATTGTCCATATCATCTTTATATCCAATATAATCATAAGAAAATCCCATCTCACCCATTAACTTAGCATAGTTAACCGTTTGGGCATAACTTCTAAGTGGATGATTATAAGCAAAATTTTCAAATTCACGAATTGATAACTCAACTAATTTCATAAAAATCTCCTATAAACAATTATATCATTAAAGTGTCAAATATAAAATATTAACTTGCTAGAGGTTAACATTTATTTTATAATTTTCTTATAAAGAAGGTATGAAAAATGAAAATCACAAATTTATATGCTAGAGAAATTCTAGATTCAAGAGGAAATCCAACTGTAGAGTGTGAACTTACTACAGAAAACTTTACTGTAAGAGCAAGTGTCCCATCAGGTGCTTCCACCGGAACAAACGAGGCCCTAGAACTTAGAGATGGAGACTCAAGATATCATGGCAAAGGTGTAACTAAAGCTGTAAACAATGTAAACACAATCATTAAAAATGCCCTAATAGGTAAAGAATTAAATCAAAAAGTTCTAGACAATTTACTTCTAGAACTAGATGGAACAAAGAACAAAACAAACCTAGGAGCAAATGCCATTTTAAGCGTATCCCTTTGCATTATGAAAGCAATTGCTAAATCCCAAAACAAAGACATCTACGAACTATTTGATGGCCCTTATACAATGCCATACCCAATGATGAATATCATTAATGGTGGAGTTCATGCAACAAGTTCTTTAGAAATTCAAGAATTTATGATTGTCCCAAATCAGAGCACATTTAAAGAAAGACTAAGATGCGGTGCTGAAATATTCCAAACTCTAAAAAACATTCTAAAACAAAATGGCTTTTCAACATCAGTAGGGGACGAAGGTGGATTCGCACCAACATTTAAAACAATTGAAGAAGCCCTAGACTACATAATCCTTGCTATCAAAGAAAGTGGATATATTCCAGGTAAAGATGTAAACCTAGCTCTAGATGCAGCCGCAAGTGAATTCTATAAAGATGGTAAATACACAATAAACAAAAAAGAACTAACTAAAGAAGAACTAATAAACTACTACATAAAATTAACTGAAACCTATCCAATAATTAGCATTGAAGATGCCTTCAGCGAAGACGACATAGATTCAATAAAAAAACTTACTGAACTAATTGGAAACAAAATAATGCTAGTGGGTGATGACTACTTTGTTACAAATATTGAATATCTTCAAAAAGGAATAACTGAAAAATACAATAACGCCATTTTATTAAAAGCAAATCAAATAGGTACAATAACTGAAATGTTAGAAACCATAAAACTAGCTAAAAACTCTGGTTTTAAAACAATTATTTCCCACAGAAGTGGTGAAACAGAAGACACATTTATCTCTCAAATGGCAGTTGGCCTAAACCTAGGATACATCAAAACAGGCTCACTATGTAGAGGAGAACGTATTGCAAAATACAATGAACTTCTAAGAATTGAAGAAAAAGTAGGCCACTAAACTTGAAATAACCCATAAAATATGGTAACATCTTTATTAGTCAGGTGATTTTATGGAAACTATTTTATTAATTGTATCAGTATTACTAATCGCAATTGTCCTACTTCAAAGTGGCAAAGCAAGTGATGCTAGTCAAATAATATCAGGAGGAAATACAGAACTATTTGCTAATCAAAAAGAAAGAGGCTCAGAACTAGTAATCAGCCGTCTTACATTAATTCTTGGTTTAGCATTCTTTGTATTATCATTCCTAATTTATATTAGTTAAGAAAGTGCCTAATTGGTGCTTTTTTTAGTTTACCTTATAAAAATATGATAAAATATAATCGGAGGACCATATGAAAGAAGAAATTATTAACTATTTAAGCAAAATGCATGATGCTCAGACACTTATCCAAATAAACGATGCCCTAAATTTACACAGTGCAATTGAACTAAAAGATTTACAAAAAACTTTAGATACCCTTATCGAAGAAAACAAAGTTTACAAAACTAAAAAAGAAAAATACTTACTTTTAGAAAATTGTGAATATTTAAAATGTGGAAAACTAAGCATTAATAAAGCAGGAAATGGCTTTCTTCTTTTAGATGGTGACGATTTATACATCGATTACAAAAACCTTAATGATGCTGTAAATGGAGATGAAGTCTTAGCTGAACTAATCAAATACAAAGGAAAAACTGAAGGACGTATAATCAAAATCTTAAAAAGAAACACCAAAAACATGATTGGTGAATATAGTATAAGAAAAAACAAACCAGTACTAATCCTAGACGACGAAAAGTGCAAACTTCTAATAGACCTAGATCCAAACACTACCAAAGATTGCGTATTAGGTACAAAAGCCCTAGTAAACCTAGAAAAAGAACTAGCACCAAACCACTATATAGGTAAAGTTGTAAAAATAATAGGTCATAAAGACGACCCAGGCGTTGACATCAAAACTATAGCTTACAAATATGGCATCTTTGAAGAATTTTCTAAAGAATCTCACAAGCAAACAGAAGAACTACCTATTATGGTTGAAGAAAAAGAACTAGCTGGGAGAAAAGACCTAACAAATGAAGTGATCTTTACAATTGATGGAGATGACACCAAAGATATAGACGATGCTGTAAGTATCAGCACAGAAAACAACCTTTACACACTAGGCGTTCACATAGCCGACGTAAGCCACTATGTTACAAAAGATAGCCCACTAGATAAAGATGCCTTCACAAGAGGAACAAGTTCTTACTTAGCCTACAGTGTTATCCCGATGCTACCTCATAAACTATCAAACGGAATTTGCTCACTAAACGAAGGCGTAGTAAGATTAACAATCTCTTGCGTCATGCAAATAAATGCTAAAGGAGACGTTGTAAACTATGACATCTTCCCAAGCTACATCAAGTCATGTAAAAAAATGACCTATAAAAAAGTTAACGATATCCTTATGAGAGATACCTATGACGAAGAATATGCGCCATACGTTTCAAGACTAAAACTAATGAACGAACTAGCGCACATCTTAAGAAAAAATAAAGAACGTAGAGGCTACATCGATTTCTCAATTGAAGAGCCAAAGATAATCTGTGACAAAAATGGCAAATGTATTGACGTAGTAACATATGATAGAGAAGACGGAGAAAAATTAATCGAAGACTTCATGATTGCTGCCAACGAAACAGTTGCATCACACCTTTACAATATGGACTTACCATCAATATACCGTGTTCATGGCACTCCTAAAGCCGAAAAAATCGACTCATTTATTAACCTCGTATCATTAAGCGGTTATAAACTAACTGGCAACTTCAAAAATTTTACCCCTACATCAATGCAAAAAATCCTAGCCCAGTTAGAAAATGTACCAAACCATCAAATATTTGCTTCACTACTACTTAGATGTATGCAAAAAGCTGTATATTCATCAGAAAACATCGGCCACTTTGGCCTAGGAAGTAAATGCTACACTCACTTTACAAGTCCAATAAGAAGATATCCAGACCTTTTACTTCATAGATTGCTTCATACTTATTTATTTGAAAACAAAATGGACATCCAAACAATAAATTATTACGAAAACTGTTTGCCAGGCATGGCTGAAAACTGTAGTCAAAGAGAACAAGCCGCAGTAGACGCAGAACGTGAAGTAGATGACATGAAAATGGCTGAATACATGGAAGAACACATTGGTGAAATCTATGAAGGATACATTAGTGGAGTAACTAACTTTGGTTTCTTTGTCGAACTCCCAAACATGATTGAAGGCTTAGTTCACATAAACACCCTTGAAGGAGACTATTACAACTACCTACCAGAACTAATGGCTCTTATTGGTGAACGACACAAAAAAATATATAGACTTGGAAACAAAGTAAGAGTTAAAGTAGTAGGTGCAAGCAAAGAAAGCAAAACAATTGACTTTATATTACTGGAGGATGATCAAAATGGAAATCAAAAACCGCAAAGCGAGATTTAACTACTTTATACTAAAAGAAATTGAATGCGGAATAGTTTTAACTGGTACTGAAATCAAATCCCTAAGAAAAGGCAGTGCCGACATAAAAGATTGCTACGCCAAAATCAAAAACGATGAAGCATTCTTAATAAATATGTATATTGCTAAATATGATGAAGGAAACCGATTCAATCATGATGAAAGAAGAACAAGAAAACTATTACTTCATAAAAATGAAATCAAAAGACTTAAAGAAGAAACTCAAAAACAAGGTTACACCTTAATACCTCTTGAAGTCTATATGAAAAACAACCATGCCAAAGTATTGCTGGGTATCTGTCAAGGTAAACACAACTATGACAAAAGGCAAACAATTAAAGAACGAGATTTACAAAGAGAGGTTAGAAATGCGTAAAAAGATTTTTATCCTTTTTTTAATATTAATTCCATTTAATGTTTTTGCCTTAACAAAAGCTCCAATCAATATTACAAACGAAACAGTAACATCCTTAAGCAAAGCCTTAAATGAAGAAATTATCACCAGCGAAGAGCTTATAAACATTTATTTAGAAAGAATAAACGAGTATAATGCTCAATATGACGCTTTAATAACAATAAATGAAAACGCTATAAACGAAGCTAAAGAACTAGATGAAGAAAGACAAAATGGTAATATTAAATCAACTATTCATGGTATTCCAATCATTGTAAAAGATAATATTGACGTACTAGGAACGGCAACAACTGCCGGTTCAAAAGCATTAAGCGACAACTACCCAAATGAAGATGCACTTATTATCCAGAAATTAAAAGATGCTGGTGCTATAATAATCGCAAAAGCAAACATGAGCAAATTTGCCTTTTATGCAAGTTCATCATCAAGTGATTACGGCACAGTAAAAAATGCCTATAATCTAGCATATTCATCATATGGTTCAAGCGGTGGCTCAGCAGTAAGCGTTGCTCTTAACTTTGCCCCAATTGCTATTGGAACCGACACAAACGCATCAGTAAGACTCCCAGCTCAAGCAGCAAGCCTTATCGGTTATCGTCCAACAATAGGTCTTATCAGTAGAACAGGCATTATACCATATGATCCAGAAAGAGATACACCGGGCATAATCGGAAAAACAATTGAAGATATTATAACCATAACTAACATTATTAAGGGGAAAGACGAAAAAGATAACAAAACGTATGATTCTGAAAATTTAAAAATCACGGATATAGAACCGCAAAACATAACCCTTGGAATATCAGAAACCTTCCTAAACGGTAGTAACGACAATATTCTTCCTGAAAACAAAGAAATAAATGGAGAAGTCAAGATACTTTTAACAAATGCTCTAGACAAAATAAAAGACTCTGGAATTACCATCAAAGTAATTGACAACTACTACACAACTGATATAGATAATGACGTCGCCAAGTCTTATAGTGGCTACCAATTCTGCGATAAATTTAACGAATACATTTTAAATCATCAAGGAAGCATAAAAACATTTGAAGAACTAGCAGCACTTACTCCTGGACTAGAAAGTTATGCAGAAGACTGTAATTCTAAAATGAACCAATCATACAAAGATGAATTAAAAGAAAATTATAAAGATTATATAGATGGCATCATGGAAGAAAACAATCTAGACGCTATCATCTATACTTCAAGTAAAAATAAAATTCTGGAATTAGGAACAACTGGGATAATCAATCTATCTGCTCATGCCGCTTCAACAATAAACTATCCTGCCATAACAATTCCAATTGGGTTTGATAGTGACAATCTTCCATACTCTCTTGAAATAATGACTAAAACCCAAAATGATTCATTACTCTTATCAATTGCTAACAAAATAACTTCACTAAATTTATATGAATCAAAAAATCCGCTCCCATCATTATACGAAGTAGACGAAGAAGTAACAAAACTAATTCAAAAATACACAAAAAGATACAATCAAAAAACTACTTTCCTAAATAAAAAATGGTTTAATAAAGTAAAAAAGTATTTCAAAAACTATCAAAATATAGAAAATCCAAGAAAAGAAGCAAAATCGCTTAATCAAAATTATTATGTATCAATTATCTTAATAGCAATAATTCAGTGTATAATTGCAATAACAATTTTAGCCATCTTACTACTAGTAAGAAAACACTTAAAAATTCAAAAAAAACGAAGAAAACGCCGAAAATAGGGAACCCGTTTTCTTTTTTTGTAGTATAATAAAATTGTCGGGCAAATAGCACGGAGGAAATGTATGATAAAATTTATAATAGTTGAAGATGAAAAGAAATATCAAGATATTTACAAAAATATTATTGATAAAATTATGTTTAAAAATGATAACAACTATGAAATACAAACCTATGAAAGATATACGCCCAAGCTCAAATCTGTTATAAAAGATCCTACTGACATTAAAATTTATATTATGGATATCGAAATTCAAGGAGATAAATCAGGCCTAGATATTGGTAGAGAGGTAAGAAAAGACGATTGGGATAGTGAAATATTATTCATTACTAACCATGATAAAATGTATGATACTGTATATGAAAGTTTATTTAAAGTATTCTGTTTTATAAGGAAATTCCACAACCTAGAAAATACATTAACAAAAAAATTATCTTTAATCGTAAACCGTAAATTTGATAATCGCAAATTTTTCTATACAAGTGGTCAATCAGACCTACAAATATTTGAAAAAGATATAATTTATATTTATAGAGAAACAACATCAAGAAAACTCATTATAAAAACTACCAGGGGCGAATATGCTATAAACATGACTTTACAAGATGCTTTAACCAAACTAGATGATAGATTTAGACAAGTCCATAGAGCTTGTATTGTAAACAATGACTATGTTCAAGAATACAATTGGAGTCAAGGATATTTTACTCTATCAACTGGAGAAAAAGTAGATATGTGTTCTAAAAACTTTAGAAAAAGCAAAGGCGAAACAAATGAATAATATATTAAGCTATCACTTTTTTACGTTATATTTATCTGCAGTCTTACTAACAGTTGTATATATCACTGCTTATAAAAGTTTCTCAAATAACAAAATAAAAATCAACCTTAATAACGCAATCTTAATTTTAATAACCGCATTTATAATATCAATTAATAATCTGTACAATCCAATTCTTGCTATAAACGCATTAATAAGTGCAATTACTTATATGATAATGTATAAGTTAATAATCAAAGAATCTTGGAAAAAAACATTCTGTAAAACTTGTTTAATGACTTTAGTATCATTTGTGCTAGACCCAGTCTTATCCATAATAATATCGTTTGTTTGTGAAAATATTCAAGAACTCAACGTGAATACAATACCAAAATTTCTTATCACTTGCATCTTTTCATATACATACTTCAAAATTTTCAAATCTGAAAAAAACAGAAAAAGATTTAACTCTTTACTAGAATTAATGGAAGCTAATAAAAAAATATTAATATATTTTACAATATTAGTGCTAGTTGCTCATGCCTATAATGTAATGATGGTATATAACTACGTCGACTACAAATATTATACAGCATTACTTATTCTTATTATATTTATTTCTTATTTTTCATATATCTTTATTCACGAAATATTCGATAATACGTCTTTAACATTAAAGAATAAATATTTAAATGATAACTTACGTAACTACCAAAAAACTGCAGACAACTACAGAACTTTAAAACACAATCTAAAAAATGACTTGTTTATTATTGCTCGTTCAAAAGACAAAGAAAAAGCAATTAGAAGAACGTATGAAAAATATAATCAAGATGAAGAGTGGGTAAATAACATCAGTTCCATTCCATCTGGACTTCAAGGTATTATCTTTTTAAAAATGCAATTTGCAGAAAACAATAAAGTCAAATTTTACATGGACAACAAAATAGATTTTGAAAAATTAGATGAAAGTACCGCTCTTTACCTAGATGCTTGTGAAGTAATAGCTATATGTTTAGATAACGCCATTGAGGCAAGCGTAGATACTGAAGAAAAATTAATATGCATGGGACTATACAATGATGATGACTGTTATACCATTGACATCACCAACTCATTTAACAACTTTGTAGACGTTGATAAACTAGGTGAGAAGAATTATAGTACGAAAAATAGAAATAGTGGCATAGGTCTAAATTATATTGCAAATCTAAACAAAGATATAAAAATAAAAAGAATTATATCTGACACAAATTTTAAAACTATTATAACGATTAAAAAAGTCATCAATTAAGATGACTTTTTCGTGTGTGTGTTAAGTACCCTTTCTATCTATATTTTTTTGGTACATCTAAATTATTACAAATTACTTAATTAATGATTTAGGACATTCTGGCTCATCAGTGATAACAGCAATACAGAATGTTGAACTAATATGACTAGCAATAAATTTTAAAAAACTACCTAACATAACTGCCTCCTTTCTTCCTACATAAAATCTATTCATTAAGATTATAGGCTTTATAATTATTAAACTCTTGATGCGTAATCTTATATATTAAAGGATTAATTAATAAACTTTGATAAAGTAAAGACGCTATCATTAAATTACCAATAAGATTAGAATGTTTAAAAGAGTAACAGCAATACACAAGTGTAATAATTAAACTAACAACTTTAAACAATAATCTTCTTTTCTTATTTACTATTGGTCTTTTCTTAGTGTCCGCAGGAGAATAGAGTGCAAATACTAATATTGAAAAAGTTAATAATATAATTTTAGTAATTTCATTTATTGTAATAATACTGAATATATATGGAATTAAGATAAAGGAAAGAATAGACACCACCCAGCACTCTTTAGTTGTATTAGCATGCCAACCAAAGCTCACACTTCTTAACGGGGTATATAGTATTACAAACCACATATATTCTTTAAACAAACCAAGTAGACAAGCAATTAATGTAATAACTAAAATCTTAGTAAAAGTTAAATATATGCCTTCCAGTGCATATCTCATAACCTCAACATCTTCATCTGAGTATTCCTTATTTCTTCTTGCTATATTAACAACACCTACAATAAATTTTTCTTTCACTTCTTCACTTCCGTCTTCATCATAACAAAATAAAATAACGAATTTTAACAGTTGGACTCAAAAGGCTAAAAAATTGTTCAAAATATAAAAATTATAATTTAAAAAATATCAAAATATTTAATTAATACCCAAAAAAACACATTTTAAACAATTTATAAAAGTCTAGAATTATAATTTGTTAAAATATACATGTCATGCAAAAGATGCCGGAAAAAGCTTCCTAGCAATCTTTAAGTGATAATCTTGTGCACAAAGAAGGGAAGTAAAAATATGTTCAGAAGGAAGGTGTTTAGCGTGAGAGGTACCGTAAAATGGTTTAATAACGAAAAGGGATATGGCTTTATCGAATGCGGAGACTTAGAAGATATATTTGTTCATTATTCTGCGATACTTAAAGATGGCTATAAAACATTAAATGAAGGCGACATTGTTGATTTTAAACTTATTGAAACAGCAAAAGGACTACAAGCAAACGAAGTGTCTACTGTCACTTTAACTACTACAATTTTGTAGTCTTTTCTTTTTTTTTATGGTATAATCTCATTAGGAGGATGAATATGGAATATTTAATTCGTGGAGAAAAAATTAAAGTAACTGATTCAATCAAAAATTATATTGAGGAAAAGCTAGGAAGACTAAACAAATATTTTGACGCACCAGATAGCATTAAAGCAACCGCTTTAATAAAAGTAAAGGATAACGAAGAGATTATCGAAGTCACCATTCCTACAACTAAATTTACACTTCGTGCTGAGGAAAAAAACAAAGACTTATATGCAGCAATTGACCTAGTAACTGATAAACTAGAAAGACAAATAAGAAAAAATAAAACTAGATTAAAAGCAAAATATAAAAAAGAAGTAGTACCTGACTTCATCTTTGATTTTGAGGTAACAGAAGAGGAAAATGAAGATAAAATAGTAAAAAGAAAAAAAATTGACGTAAAACCAATGGATGAAGAAGAAGCAATCCTTCAAATGGAACTTCTAGGACACGACTTTTACGTGTTTAATAACATAGATGAAGAGTGCATTTCTGTTCTTTATAGAAGAAAAGATGGCAACTATGGTATAATTAATACAAAATAGGATGTAAAAGTCCTTTTTTTTTGATATAATAATCACTTGAGAGGGTGATATTATGAGTTTACTAAAAAAACTTGTAGATACTGAATATAAAGAATTAAGAAGATTCAATAAAATTGCTGACAAAATTGAAAGTTTAGAAGAAGAATATTCAAAAATGTCAGACGAAGAATTAAAGGGAAAAACTGCTGAATTTAAAGAAGCACTTAAAAATGGCAAAACACTAGATGATATTATAGTAGAAGCCTTTGCAACTGCAAGAGAAGCAGCATACCGTAAAATTGGCGAAAAACCATACAGAGTCCAATTACTTGGAGGACTTGCTATTCATTATGGTAACATTGCTGAAATGAAAACTGGTGAAGGTAAAACCTTAACAACAATTTTGCCTGCTTACCTAAATGCTTTAACTGGCGAAGGCGTACACGTAGTAACAGTAAATGAATACTTAAGTGCACGTAACGCAGAATGGATGGGACCAATCTTTGAATTCCTAGGCCTAACTGTAGGTGTAAACCTTAGAGAACTTAGTCCAGAACAAAAAAGAGAAATCTATAACTGTGATATAACATACTCAACAAACAACGAAATCGGTTTCGACTATCTAAGAGACAACATGGTACAACGTAAAGAGGACAGAACACAAAGAGGCCTTAACTACTGTATCATCGATGAAATCGACTCAATCCTAATCGATGAAGCAAGAACTCCACTTATCATTTCTGGTGGTAAGTTCAATGCTGCAAACCTATATACAGAAGCTGATAGTGCAGTTAAAAAACTAAATGAAGAAGATGACTTTACTGTAGACGAAAAAACAAAAACAGTAATGCTTACTGAATCAGGAAGTAAAAAAATTGAAAAATACTTCAAACTTGAAAACCTATACGACGCTGAAAACACTGCTCTAGTACATCACGTAAACCAAGCACTAAAAGCAAACTATGGAATGAAAATTGATGTAGACTACGTAGTCCATGATGGAGCAATCTTGATTGTCGATCAGTTCACTGGTCGTCTAATGCAAGGAAGACAATTTAGTGAAGGCTTACATCAAGCAATCGAAGCCAAAGAAGGCGTAAAAATTAACGAAGAAACAAAAACACTAGCAACCATCACATTCCAAAATTTATTTAGAATGTATAACAAAATATCAGGTATGACCGGTACAGCTAAAACTGAAGAAGAAGAATTCCGTGACATCTACAATATGTACGTTATTGAAATTCCAACAAACAAACCATGTATCAGAGAAGATATGGCTGACCTTATGTTTGCAACTGAAAAAGGCAAATACAATGCAATAGTAAACTTTATTAAAGAAGTACACGCTAAAGGACAACCAATCCTAGTCGGTACTATCTCAGTAGAATCAAACGAACACCTAAGTAAACTACTTCAAAAAGAACATCTACCACATGAAGTATTAAACGCTAAAAACCATGCTAGAGAAGCAGAAATCATCGCAAACGCTGGTCAAAAAGGCGCAATCACAATCGCAACAAACATGGCAGGTCGTGGAACCGATATTAAACTAGGCGAAGGAGTTAAAGAACTAGGCGGACTATGTGTAATCGGAACAGAAAGACACGAATCAAGACGTATCGACAATCAGTTAAGAGGTCGTGCTGGTCGTCAAGGAGACCCAGGATATTCACAATTCTTCATATCTTTTGAAGATGAACTTATGAGAAGATTCGGAACAGACAGAATTAAATCAATGATTCAAAATATAGGTTACGATGAAACGATGCCAATCAGATCAAAAATGTTTAGTAAGAGCATCGAATCAGCCCAAAAGAAAGTAGAAGGCAACAACTATGATATGCGTAAAAACTTACTAGACTACGACAACATCGTATCAGAACAAAGAAAAATAATTTACAAAAAACGTAACGAAATTCTTGACGCTGAAAACATGACATCAATCTCTGAAGACACACTAAGAGACTATGCCGATGAATTTGTAGATAGTCACATTGCTCCAGAAGGATACCTAACTGAAGTAGATCTAGATGCAATCAAAGACCACTTCAATAATGCTTACTTAAGAAAAGAAACAATCGAACTAGAAGAAATCAAAAACAAAAAAGAAACAGAAGTAAGTGATATTATTGGCGATAAACTAGTAAAAGAATTTGAAGAAAAATTAGAAGAAATCCCAGAAGAAGTAACAAATAACTTTGAAAGATTTATAAATTTAAAAGTAATAGATGATGCATGGATTGAACATATCAACTCAATGGAACACTTAAGAGAAGGTATTGGCTTAAGAGGATACGCTCAAGTAAACCCACTTCAAGCATACGCTTTAGAAGGTTATGAAATATTTGAAAAAATGTTAGATAACATTGACGCAAACATTACAAACCTTCTAATGAGAGTTGAAATTAAACAAACAATAGCACCTAGAAAAGCACCTCAAGGACAAACTAATGACGGCAAAGAAACTTTAAAAAGTACACCAAAAGTAAACGAAAAAAAGAAAATAGGCCGTAATGACCCATGTCCATGCGGAAGTGGCAAGAAGTACAAACAATGTTGTGGTAAATAGCCCATAAAATAAAGATTTGTGAGATTTTGAAAAGTTCAAAAAGTGCTAAAAATAGCAAAATGTTTGCAATTTGTTTGCAAACACAAAAATTTGAAAACAAAATCGTCGAAAAGCCTTGTAAAATAAGGAAATCTCTATGCAAACATTTTTGCAAACAATATAAAGTTGGCATTCGTGCCAACTTTTTCATTTACTCAAATGTAAATGCAGGTTATTTTGTAACAGAAGAAGTAAAAGGGGCAACACCAGGAAATCAACATTGGGTTGCGGTCACAGGAGTAAATGGTAATAATGTTAGTATGGTTGATCCGGCGTCTAATCAAACAGATATGTGGAGTGCGTATGAGTGGAGTAAATCATCTCAATTTAATTATTTTAAGGCTGAGTAAGTATGCTAATTGCAATTTTAAAATTAAGTATAGGAATACTAATTCTATATACTAAAATA
>CAKOOK010000003.1 GCA_934098515.1 uncultured Bacilli bacterium
TGTTATAATTGGACGAGTATAAACACTATCAAACCCTTTATTTATCTGCGTTTAATCAAAAGTGTCCGTCAATCAGATTTAACAACATAAGGATCTTCTGAGGTGCCATTACCAGTTACGCTGGTCGAAGATATAAGGGAAATTGAAGGACGCAAACCACCGTATGATCTAACGCCGCCTTCGTTGTAGAGCAAGTAGCCCGAGTACACGAGCCAAACGTCAGCGAAACTGCCATTGAAGTTGGTAGGTGACAAAGACCACCAAAAAGTATCCGTAGCATTTTCTTGTAAATATGTAGAACGATTATAATTATAAACGATAGAACCAGCAAATGCTATTTCATCAGCAGTTAATAATCCTATTTTATATGTTAAGTTACCATTGCCATTTGTGGTATCTTTTACAGTAAATTTAGATAACTTTCCACCATTATTATCATTAGGGCATATTAATGTTGGTTGCATGGTAGATGTTAATCTATTATATGCTGCATAATCTGTAGAATTAGTTCCATAACCAGGCCCTCCACTTACTGTACTTTTATCATTACACCATATTGTATCTGCAAGTTTACTTTCATATGATGTCAAATTTTTTGTATACCATGTTTCTAAATTAGTTAGGATTGTACTATTATTTGTGTTTGCATGTGTAATTGCATAGTCACTTGCACCAACAGTTCCAAACTTAAATCCTACATAAGCATTATCAATATAGTTTGTATTAAATGCACTTTCATATGTTTCACCAGAGTATCTTGCAAATGCTGCATTAGTGCTATTATTAGCTGATGAGCAAGGATTAGCAGCGCCTGTTGTATTATCATTATGAAGAACAAGTTTTACTGAACCATCCCCTACTATTCTTACTATTCTCCAGCATTTATTAGCAAACTCTACATAGTTATTTTTTATTGCACCTCTAAAGTAGTAAGATGTGCCATAATCATCTTTTGCACTAGCAAGTAAAGCTTCTGTTATATTTTTATTTGATGTTATTTGTTTGTATGTAAAACTGCTTGATGTAGCGCTTACTACATAATATACACTCCTTAAATTAGTTGTTGTTTGCATTTCTCCCGTTGTACTTGAACCGGCTCTTGACAAGGAACTATTTGGCAAATATTTTCCAACTAAACTAGAATAAGAGTTTGCATATGTATCACTTGTTACTGCAGTTCCCGTTAAATCAAAGCCAGTTTCATTTGCTTCCCAGCCAGTACCATAAGTTATATAATATGCTTGATGTGTTGAAGATACACTCTCTGTTGCGGTTTGAACATCATCTTTAGTATGAGCACTTACTTCACTTCCAGGTGTTGTAAGTGGCGTCTTAACTTCATTATCTGCAAGTATTGCTTCATTTAATGTCATTCCATTAGAGGCTTCACCAATAACTACTATCTTACCTTCCCAAGACTTACCTAAACCTTATTCTAAAGTTACCGCTTCATCCATCCAAAGTCTTAAATCAAAACTCTTCTCTTCATTAGCTTGTAATCCAGTATTAACAATTATATACCCTTTTCTATTATTATCTAAATCTGTTAACTTCTTACTACCTAGTACTACAGACTGCCCACTAGTAGTTCCTTTAGGTGATATATTAACTTTAATATAATTATCATCTAAATAAGTAGTTCCTAAATTACCTCTATGCTCACTATCAATTGTAATATATAGTCTTATATAGCTACTACAATTATTTTTAAGCGTAAAAGTAAATGGAGTTCCCTTTAAACCTTCACTATCAACTATTGGATAAGCATTTTCTAAAACAATCTTTTCAGTGTTTTCAGTTAAACTAGTATCAAAACAAGTCCTTGATACAAGAGTATTATTATCACTTTGTTTTAAAAATAATTGAAAAAACGCATATGATACACCAATAATACATATCACAGTAACTAAAAGAGAAAAATAAATCCTAATCTTCTTTTTATCTTTAATAATTTCTTCCATCTTTTTACCCTACTTTCATAAAACTATTATATCAAATTATTAATAATTTAAAAAGAAGAAATACAGCTTAATTCTTCTGTATTTCTTCAATTATTTTATAAACCTCCGTATAAGGATTAGTTTCAACCGTCTGTAGTATTCTTCCATTTTCTAATTGAAATTTTTCTAATCTTTTAGCATTAATAATTGCTTTATTTGTATTACCAAAAATCAAAGGATAAATATCATAACTTTTATTATAACCAGCACAATGTTTTTTTAATTCTTCTATTACTTCATCATTACTAGAATATTGTGCCGTAGAATAACGATAATGCAATAAAAACCAAACCTCTACACAAGGTGCTGATACTATAGGAATAATATTATTTTCCTTTGCTAATCTTATTGCTTCACTTATTTGTGAATTTTTTTCTGGCTTAACATCCGTATCAAACATACAAAATGCTCGGTCATCACCAGTTAAGTCTAAAGACAATTCTTTAACTTTTGCTATAGTATGCTCCACTAAACTAATTGGATCAGTATCATTACCAGGAACTTTTCTAATCACATAATTATTATCTCTTCCATTATAATTTCCTAAGTAGATATCTTCTGTTTTATTTTTACCTTCATAAGAAACTAATATTGCTCTTTTTGATATTCTGTTTTTTCTATTTCTCTGCCTATCACTACTCATAAATCAAAATTATTAGTTAAAAATGGAATTGCACCATACCTCCCTAACAAATATCCTTTCTCTACATTTTCAAGTTTTCTTACTGAGAAATCATCTAAAGGATATATTGCACTAGAACCATCATCTGGATTCTTTTCTGCAAACCAAATCTGATCTCTACGTAATATTTCTAAATTAAGTAAATTAGTATCATGTGTATTAAATATTAACTGAGCACCATTTTTATTAACTTCAGGATTATTAAATATCTCAACCAAATACTTTACTATAAATGGATGTAAACTCTTATCAAACTCATCATAAATAAGAACTTTACCATTATCTAAAACATCTTTTAAAACTGGTATAAAAGAAAATATAACTTGTGTCCCAAGTGATTCTTCATTAATATCGAACTCATACTTATGTCCATGAATCTCATGAACCGTACTTACTTTAAATAAAGATGAATTTAAAGGAATAATAGACCTAAAAGTATCTGGTACTCTATTTAAAATATCTTCAGTCATTTTCTCTTCAGTAACTTTATAATCATCAATATTAAAATCAGCTTTTTTTAAAAATCCAAGTGCAAAATCTCTTAACTTATTATCTTTATCTTTTGAATACATATTATAAGAATAATTATTTACTTGTTCATAAGACATAATAACACCTAACTTCTCAGTTAAGAAATCAAATGCTGGTTTTGTCTTATCATAATTCCAGTTAGTTGCTGTAGCTACAAAAAATTTATTTGCTGAATTCTTACTCTTAATATCATTTAATATTCGCTCATCACTTGCATTAAAAGAATATTCATTAGTATTCTTTCTTTCAAATATCTTAGTAGGTCTACCATTAGGATAATAATATAAGCTCTCTTCATAAACATATAAATTATCAGCACTAAAAGCATAAACATATCTTATACCATCATATATAAACTTTACTTCAAACTCACTAGGTTTATCAGAGGTATCTTCACTTAACTTAAAAGGACTAATTGGCATTGCCATATTAGGAGTTCTGTAATTAGAACCTTTAATTATTGAACCAACAATTGCAATTATTTTAAATAAATTAGTCTTACCAGAAGCATTAGCTCCATATAAAGCAGTAGTTCTTAAAAGCCTCTCTCCACCAACTTCCATAACATTATTTAAAAGTTCCTTATCACTTGAAGCAACCATACTAAATGTATTCTTATCCTTAAAAGATAAAAAATTTGTAACACTAAACTCTATAAGCATAGTATCATTCCTCTCTAAATGTATTATATGTATTTTTTACTAATAAATCAATTATTTTTACTAATTATTATTAATTTTTTGCACATTTTATGCAAATTTTAATATTTAACTAGTAAATTTCACCAATTAAAAAGAGACCTAAGTCTCTATTTAACCTCAATATACTTATTAGTTTTATATGCTGTATCATTTTCAACAATGAAAATATAATACTTACCTGCTTTTAAATCAATAACAGTCTTATCAACCTTACTCTTATCTTTCTCTTTAATAGTATAAACAGCACCATCACTACTATCATTAATAAGTATCATCTTAGCTTCATCTATATCCATAAATAAAGCATTATTAGTAACAATATTATCACTATAACCAAAGTCTAAACTAATCTCATCACTAGCACTAGCAATCTTACTAATAACATCACTAGTAATATCTTCTTTAGGACTAGCTTCTAATGTTGTATAACCTTTAACAGTAGTAAAATCAAAACTTACATCACCATTTAAATTAACTTTAGTAACAGAATAATAAGCACCCTTAATCCTAAGATTTAAAGTTTCCTTATTATTAGTAACCTCTAATAACACTGATGATAAATTTCCATATTCATGAATACTTCCACCCTTACTATAATCTACTCCATCAAGTTCTCTACCAAATAAGATAATATCTTTTCCATTACCTATAGTCTTTAAATCACCTAAAGCATAACTAAAATACTTCTTATTATCATTATAACTATTAGTAAGAGCTATTTTCTTATCAGTAATAGTGTAAGTATTAACACTAGAGTATGACCCCTTTAAATTACTTAAATCAGTCTCATTCTTAATAGTACTATAACCATTATCTAAAACCTTTAAAGTGTCACCAGAAAGTTTAGCTTGATGCATAGCTTTTGGATAAACAAAACCATCATCACCCTTTAATAAATAACTATCAAATGAACTAGGTAAATTATCTGGATTAGTAAAGATCCAATTAATCTTAGAATCACTATAATCTATAGATACAACCATCTCTCCACCCCAGTAAGTTAATAATAATGTATCAGTATCTTCATAATACTCTATACCAGAGTTATAAAAGTAATCATCTCTTTCAATACCATCAGTAAATGACTTATCAATACTTTCAAATAACTTATAAACATCTATTTGTTTAACTATCTTACCAGTATTCTTATCTATCTCAAGTACTAAATCAGATATTGTAATTCTATCAGCATTCTTACTAGTAACAATAATATTACCATTACTCTTTACAAAGAAATCATTTAAATATCCACTATCTATAGTATATTCATTATATATTCTACCTAAATAATCAATCTCACGAATAACTGTAGGTAAACCACTAGTACTATCAGTATCAACACCAATAAGTAAATGTCCATTATCTAATACTTTAATATTATGATAATAAGTACCATTAAGCATCCATCTAACATTACCATAACCATCTAATCCAAATGAATTCATACTAATTGGACTAGTAAGTAAATATAAATCACCAGCACTAGTAATATTACCACTTTGGGTAGTAACACTAGGCACACCTACCTTATCAGTCTTAATTCTAAACTCTTTAGTAGTCTTATCACCTAAAGTAACAACTACAGTATTATCATAATCACCATATAACCCATAAACTGGAATATAATGATAATTACTCTTACCATAATTTATAGTAAAATCATCACTATTCTTACCCTTAACTGTTACACTAACCTCAGTACTATCATCAGTATAAAACATAATCATCGCACTAAGTGGATTAGCATTATAAGGATTAACATAAACTTTAGCTCTATCTAAAGTATACTTATTCTTAACAAGTTCTTCCTTTAAATAAGCATCAACCTCTGCTTGCTCCTTACTACTTAAACTCTGTCCTATAACAGTATCACCATTAAGTAAATTCTCATGAGTCTTACCACTAAAATATTTAACTAACAATGCACCTACAATAACTACAATAAGTACACCTATTAAAATATAATTCTTTTTATTCTCCATCATCTCACCTACTTTACAATAAATGGATTTGCTTTAGTTCCATCTCCACCAATAATCTTAGCACTCTTAAGTTGTAATGTTGGTCTTACTTTATTAGTATCAGTAACAACATTAGCTGTACCATCACCACCACCATATGATTTATATGATCCACCAGTAGAAACTGCATAACTACTAGTATTAACATAATTATTATAAACATGAGCTTCTGGAGTACCATGGTTAAAGTTTGAAGTATCCATATTAAATCCAGTAATTTCAATTAACCAGAAATTCTTACCAGTATTACTATTATTAGTTAAATAACTTCTATAACAATTATTACCATTACAATTAGCAACTTTACTATAATCATTCTTACTCATAAGAGCAACCTTAGTATTAAGTGATCCACCACCAAATACAGTACCAGAAATATATTGATTCTCTACATATCTAGGATTAACCGCACTATAGAAACTATTAACTATATTATCCATAGTATAACTAAATGCACCATTCAAATTATATCCACCTAATCCTTGATAATAATATCTTCCACCATTACAGCATCCACTATACTTACAAGCACCAATCTGTCCATAAACCAAATCAGTTCTATTATTATAACTATAAGGATCATTAGCAATTATCTTAATACTATTACCCTTCTTATGATAAATTCTAAACATATAAGAATTATTATTAAACTTCAAATAATTACTTTCTACTTCACCCTTAAAATAGCACTCATCAGTCTTACCAGCCTCTGGTGTACAATCACCATTAATAAAATCTATTAAATTATCACTAACTACATATTCTAAAGTAAATGGACTAGGAACAGAACCATCACTATTAGTCTTATTATAACTAATAATTGCTTTCTTACTGCCTACTGGTTCAGTAACAAAACCTTTCATTGTAAAATCTGTAATATTATCTACAGGACTAGTAAATTCTTTCTTAGTACCATTCTTATAAGTAACAATTAATGTAACCTTAGTATCCTTAGCCCCAAGAACTATCTTATTACCATTCTTATTTAAATAAGCAGTAAAACTATCAACATCATTCTCACTAGCAGCAACATACACATTTCTAGTTTTGCTAACACTCTTACCATTATAAGTATAAGTATAAACAACACTATAACTACCAGCCTTAGTAACATCAACATTACAACTAGTAACCTTAATACTATCTCCCTTAACTAAAGGATAAGTCTTACTAGCATCATTTAAATCAGTTAAAACCAACTTACCATACTTAGAATCACTACTATTTAAACCCTTAAACTCATTTTCTTCAGTACACCAATTACTACCACTAGCATCATAAGCTAAATAAATAGAATCAGCAACTAAATAAGTATTAGTCTCATCAGCAGGATTAAGTTCAAACTCTGTAGCTCCCGTACTACCATTTAATGTAACACGAACAACTTCTTCATCTTTATACTTTTCATTAGTTTCCTTATTAGTAATATCTTCACTAAGTAAACCATTACTTTTTAAATCCCCTATAGTAATATCTACAAAATTATATCCTTCATATAACTTCTCGATCTCACTCTTATTAGCACTAACATAAGCATCTGCTGCACTAAGTATCTGCTTAACAGTATCTTTATTATTCTCTTTAGGATCATTCTTACCAACTAAATTAACAATAAAAATACCAACAATAACTGCAATAAGTGCTATAACTGCAATTATCTCTACAAGTGTAAATCCTTTCTTATTCTTCATAAATCCTCCTATTTAATTTCCAATATATTATCATGCACAGCACCTGACTTCTCATCAAAATACCCTAGCATGCTAACACTAAAATCATCTGCTAACCTTTTAAAAGAAATATAAACATTTCCCTTATCAAAGTTAACACTTACTCCAGTGACATAACCATCACTCACACTTAAGTAACAATCATTAGCTTTGCCTTTAATAAACAAACTCTTCAAAAACTCCGGACTAGCTTCACACCTATATCCATCACCACTTTCATCTATCTTAAACTTACTAACAATATCACCTAAATTAACATAACTAGTATCAGTATCATATCTATAATAACCACCATCTAAAGCATAATACATTCCCTTACTATCCATATAGACAGTCTTGTCATCATAAATAACCCTACCAACACTCCCATCATAATCAAAACTCCTAGAATAACCATCACCATCATACATAATACCTATCCTAGCACTATACTTATCATATACCTTAACACTATCACCCTTATTATAAAAAACAACAAAGATAACCGAACATATAACAACAAGCATACCTATCAAATAAACATATTTCTTTTTCATAATCACCACCAATGTTCAAAACACGTACCAAAACCTCTACTATTATTATTTATCTCTCTCGCATGTCAGTTTGTCCCTCGAAGGTTTTCTCAAAGGCATCTGCGACTGACGATTTCGACCTTTTAATTTCTCGCCTTGTTTACATATTTATTATGAATGGTGAACTACTAGTTCCATCACCAGTTACGTTGGTCGTCGACTTAAGAGAAATTGAAGGACGAACGCCGTAGGCGTTGCCCACGCCGCTGTTGTCGAAGTTGCCATAGATGGCGAAAACGAACCAAACGTAAGCGTAGCGGCCAATGAAGTAGCTAGGAGACAAAGAACACCAATTATCACTTGTAGCATTTTCTTGTAAATATGTAGTAGTATTTCCTGTTCCTATAGCATATCCTGCATACGCTAATTCATCTGCTGTTATTAATCCTACCTTTGATGTTATTTTACTTAACTCTCCATTACATATTAAACTAGGACCAGTGCCTCCAGCACTATTACTTTTACTTGATAATCTTTGTGTGGTGCCATAATATGTCTTGTTTGTGCCATATCCAAGTCCTGTTGGAGTTCCTCCGGACAACGGATTATAAGTAGTATCCGTCACATTTGTTTTATCATTACACCATACAGTATCATCTATTACTTTTTCATAATCTTTAAGATTATTCTTATCATACCAAGCCTCTAAATTAGTTAGTATCGTACTTTTATTGGTATTTGCATGTGTAGCTTCATATGTACTAGAGCCTGGTGTTCCATACTTAAATCCTACATAAGCATTGTCATTATCGTTTGAATTAAATGCACTTGTATATGTAGTACCAGAGTATCTAGCAAATGCTGCATTATCATTATTATTTGCTGGATCACAAGGATTAGCTGCTCCGGCAGTATTATCATTATGTAAAATAAGTTTTACTGAACCATCTCCACCAACTCTTACTATTCTCCAGCACTTATTAGCAAACTGTACATAGTTATTTGTTACAGCTCCTCTAAAATAATAGCTTGTTCCATAATCATCTTCTGCACTTGCAAGTAATGCCTCACTAGCAGTAGATATTGCTGCTCCTGGTGTAGTTATTGGAGTCTTTACTTCATTTTTTGCTAGTATTGCTTCACTTAAAGTAGGAACATATTCTGCAGCAACTACACTAACAACTATCTTACCTTTCCAAGTTTTATTTAAACCTTGTTCATTAGTTGTTTCTGAATCTAACCAAAGTCTTAAATCAAAAGATTTTGCTTCTTTATTTTTAAGTCCTGTAGTTTTTAGTACATATCCCTCTGTATTAGTATCTACTTCCCCTAAAGAAAGTGTACTCAAGATTACTGAACTGCCATCATTAGTCCCTTTAGTTGATAAATTAGTTTTAACATAATTATCTTTTAAATAAGCAGTGTTAGTACTAGTTCTATATTCACTAACTAGTGCTATAGTTACTTTAACATAACTATCACAATTATTAGTTAATGTAAAAGTAAATGGTGATTGTTTAAGTCCATCTTCATCACTTATTGGAAAAGCATCAGATAATACTATTTCACTTGTTTCTTCTGTTAAAGTAGTATCTAAACAAGTTCTTGTACCAATAACATTACTATTAGTTTGAGTTTTAGTAATTCTATAATAAGCATAAGTTACTCCAATAAGTACTAATACAGTTACAAGTAATCCATATAAAATTGTTCTTTTCTTCTTTTCTTTCTCTATAATATCCATTAGCCTCACCTACTATAAACAATTATAAATGATAAGTATCTTTTAATCAAGGCTCTTTAATTTAATTTAATGAAAATTATAAAAAAAAGATAACTTCATGATATCAATAGTTGTCTTACTTAAATCTTGCTTAAATCCTACTTAAATTAATTTTTATAATACATCTAATTTCTTTATAATAATGATTATTAAAACAACATTATAACTTTACCAAAAACCTATAAAATTATTTGACATTTACATTTAAAAGCAGCAAAAAACCTGCAAAAAGCTGCAAAAAGCTGCAAAAAGCAGCAAAAAGTAGCAAAAAGTAGCAAAAAAGTGGCAAAAAAGTGGCAAAAAAGTAGCAAACTTTGCTACTTCACTTTCCAACATGAACCACCTAACTCAGCATCATTATAAATTTTGCCTTGCTTTTTTAAGATATTTAGTAAATATCTAACCCTATTAATTTTACCAATTTCATCTAATGAATTAGGTAACTTATCTTTAAGTAAAGAAATAATTTCTTTTCTACTTGCTGAACCATATTCTTTTATATATTTAATTATTAGTTCCATATAAAACTCATTTTCTAATCCAGAATTATAAACATACTCTTCTTTCTTTTCAGTTAAACTAGCAAGACTTGATGAAATATAAATATTTGGATATCTTCCTTCAATTAAATTATCTTTTTTTAGATAATCACTTTGCTGTTTGCTTATCGGGTATCTCTTTTGTAATCTATCAAGTAATATTATTGCACTAATATCTAAGTTTGTTCTTTCAAACAACAATCTACTATAATTTTCATCAATTATTTTTCCATATAATGTTACAATAACACGATTAGGATTACTTAAATCATAATCAGGCATTGGAAAATATTTTTTCTTTTGAATATCATATACTCGTTTAATTCCACTACCAACTGTATCTATCATATTCAAATTAACCATCGCACTTATTAAAAATGGATTCCTATAATATGGAGAAGAATATCCATCTTTTAAAACATTCTCAATTGTTTCCGGAATAAAACTACCTTCATTTATGATCATCAATCTATCTGAATATTCAATTATATTAATGTTTCCATGAAGTCTGTAATCTTGATGAGCAATACAATTATTAATTAACTCACGAAGAATATAATTATCATACTTATCTACTTCATAAGGAAATAAAGTTGCATCACTAATCATGTATCTATACTTTAAATTTCTAATCTTAGATTTTATTTTATCAATATTAATAATAAAAGGTATTCCAAAATGTTCATAATCAATCACATTAAAATCATCATAAAGTTTCCACGTCATTCGTGGAATATATCCTTCCATCAAATAGTCATAATCACTATTTCCTAAAAGCAACATACAAGCCATAGTTATCTTATTATTAATTGTTAATCTCGCTTTATTTAAAAATTGAGTATCAGTCAAATTATCAACTTCATCTATTAAATTATCATCTTTATGTTTAACTTTAAATTGTTCTCTAGCAACTTTAATCGCATCTTTATCAAGATTATCTATTGTAGCTTCTTCAAGAACTTGTCTTGACCAATCATAATTTATAGTAGTTTTAATTTGTTCAATCTTATTTAGTGATAAAGGAGATAATGACTCGCCTATTCTTCCATAAGGAAAGCCTTTCCAATTAATTGGTGTTCCAGAGGCGGCTGGTACTTGAAACATTATCACTCTTTTACCATTAACAACTATCGTATAAATTTCAATAAAACTTATATTATCCGTAGTATTGTCAGAAATTTGTTTTTTCACCTTATTAAAATCATTATCTATGCAATAATTAGTACTAGTTAACTCATGTGTTTTATCATCAACACCAAATATTATCCAAGAATAAAGTTTGTTTTTTAAATTAGCTTCATTACCTAAAGCCGAGAAATATTTTCCTAAGGTATCAACATCAAAATTATTTTTAGCTCTTTTAAACTCAACACATTCATTTTCAGAAACTTTTAATAGATTACTTAATATTACAAGTAGCTCCTCAGTTGTCTTATACAAACTTATCACCTCTATTAGTTATTGTTGTAAGAACATCCCGGATTTCCTTTTTATTTTTTTAATAAAATGAAAAACTAGCAGAAAATTTTTGATTTATACTCATATTAAAAGAACCCAAAGTTTCTAACTCTGAGTTCCATCATTTGTTTCTACTGTTATATCATAATCTGTATCATAATAATAATTACTAAATAAGACACTTGAATTATTAATTACTTTTCTTATACCTAACTCTCCTCTACCATATATAGCATTTCTTTCAATAGATTTAACACTATAAGTTAAAGTTACCGTCTTAAGTATAATATTATTCATTAAAGCATAACTACTAATATTTTCTGCATCTATTACATATTCTAACTTCTCATAATAACTAGGAACACTTATTAAAGTCGTACCATCCTTATTAAACAAAACTCCATCTTTACTACTATAATTATTATTATCAGCACTAACTATAAATTTATTTATATTTAAGTTTATTCTAGACTCTATACTAGTAACTGAGCTTGGTACGCTAATATTCATCTTCTTATCATCAGCACTTACTAATCCATTTAATGCATCATATATAATTCTCGTAGTCCCTTCTCTAATCAGTACATCACCTTCAAGTTTATCTGGCACTAAAATAAGAACTTCACCATTATATAATATATTATTTTCTACTTCTAAAGTACTTGCTTTTATTTCTTTAAAGTTAACACCTCTAAATGGTGCTATACCTACATAAGCATTTCCTATATCAGCACTTTCTCCTTTAAAGTTATAAAATGCATAATCTCCAATAGTTTGAACACTTCTAGGAATAACAATATTACCTAAATTACTATCTATAAAAGCATAGTCTTTAATATACTGTAGTCCTTCATTAAATGTTACATTACTTAAACTAGTATTTGTACTAAAAGCATACTGTTCAATAGTTCTAACTGCACTTCCTATAGTAACACTTGCTAAATCTAAATTATTAGCAAATGCTCTCTTACCAATCGTTTCACTATTAACATTAAGCATCTTTAAACTAGTACTTTCAAAAGCCGATGTTCCAATAGATTTAACACTTGATGGAATATTAATATTAGTAATACCAGTTCCATAAAATGCATTATTACCAATACTACTAACATTATTCCCAATAACAATATTATTAATTTGGCTCGCATAATTATCCCAAGGAGCACTTGTAAAATCTTCCATCTCTCCACTACCATACACACTTAATGTATAGCCATTACTTCCGTCTATATCTTTATTATCATACAAGAATGCTATTACATCTTCTTTATTATTCTTACCTATCTTATAATAATCTACATATTCATATTCAGCACTAACTATCTCACTAGAAATAACTCTTTTATTAACTAAACCATAAGTATCACTTATAGCTCCTTCACTTAAAGTTAGACTAAATGGTCCATAATAATTATTTGCTTTTAATACAATCTCAAATCTATAACCATTACTTATATCAGCTACCTTTTTAACACTATCTACAACTACTCCACTACCAGTACTAATCATTCCCTTATTAATAGAATCACTATCTAGTCCTCCACCAATATCAGTACAATTTAAATATGCCTTACCAGTTTTATATATATCTCTTGGTACATCTGTAAATAAACAACTAGGTACTGGATTATCTGCTATTGCATAGTAAGTTGTCCCTTTATTTCTATTATTAATAGTAATCTTACTTCCAATACTTTTAATATTATCACCACTAGGACTTGTACTCCAACCTTTTTTCGTTATACCATCAGGAACATCAAAATCAGGTAAAGTAACTGAGCACCCAAACCCTAGTACACTCTCTGTACAAGTAAGCGTTGTCTCATTTAAACTTCCATAAGTTCCCCCATTTAAATTAATCTGAAATACATTAGTAACATAAATAGGTATTCTAAGTTCTCCGCAATCTGCACCTTTAATAACTAAATAAGTAGTTCCAGTTCTGTATGATCTTATCTTTATCTTATCAGTAAACACCTTATTAATATTATCAGGCTCATATGAGAAATTACTTCTTGATACTACATTAACACTAGCAGTCCAGCTATTACTAACACTATAACTTAATTTACCAGTAGCAGCATAACTAATCGTAATCTCTGCACTTTCCTTATTAACGCCTAAAGTAATTGAGTTAACATTACTCTTTAAAGAATAAACATTATAATCTAATTCAGCAAGTCTATTACCATTATTTTCCCTTAAAAAGATTATTGCTTTTCCTGTATTAGTTCTACCTAACTTATAAGGTAAATTAATATTATACTGTTCACTAGTAACATTATGTCTTATAAGTGTTACTCCACCATACTTACCACCATTACTAGCACAATTATTAGTTAAATTAATTGCTGGCTGATTAGGATTACTACCTAAATCTACTAAATAATAATCACTCATACTATCAAATACTATATTATTCTTCTTGCTATCACAAACTCTTCCACTAGCATCTAACACCCCTAAATTAATACCATGAATTGTTATTGTATTATTACTAAGACCAGATTCTACATCCTTACATATCTTAGTAACCGTCTCATTATTCTCTTTAAAATATAAACTAGTCTTATAAATAACTGGAATATATATATCTAAAGAACCATCTTTCTCACTTCTAACATTAACCTTAAAATCTTCTACATTATCATAAATATCTTCACCACTAGTAGTTTCTAAAATAACAGTATCATTTTCCATATGACAATTTAAATAATCAGTATTTTCTACATATCCACCATAAGTACTTTTCTTATAAACAGTACAAGTAAAATCATTACTAGAGCTTCCATTTATCTTAGACTTAAACTGTGTCTTATCATTATTTTGTCTTCTTCCCCCATTAAAATATAAATACTCTGGCACCTCTGTATTATCAAGTTTAATATTAGAAACATTAACATCAAAACTAGTCTCACCACATAAAGAACCTTTAATTGTAACTTTAACACTTCCAATACCATTACCTTTTATATAAAAGTAATTCTGATTATTTAAAGTTATTGTACTTCCAAAAGAACTATTATTTGCAGATATACTAGCAGCACTACTATCAACTGATACAGTTAAACTTCCAGTACCACCTGCATTAAGATTAATCTTTTTAGCAGCCTCACCAACTATAACATTTGTAATATGTGTTGTAACACTTAAATCATAAACTTGTCTAATAATAGTCTTACTAATACCTGCATGATTCTCTGTTATATTAAAACTCTTTTCCCCAGTGCTAGTACCACTACTCATATATAGAACGTCTCCCTTTATAGTAGCATTTAAATCATCACTAATCCCACTAAGAGAAAACTCTCCATAATTCCTTCCCGTAATTCTAAAAAGATCATTAGTCAGTGTCTTCATACACATCTTAGGTGTATACCCATCAATATCATAATTAACAACATACACCCCTAAATTCATATGTCTATAAAGTTTCTTCTCCTTACTATCTTCATAATAAGTACCAATAACTCTAACTTGATAATTACCATCAGTACCACTTCCAGACTTATCATTTAAAGTAAGTATTAAATCATCACCATCAACCTTACAAGTAAAAGGACCAGTTACTTCACAAGTAATACTTTTAAAAGTACCCTTAGTATAAATCTTAGTCTTATACTCCTCATGCGTTCCCCAATAAAAATCTTTCTTCGTCGCATTTAAATTAAGTGAATAATTACCACTCTCACTAACTGCTGGGCATGAATAATAATCAGCATTAACATCATATAAAGTAGCACTAACTGTTATAGTATGTGGATCATAACAAAGAAGCACTTTACCATCAAGCCTTCCCCCACTAACCGGATTACCAATAAAACTAGCATCCCCCTTAGTAGTATCATACTCTAAATAACCATACCTAACTAAATCATCAACACTAACAATACAATCATCATAAGCATCCTTATTAATAGCCCCAGACTCAAGTGCATTAGTACACTTCTGATAAGTATTAATATTATCCTCACCATACTTAGAAGCACTAGTTTCAATAGTACTAATCTTAGAATTTAAAATACTCTCCTTAGTATTCTTAGATATATTAGTAACCGCTGGTATCAAAATAACCATAATAATTGAAAGAATTGTAATAACCGCAAGAAGTTCTACCATTGTAAAACCTTTATGGTCCCTCATAAACTCACCTCTATTCTACTATCTTAAAATAAATATTAGATGTAAAATCATTCCCATTAGATGCAAGCATTTTAACCCTTAACTCATTAAGCCCACTATTATTAAAAGAATTATACAGAACAAAATTTGCTTCATCTATAATTGCTCCCTCTGGAAGCTTTCGCACAAAATTACGTGCCATCTCATCACTAGTTAAATTAGTATTAACATACTCATACTTAATATAACCAGCATCACTAGTTAAAGAAAGCCTCTTCATAATATGCTCACTTAAATTACTTTCTCTATAAGCATTAAAAGTAATAATTACGCTCTTATTACCATCTATCTCTATTTTATTAACCCCATATCTATTAATATCTGTACTTACCGCATCAATCAAAAGTGTATTTAACACCTCAAAATCAACCTCTAACTTACTCTTTTTATATAAACCATTAACCGTAATTAATAACCTTGTAACAAAAATAAGAATAATAGATACCAGCACTATAGACACAATAATCTCAACAAGAGTCATTCCCTTCTTATTCATCACTATCACCAAACCTTAATGAAGCATACTGATAAATAGTCGGATTACTATTATAATTATTCTCATCTTCAAACATCACAATAATTCTATATCCACTATCACTAGTAGGATCTAACTTCTTTATATAATTCTGCGTAGTAGCTTCCAAACTAGATAAATCATTAACACTTAAATCACTAGTATCCCACTTAGTAATATATATAGAGTTTATATGCATATTACTAACCATTGCTTTAAAATAAGCATCACCCTTACCTAAACAATCACTAGATCCCTGACAATACATATATACATCAGCACCCTCATAACCACTAAAATTACTACTCTCTAAATACTCTTTAACCAAATTAGTCTTATAAATATACTCTGTATTATCATAATAACTCTTTCTTTGCACTGCACTAATAACATTCATATAACCCCCATAAAGCATAATTAACAATACACACAAAACAAGAATAACAACAATAGTCTCTACCAAAACAAAACCATTCTTCTTCATATTACCTCCTTAATTATGCTTAAAACTAATACTACACTTACTATCATGACCATTATTTCTATATTTAAATAAATACTTAGTATTACTCTCATTACTTATTGGACTAACCTCATAATCATCATAATTACAACTAACTTTATCAAGAACATAACCCGCATAAGGAACAACCGTAAAAGATACCTCATCATCATCCACAAAATCCTTACTAATAAAAGAAACAGTCCCATCAAAATAATCTATATTCTTATCAAGCCACTCCAAACTAACCGCATCCCTATAAGCATAAGTAACATCCATAAGAAAAATATTAGTATAATAAGTTCTACTAGAATTATAAGCACTCTCCTTACCTACAATCATATAACTTAAAGTCTCAGCACCACTTAAACTAACAAGCTTAGAAGTACTTACCCATTCACTACTATTAGAACTACTAATAATCCTATCCCTATCTATAACATCACCACTTACCGTATTAGAAACAAACACATCACTGGTATAACCTATACTAGGCTGATAATATTCCATACGAAGATAATACTTATGAGAAGCATCTACACTAATTGGCTGAGACAAATTACCACTAGAACCCGTCTTAATAACGCACCTCTTACCAAAATCAGCAGCCTGAAAATTACCCCCACCTTGAACACTCCAATCAGTAAGATTATTACTACCATCAACACTACTAAAATTACCATTACGTACCAAATTAGTAATCGTCTTACCTCCATCAACACTAGCATAAGAAACATACAAACTTATCTTACCAATACCACCATTAAGCTTAGACTGAGTATCACTATTATACCTATCCAAAATAGTCTTATTCGCAATATAATTACTCAAAAGAGCCGTCAAAATAGCAATAAAAGCAAGAAAAAAAGTATAAATCAAACTAGTAGCAATAAACCCACTCTTATTCTTCATAACACCAGCCCTATTCTCACTAAATTATAACATTATCTTAAAAGAAAAAAAAGCCCTAACTAAAAGTTAGAGCCTATCCTAATCAACAATATAAGTAGCACCAAATCCACTAGCAAAACCATCTGCACTACATATTTTGCCTACTTACTCTTAATTAAAGGACTAGTTACAGTAGTCTTAACCACAATATCGTTACCATTTTCATCTATCTTTTCATTCTCTATTGGTTTACTAGAATCATAATAAGAAAGTACCATCTTAGGATATGCAAGTGAAGTATCCCCATTAACATTAAATAAATTAATCCATGAAGTATCATTTGCTTCTAACACCTCATTTAAAGATAAGCCTCTATCCTGCGAAAACTCACTTAACTTATTCCTAGTACTCGTCATTCCCCAATTATATGCACAAAGTGCCGCAGGTACATTATAATCCATATTAACCAAACAATTCTGAAAATACATACAAGCAATCTTTATATTAGTATCAAGTTCTCTAATATTACTATCAGTAACATGAAAAGATTCCCAAGAATTTGTATCAAAGTTATATGCTTTAACATCCTGATTTACCCAAACCTGATATTGCATTTGCATAAGACCTACTCCACCACCAGGATCAATCTCAGTACTATGTACTCCCTTTTCTTGCGTTCCAATCGCCATCATCAAATCTTTATCAATACCATAAGTCTTAGCATACTTACTAACTAAACTATAATAATTATTCTTCGCACTTACTGCCTTCTCAACACTAGTTCTATCACTAAAATCAATATTAAAATTTTGATAAATAGTATCTTTCTCTTCAACTAACTGAGCAAGTAACTCTCCATTTGTTAGTTCCTTCTTCTCTGCTTCCTCGATATCATTTAAACTTATCATCTGCGTATCTAATAAAAGTTTATCATACCCTGGATCTTTTTCTTCAATATCCGGTTGCTCCTCATTTAAATACTTTTCTATACTCTCTTGACTAACATCACTCATCCATGTCGCATTTGCACTAGGTGTAAAAGGATCATCAAAGTCTTTAATCTTATGACTAACACTTAAAACAGATACCATAATAAGAAGAACCATAAGTCCCTTAGTAATAGCTCCAGTCTTAGATACTCTCTTAGCTTTCCTACTACCATTCATATACTTACTTGCTCTACTAGCATTATACTTATCTACTTTGCTTCTAGCATCTACTCTCTCAAATACCTGCTTATAATCCTTAATAAAAATAACTCTATCAGGATAAACAATCCTTATAACCTTTCCATCTTTACTAATTCTAGCATCAGTAGCATTTCTTCTTTCTACTTCATCTAAAAACTTCTTCGCTTCATCACCAAAAAAGATATTACTATAAGAACTATCAGAATAATTATTATAATACTTAGTCGTTAATCTATTTCTTTCACAACAAACAACTATTTTGTCCATAAGTCATCCCTTTTTTCTAACTCTGCATCAACCATATCCCATTCTTCATCAGTCGTTATAGGAAGAAGTGTTACATCATCACTAAGTATAGAAGCAGAAATATCCCCATTTTCTAAAACATATACAATATACCTTTTATTATTATTCTCGAATATAAATAGAACATGTAACTTCTCACCATTAACCTCTATCACACCATCTAATAATATCTCATCCATACTCATCTTCCTATTCTATACAAAAATTATAACAACAAATTCCCCTTTTGTAAACATAAGAAAAGAGTAAGATTACTTACCAATATAGTATTTCTTCTTACCCTTACGTACTATTAAATATTTATTATACAATAACTTATCGCTAGTAATTACTTCACCTTCATCACTAACTTTTTCACCATTAATACTAATACTTCCTGCACTTATAAACTCTCTTGCTTCTCTTTTGCTAGAACATATATTAGCATTTATTAACATATCAATAACCTTATCACCAATGTTCACATCAAATGAAGGAGCTCCCTTAAAGGCATCTTCTAATTCATCTTCACCTAAAAGTGTAATATCACCTTTAAATAAACAATCACTAATCTTTTTAGCTTTTAAATACTCATCCTTACCATGAATATCAGTAATAATCTCTCTAGCTAAAGCAATATGAGCTTCTCTTGCTTCTGGATGCTCATTATTCTTTCTTTCATATTCTAGAATTTCCTCTCTACTTAAGAAAGTAAATATCTTTAAATAATCAATAACCAGTGAATCATCCACATTAACTAAGTACTGATATAACTCATAACTGGAAGTCTTACTTTTATCTAACCATAGAGCATTACCTTCACTCTTACCAAACTTCTTACCAGTCTTATCAAGAACAAGTGGCATCGTAAACCCATAAGCTTCCTTACCAGTAATCTTCCTAATTAAATCAATACCAGTTGTAATATTACCCCACTGATCAGAACCTTCTGCTTGAAGTACACAATTCTTATCTTCAAATAATCTTAAGAAATCATAACCTTGAATTAAAGTATAAGAAAACTCTGCATAAGTAATACCTGTCTCTAATCTTCTTCTAATAATATCTTTATCTAGCATATAATTAACATTAATATACTTACCAACATCTCTTAAGAAATCTAAAAATTCATAACCTTTAAACCAATCATAATTATTAACTAATTCTGCCTTGCCATCAAATAAAGCACTAACTTGTTTAGAAATACCTTCTAAGTTTTTATTAAGAGTCTCTTTACTAATAATTTCTCTTTCAGCAGTTGGTCTAGGATCTCCAATAAGTCCTGTAGCTCCACCAATAAGTAAAATTGGATGATGACCTGCTTTAGCAAGTCTTTTCGCAGTAACAAGTGATGAGTAATGTCCTAAATGCAAACTATCTGCAGTTGGATCTGTTCCCCAGTAAAAACTAATTGGTTCTCCATTTAATAACTTCTCAATATCTGGACTACTAACATCTTTAACAAGTCCTCTCCATTTTAAATCTTCAAATAAATTCATAATATCTCCTCCTATAATATATCTTTTAATTTCTTTATATTATTTATTGTACTATCAGTATTTTCATTATCTTTACTTATATAAATAGTTTTCATTCCAAGTGCTTTAGCTGGACTAATATCACTAGATAAACTATCACCAACCATTACACATTCATCATAATTATCATTTTCTCTAGCTAAATCAAAAAACTCTTTATTAGGTTTAATTCCATATTCACACCCATATATATTCTTAAAATATTTATCTAAGCAGTGGTATCGTAATCTCCCCTTTTGAGCAGCAGTATACCAATTAGTAAGTACTACTAAAGTATACTTCTTACTTAAATAATCAAGAACATCACTAGTATCATCATTTAATAAAGTTGAATATCCTGCATAAATATCTAAACATCTATTTAAATCATCTTTACTAAACATAATCTTTAATCTATCACTAATATATTTAGAAAGTTCATCTTTATCAAATCCAATACCCTTTAACTCAAATTCTCCAATAACATCATAAAACATCTTAGGCTTAATATTAGGATAATCTTTTAAAAACTCTGTATAAGCACTTATACAATCTTTATATGTATCTAAAAGGGTATTATCTACATCAAATATAATTCTCTTAATCATATATTCCTCCACAAAAAAAATCATAAACTAAAGGACGAATAAAATCCGCGGTACCACCTTAATTCATGATTACATGCTCTCTTAATCTTATCGCGATCTCACGCTTTAGCTCCAAGGTCGTAAATCTCTTCATCACTAACAAACATAGTATATCAAATGAAAATATTTATTTCAAGCAAAAAAACTTGTATAAATTAGCTTTAATGTAGTATAATTAATTTAAGGAAGAGCACTAACCCCTGAAAGTTAGGCTTCTCCAGATTGTTTTCTTTTGAAGCTACTTAACAGGTAATGTTAGTAGCTTCTTTTATTTTATCTAAAAATAATAACAATTACCTTTAAAATAATTAAAAGGACGATTATGATAATTAAATTATCTAAAATAGATTTTAATTTTTTCATATACATCACTCCCTTCTTTTTAAGACGGGAGAAGCCTAACATAGTACTCTTCGAGTAGGTATATTATCATAAACATCAAACACATGCAAGCCCTTTAATTATGCTGGTTTGCAGACTTTTAAAATCTGTAATTACCATATAAAAAAAGATAGCACTTTAAGCATGCCATCCTATAACTTTTCAATAACTGCTGCATTCTTCTCTAAGCATCTAATCAAATCAGCATGATCATACTTTTCAAAGATTGCTCTAAATCTATCTGGATTTATAAAGAACATATGAGTATGTCCCATAAACACCTCTTTATAATTCTTAATTCCAATACCTTTCAAATAAGCATAATTTTCTTTAACTAATGATGGAAACAATTTAAGTTTCTCAATAACACTTGCTTCACTAGAACCATTAATCATTGTAATATCATCATCAGTTAATCCTAAATCTTTTAAATAATTCATTATCTATTACCTCCTAAATCATTCAAATGCTTAGCTTTAACAATTAAATCAGTAATATTTGCTTCACTAACCTTAGGTCCATAACTCTTTATAACTTCATTTAAATCAAAACTATTAATAAGTGGAAGTGCTGATAATACATAACTTATATTACTAGTAGTTTGTCCAGCAAGTAAAAGTTTACTAATTACATGCTCTATCTCAGCTGGTGTACTTGTCGTAAATAAATCTGCTGAATCATAAATAGCATCTAACTTAATATTATTTCTCTTAAGTACATCAAATACTTTCTTATACATCTCTTTATTATAATTACTCTTTAATCTATCTTGATCAGTAGCTGTAAACTTATGATAATCAACACCATTCTCAGTAAATAAATTAGCAAGTTCTTCAGTTTCATCATTAGAAGGAGTAACAGGTTCAAAACTTAAACTATTATCTTTAACTTCATCCTTCTTATCATCAAGAGGTGCCTCAGGCTCAGCATTTAAATCAGCTTCACTTAACCCTTCAAAACTAAAGCCTCCATCAAACACATTAGTACTAGGCTCAAAAATATTTACAGTTTCAGGCTTAACACCAGCATTTACTTCAGTCTTAACATTCTCTACTACAGGCTCTGTTTTCTTTTCTTCCTCTTTTACCTCTGGTTCCTTTTCACTTTCCTTAGATTCCTCTTCATCTAAACCCGTACCAAAAATACTAGCATACTCATTATCTATAGAATCATTTAAAGCTTTAAAATCAATCTTCTGATAATCACTTGAAGGCTCCTCTAAAACTTTCTCATCGCTTACTGAATTATCACTAACAGTAGCCTCTTCTTCTGGTTCATCCATCTTACTTATCTCATCAAACACTGGACTATCCAAATTAACATCATCATACTTCTTAACCTCAAAAGTAGGTTCAAATATTAAGTTCTCTGGGTTTTCAGACGCAAAATCAACAATACGATTTAACTCTTTAGAATAGTACTCTAATGCCTTAGAATAATTATTTAATCTATCAGTCTTAATCTCTTTATCCTTCTTTAAATTAATTAGTAAGTCTTTAATAGCTCTTGCTTTCTCAGTAAGTTCACCAATCTTTTCACGATACTTAGTAATCTCATTTTGTTTAGCAATCATCTTAGCATTAATCTCTTTATTACCAGCCTCAACAATCGCATTTAAATCTTTCTTACCAAATCTTTCGTTTAAATCAGTTAAATCTACTTCAAGTGCTTTAATTTCTTCTTCTAAAGACTTAATTTTCTCCTTAGCATTATCAACATCATTCTTATATCCTTTAGCTTCATCTATTTTCTTATCAATCTTAGACTTAACATCATCCAAAGCCTTCTCAGAATCACTTTTCTTAGTTTCCAACTCACTAATAATTGCTTTTAACTTACTATTTATTTCATTTATCAAGTTTATCATCGTACAACCCTTCCTATTCTAAAGAAATTATAGCAGAATTTTTCTAACTTGTAAATAACATGCCTACCATTTTACAAGACTTTTATTCTCACTCTTCAAACGTATCTAAATCATTTTCATACTTCTTTAAATAAAAGTTTGCATTATACTCCTTACCATGATTATTCACTAAAGTATCATTAATTGGTATTATCGTATAATCTTTAAGTATTACATATTCATAAGTAAGCGTTAATACTTCATCATAATATTTACTTAATAAATTCATCTTTAAAGTAGTCGTACTAAGAACACCACCTTTATAATACTCTACAACTTCATAAAAAGCCTTATCTGTTTTAACAATTCTCTGATTATAAATTTTTAGTATTTTCTCTCCTTCGTAATTACCATCAATCTTACTAATACTATCATCAACATTTATCTTCTTAATAAAATCATAATAACCATAATTCTTCTTATACAAAACATTATCCTTAGCATAAAACAAATTACCCATCAAATCATAACTAATTGGTACCTTAAAATAATCACTATAATCATGAACTACATAATCACTAGAACTATATATCGCATTATCATAATAATCATAAGTGTTTTCTACATTTCTATCGTAATTACTATCCCTAAAAGTATACTTCTTATTATTATCTGAATAAAAAGAAATATCTGCTCCATAAGGAATATCCATACTAAGCACTTTTACTTCTTCTGGAATATCAAATACCTTCTTATATTTAAAATTACCTTCTCTTAAACTAGACGGATCAAATATATAAGCCTCATGCCCCGTAATAAATGCCATTTCTGAAAATAAAGTACCATCATTAATAACATCACCACTTATCTTCTTATAATAACTATCATCATCTACCTTTTTATTATACATTACCTCTTCTTTTAAACTATTTAAGTTTACTTTATCTTCTTCATTCTTACCGCAACCTATGACCATCAAAACAACAATCAATAACAAAAATACTTTCCTTTTCATAATCCTCCTACCTTATAAAGATTATATAAAAAATAAATATTCTTAGCAACTTAAAAAGAGCCCTAAAGCCCTTAACATTTCTTCTCAAGAATATCTAACACTTCATACAAAACAAATGAAATAATCATAATAATCACAATTCCTGCCATTACAAGTGTTAAATTAAATACCTGAGTTCCATATAAAATTAAATAACCTATACCCGCTTTACTTACCAAAAACTCTCCCATAATAACGCCAATTAAACTCATCGAAATATTAAGCTTCAAACTAGAAAAGATTGTCTTTTTATTACTAGCAATCACTAACTTAGTCATAATCTGATAAGTACTTGCTCCAAAACTTTTAAACATCTTTATCTTATAAGCATCCGTTGTAATCAGTCCATTATAAATCGTAACAAGCGTTACAATAACATTAATAAGTAAACTCATAACTACAATAGACTTCATATTAGCACCTAACCAAATAATTAATATTGGCCCCAAAGATACTTTAGGTAAACTATTTAAAAGCGTAAGATATGGATCCATTACCCTCTTCAAAAAAGGAATTAAATAAAATATTACTGCTAAAACAAAACCTAATAAAGAACCTATCGTAAAACTAAGCATAATCTCCTTTAAAGTAGTTAGTACATGAATATAAAGTTCTCCACTAACAAGTAGCCCTTTAATCGACATCATTACTTTATATGGACTAGAGAAAATAAAACTATTTATTACTCCCTTATCACTAAGTATCTGCCATAACCCTAAAAATAATATCAAAATAAACACTTGTAAGAAAATAACACTAAAAGATTCTAACTTTCTTCTTTTTAAAAATCTTTTTTGTCTAAGAGATATCTTTATCTAAATCACCCCATATCTTATCATAATAATCATAAAAATTATTTGCTTTTCGCTTTTCAGAAGGAGTATCACCCAAAAGATTAATCTCATATATATTTTTTACTTTAGCAGGCCTTTTAGAAAGAACTATAACCCTATCGCAAAATGAAACACACTCTGCAATATCATGACTTATTAAAATAGTAGTAACCTTAAGTTCCTTTAATATCTTATATATATCGTCCGTAATAGTAAGCCTTGTTACATAATCAAGTGCCGAAAGTGGCTCATCAAGTAGTACCAAATTAGGTTTTATCGCAAGAGTCCTAGCAAGAGCAACCCTTTGTCTCATACCACCAGAAAGTTCTGACGGCATCTTTTCTAAAAACTTATCTAAACCAAACTGATTAAGCAATCCTTTTGTATAATTAACTGTTTCCTCATTTAGCATCTTTTTAAGCCTTAAACCAAGCGTTGCATTATCAAGTACATTTTTATATGGAAGAAGCGCATCACTTTGCAGCATATAACCATAATTACTATTATATCTTATAACCTTACCGCCAGTTTCCTTATCTAACCCAGCAATAATATTTAAAAGCGTACTCTTGCCACACCCACTAGAACCAACAATTCCAATAATTTCCCCATCATGAACATCAAAAGATACATCACCTACTGCTTCCACTTCACCAGATAAAGTATTAAAACTCTTTTCTACATTAACTAGTTTTAAAACATCATTCATTTACAATCAAAGTACTATAAGGTAACCTTTCACTAATCATCTTATTCTTAATTAACATATCTGTTAAATTATCATAAGACTTCTCACTTATAAAAGAACTATTAAGAAAACTATCTGCTCTTTTATATCTATTAATTATACTAGTTAAATCTTCTAGTGAAGTATCTGGAAACTGACTTAAAATATCCTTAGCAATTACTTCTGCATCATTATTAAAAGTATAAACAAGCCCCTTATCAATAGCTTTTCTAAAACCATCTATAATATCTTTATTTGCACTTACATAACTTCTCTTAGCATTAAATGCTGTGTATGGTACCTCACCAGAGTACTTACCAACACTATCATAAACATAACCATAACCCATCTTCTCTAACTTAGTCGCATTAGGTTCAAATAAATTAACAAAGTCTCCCGTACCACCAACAAATGCACTAGTTAAATTAGCAAAATCAACTGAATCATTAACATTAACACCAGTAATATTTTCCTTTTCTAAAGCATTATAAAAGTTTACTATCGGCATTCCCCCACGTCTACCAGCAAGTATTTCCTTTCCTTTTAAACTATCTAATGTAAAATTATCTATCTTTTTTCTAGAAACAATAAACTGCCCATCTCTTTTAGTAAGCCCAGCAAAAGAAACTAAATAATCCTTCTCTCCATTATCATAAACATACATAGTCGCTTCTGGCCCGCAGAAACCTACATGAACATCCCCTGATATAACTGCAGCAGTAACATTATTTGCTCCACTAGTAAGAATTAAATCTATCTTTATACCTTCATCTTCAAAATAACCTTTTTCTATTGCTACATAAAATGGTGTATAAAAAGCACTATGAGTAACTTCCGCAACCTTAACCACATTTAAATCATCTCTCACTTTATCATGCCTATTCATAAAAATCACTAAAAATAAAACTGTAACAAATACTGCCAAACACAATATCTTTTTTTTCATAAATCCCCCTTACTCACTTATAATTTATTCAAAATATAAAAAAAAGGCACAACTAATGCCCTACCCAATAACTGGAATATTCCCATGAAGTACTAATCTAATAACACCACAAATAATTAAATGTGCTGGATATATAATATAGAAAAGCCACTTCATCCATTTACAATTACCTGGTTTATTATTATATCTTTTAAGAAGTGGAATCGTAAAAATTGTGCACATCTGTAAAATACCATACGCTGGATCTAAAAATATTGCAAACACTAAAGCATAAAAGAAAGTAAAAAATGGAATAACAAACATTCTCTTATTAAAATTATCCTTGTTAATATATCCATATAATACCATAAGTGTACCTATCATACTCCAATCCGCTGGAAATGCTAGTATGCAGACTAAACATATAAGCAAAAACTTATATATACCCTTCATCTTAGAATCATATATCATTATTGACACAAGCCCTAAAAGTAAAGACCACATAACACTTGTCTGATTAAATATTGACCCCCTAGCAAATGGAATATAATTAATCCCAAACGCAAAACAATAAGCAAAATGTGAAACTATACTAAACAAAAACAACCTTAATGCATACTTCTTAACATTTCTTGTATAAATATACCCCTCTGTTATAAAAAAACAAAATATAGGTGCTGCAAGCCTACCTATCGCATGTAAAAGTAAAATACCTACACCATTATCATATCCCGGATATAGCACCCATAATGCATGATCAAACAGCATCGCAAATATAGCTATCATCTTTAATTGATTTCTATTAAGTTCAAAGTTCATACAATCACCACACTAATTATACATTATTCTCAATTAAGTAGCAATTATTTATTAATCTCATGGTATAATATCAAAGGAAGGTGCAGTATCATGAATTACAAAAGAACAATATTATCAATTATCTATATTTATTATTTAGAACTAATATATCACTTATTTATATTTAAATCTTTCACAGCTAAAGAATTTTTATTTTTAACCCTATTTACCATTCTATTCGGTATATTTAATGACCTAATAACTAGTCTCTTTAATAAAAAAATAAATAAATGGTTATTTATCTCTATAAACGTTTTCCTAAGTATTTTATTTATCGCCCAAGTAATAAACTTTAAATTCTATGGAAACATTATAAGTATCTACTCAGTAATTCATGGTGGACAAGTATTTGGCTTCATGGGTGCAATCATCTCTGTTATTATCAAAAATATTCCATGTGTTCTTTTATTACTAATCCCCGCAATCTTACTACTAGTATTTAATAAATATATTGAAACAGATGATTCTAACTACAAAAACACTCTTATCAAAACCCTAATATTTATAGGGCTATTTACAATCTGCACTCTTACTTTAAACATTGACAAGAAAGACATTTATTCTGCTAAAAACTTATATTATTATAAACACGCACCTAATCAATCTGCAAAAATCTTTGGCATTCTAACAACAATGCGCATTGATTTAGAAAGAATCATTCACTTTGAAGAAAAAACAATCGACGTTTTCACTGAGGACACAACCGAAGAAGAAAAACCCGCCAGCAAAAATATTGAATACAATAAAGAAGACATTGACTTTGCTGCTCTAGCAGAATCAGAAACAAACGAAGAAATCAAAAATATTCATCTATACATGAATAGTCAAGAAGCTACCGAAAAAAACAAATACACTAGTATGTTTGAAGGCAAAAATCTAATTGCTATAACTGCCGAAGCCTTTTCACCTCTTGCTGTAGATAAAGACTTAACACCAACTCTATACAAACTAGTTCATGAAGGATTTAACTTTACCAATATGTACTCACCTATTTATTATGTTAGTACATCCGATGGAGAATATGTTACTTTAACAAGTCTCCTACCTAAAGAAAGTGTCTGGTCCTTCTATAAATCAAGTAAAAATTATCTGCCTTACGTCTATGGAAACGTCTTTAAAAAACTAGGATACTCAGCATACGCTTTTCATGATGGACAATATAAATATTATGATCGTAACCTATCACATCCAAACATGGGATACACCTATATGGCATGTGGTAATGGTCTTCAAAAACTAATGAACTGTAAAAAATGGCCTCAAAGTGATATAGAAATGATTGACGCAACATTTGATATGTACAAAGATGAAGAAAAATTTGTAACCTACTACATGACAATATCAGGACACCTAGAATATAATTTCTATGGAAATAATATGGCTGCTAAAAACAAATCCCTAGTTGAAAATACTAACTACAGTACTGCCGTAAAAGCTTACAAAGCAACTCAAATTGAGCTTGATCGTGCTCTAGAGAAACTACTAACCAAACTAGAAGAAAATAATCTACTAGATAAAACTGTAATTGTCCTATCTGCAGACCACTATCCATATGGCCTAACAAATGATGAAATTAATGAAGTTACCCCACTTACCAATCCAAAATTTGATATTCACAAAAACAATTTAATTATTTGGTCATCAGACATTAAAGAACCAATTAAAGTAGATAAACTAGCTGAAAGCCTAGACATCCTTCCTACAGTTTTAAACCTATTTGGAGTTAAATTTGACTCAAGACTTCTAATGGGTAGAGACATCCTATCAAACGCTGATGGACTAGTTATCTTAAATGATCGTTCATGGATAACTGAAAAAGGCTTCTATGATGCGAGCACCAATAAATTTACCAAAACAACTGACGAAGAATTACCAGACAACTATGTTGATAAAATAAGCACAATCGTCTATAACAAATTCGTAATATCAAAAAATATCTTAGAAACAAACTATTATAAATACGTATTTAAGGAGGAAGCATGAATATAAAAGAAAGAATGCTATTAAGAGAAAAATTCTATAGTCCCTATGCTACAAAAGACAAAGAATCAATAAGACTAATACCAATAGAAGAAGACATCAGACCAAACTTCTTTAGAGATATAGATCGTATTATCCATAGTACATCTTACACAAGATATATGGACAAAACTCAAGTCTTCTCTCTAAAAGACAATGACAACATTTCCAAAAGAATGGTTCACGTACAATTAGTCTCTAAAATAGCTCGCACCATCGGTAGAGCACTATCACTAAACGAAGATTTAATTGAAGCAGCTGCTCTAGGTCATGACTTAGGACACGTCCCATTTGGTCACGAAGGAGAAAGAATATTAAATAAAATTAGTCTTAAACATAATGAAGGATACTTTAACCACAACGTTCAAAGTGTAAGAGAACTAATGGATATTGAAAATGACGGCGAAGGCATCAACCTATCTATTCAAACACTAGATGCTATCCTATGCCATAATGGAGAACTTGAACTAAAAGAATACCATCCCAAAAAGAAAACAACTGATGAATTTTTACAAGACTATGAAAATTGTTATAAAATTGAAGGATACACCAAAACACTTATCCCAAACACTTTAGAAGGATGTGTAGTTAGAATAAGCGACATCATCGCCTATCTAGGAAGAGATATTGAAGACGCTGAACGTCTTAATCTAATAAAAAAAGAAGACCTACCAAAAGAAATAACTGACATTATTGGTTCAACCAACAAAGAAATAGTAAACACATTAATAATGGATATCATAAATAATAGTATAGACAAACCTTATCTTAAAATGAGCGATAACGTTTTCGAAGCACTAAAAAAACTAAAAAAATTCAACTACGAAAACATCTACTCAAAAGCCAACACCAAAGAAGAACTAGCTGAATATGAAAACATGTTTGAAAGCCTATTTAACCATCTACTAAAAGACATTAAAGACAACAACACAGATAGTAACATCTACAAAATATTTATAAAAAACAAAAATGAAAAATATAGACGAAACACCCCAGAAAGAATTGCTATCGACTACATCGCAGGTATGACCGATGACTTCTTCTTAAAAGAATATAAAAAATATGAGAACTAATACTCATATTTTTTTTATAATCTCTTTGACAAATCTACTTATTTTTTACATTTATCAGTAAATTTGTAAAAATACTAAAAAATGAGAATTCATTAAATCCTCATTCTATTTTACTGAAACAATCAACTCTAGTTCCTTCTTAGTAACTTCTTTACCTATCACAACAGGTAACTTTACCAAATATTCATATACAGGTTCTTCATCAGCTTTAAAAATCTCATCCTTCTTATTTTCCCAATAACACTTAGCATAATAAATAGTGCTTTCCATATTCCAGCCTCTAACTAAGTTCATAACATACTTCTGATAACAATCATCACTAACTTCAATCTCATAAATCTTATAAAATACTTCATCGAGATTTCTCTTCTCAATTGCTCGAAGAACACCATTAGCATCAGATGCATAAAAAGAAGTTAATCTAGAAAACCTATCACTATAGTGCAATCTTCTCTCATACTCAAAAATGGCTTCTAAAGTATCATCTTTACTTTTAAAATCACCTAAATAATAATGAACTCCATGGCTAGATAAACCTTCAAAATAATACTCAGGAACTAACTTTTCAAAATTCTTAACAAGATCAATCTTCATTCCCGTCGCTAAATGGCCACTTCTATCAACATGATATAAAATCATTTCCTAACACTCTCAATTTCTTGTAACTCTAAACGGTACTTCTGCTTAACATTAGGGTACTTCTCATGATCAACTTCACTTAAAAAATTATTAATCTCTCTTAAATAAACTTTACCTTCACCATATAAAGCCCTATAAATAACATACTCCTCTAAAGTTTCTGAGTTAATTCCTGTTCCAAGAACAATATAATAATCTCCCTTAAAATGTTTATAAATACGATTTACTTCTAATTTTCTCATATATCCTCCTATCAAAAGTATAACATAATTTTCACTTTTTTCTAACCTTTATCACATCATCACTTTGAATACTACCAATAAGTAAAGAAGAATTATCATCATGCCTCTCAAAATTACTACTAACTGCTTTCTCATCATAATTAGCATAACAATACTTACACATATGCATGCATGAATTATATTCACCAATATCAACCATCTGTACGCATTCACACTTCTTCTCTTTTCTTACATTACTACTTTTAAACTTCTTACCGGTTAAAATATAAGCAAGCTCATGAGACAAACACTCACCCTTAACAAAACCATACTGAGTTAAATCATTATCCTCAAAGCACGTCTGTACACTCATCCCATTATCCATAGCACTCTTACTAAAAGTTTCACCTATTTTTTTATAATCTTCCCTAGTAAATGCTCTATATTTTAAAATATTTTTATTACTTCTAACATTCTTATATTCATCCATAAAAGAGACAATTATCTTATTAACATAACCATTAAGATTTTTACACAACTTATCAAAAGCTCTAATATGATAATCAACATTATACTTATCACTTAAAAATATTGGATCATACCTCACCACCACGTTATCTATACCAAGAACTAAAGATAACTTCTTTATCCCTTCAATAATCAATCTCTTATCTGGAATATTAGGCTCTACATCTTTACCATAAGGAGTTATAGTAACATGAAATAAAATAGGTACCTTTAATATATCTAACTTATCAACCATTGGTAATGGATTCTTACTACAAAACATAATCAAATCCACATCCCTAAAATTAATTCTACTGACAAGTTTTTGATTAAAAGGATTTCTCACATCAACAAAACCAGCCTTAACCCTATTTATAAACCAATTAGAATAAAAAGCCGGTATATCAGTTCTACCACTTGCAAATAAAATCATAACTTAACCTCATAAACCTCATTACCATGCTCTTTAATAATATCCTTTAAATCTTTGACTTTAAGCCACAAAGTAGCTGTATTATCATTCGGATGCATTCCAATAATATCTTCATCATGAAAATCATCATCTAAATAAAACTTAACTTGCTTTTCATTATCATTAAGTATTCCCAAAGGACTTACCGCTCCTGGAAAAAGACCGAGAATTCTTTCTAAATCCTCACTAGAAGCAAAAGTTAAAGGCCTAGTATTAAACTCTTTTCTAAATAAAGACAAATTAACACGTTTTTCTTCCCTAACCATAATTAAATAATAATTTCTCTTCTTATCATCACGCACAAATAAATTCTTAGCATTACCTTCTGGATACGGAAGAACTACATCCTTTAAATCATCCATCGAATAAACTGCCTTATGATTAGTTATCTCGTGCCAGATTCCCTTACCCTTAATAAAATTATAAACTTCATCTTTATTCATAATACTCACCATCTAACAATAAATATTATAACATAAAAAGCAGACATAAAGTCCGCTTAATATTTATCTTAATCCTTTAGGTGTATCACTAGATATCCCTGAATCTCCATACATATCTAGAACATCATTTGTCTTACTCGCATCACTTTTAAAAATAGATACAAGAGCAGCAATAATCTCACTATCATTAGTTGGTACATAAGAATCATTTCCATCTCCACTCTTCATCTTATCAGTTAAAACAGATTTTAAAATTATACTAAGATCTCTACTTTCTTTATTTAACTCAGCAACACGAATCATATTTTCCCTAATTTCAGCAGTTAAATACTTTACAAAATCCTTCTGAGTTCTAATAAAGAAACTACCTACTAAAGCACTTCCGTATGTTGCTTCATAAGTTCTTCCATTTTCACCAACAATAGAATAAATATACTCACACCACATAGGTCCATCATAACCACCTACAGATAAATTTTCAGATACCCTATGACCTACTATAGTACCTTTAATATAAGCACCATCTTCAAATCCCTCTACATGATTATTACTAGAACCATGAAAAACATATACCTCAGTTCCATTTGATATTAAATCTTCACTTATACTAAAATAACCTTTATTTTCCATATAAACCTCCTATAAGTGTATTATAACATCAAAAAAGAACTCTATTCAAGTTCTTAATCTTTTTCAATATAACCACTAATCCCCTTAGTATACATATTATCACTTATTGATTTATATCTTTCACCATCATAATCATCTGTAAATCCATTATAAGCCTTATAAACTTCATTTGTTTCTGTATCATAAACTCTTTCATAACCAAGTGTTACATCACTTTGTTTCTGACTCATAATATCAAAACTAGCACTTCTCTTATTCCAAGAATCCATTATTCCATCACTAATCTGATTACAAATATTTCTTACACTTTGAAAATTCTTCATTACTGCATCTTGTTGTTGATTAAATCCATTTAAGAATGTATCTGTAAACTCTAATGAACCAGCAACTGTATTTAATACTTCCTCCCAGTTAACAAACTCATCTTTTGGCGCAGTTATAAATATTGTATCATACACAGAAAGTGGATAATTATCAATTCTTTTACCAGACATAATATTCTCAGTCACATAATAAGCACCAGCATCATAAACATAAGCCGTAAATATTCCATCTCCCTCTGTACCACTAGCATCTTTAAATGTTGCTCTAAGTATATCTCCACCAACTAAACCCTTACCTAAGTTTTCAGTAACTGTAAAATCATTAAGTTCTGGAAATGTAAAAGCAGATGTATTATTAAGTTTACCCATATCATTAAATATCTTAAAATAACCTTCTGTATCTTTACTTGTTATAACTGAAGTTTTAGCAAATGGACTATCTGGATAAAATCTTTGGTACCAAGACTTTGAATCTTCACTCTTATTAAATCCTTCAACTTTTAAATTAAAATAAAATTGATAAATAGGTTTTTCTGGATTATATGCTTTAACTATATAATGAATATAATCTCCTAGTATATCAACCTTCCAGCCTTCAGGAACTTTAAGCTTTATAAGACCATTGTCAAAATCAGTATACTTAACACTTTTAGTTTCTGCTTCTCTAATTTTAAAATTATCTTTCTTTAACACATTACCGCACCCAGTTAATCCTAAAACAACCAAAAAACCCATCAAAATAGTAAGTATCTTTCTTTTCATAACACCTCCATATAATACTATTTTATATCTAACTATATTGTACCATATGATTTAAAAAAATTTATAAAAAAATTACAATTAAATTAACACTCTAAAAATAAATCTTAATTACTCAAAAATATAACAAAAAAATCCTAATAAAAGGATTTCATTCGTTCTTATGGTGCTGAAAATAGGACTTGAACCTACAACCTACGCGTTACGAGGGCGTTGCTCTACCTATTGAGCTATTTCAGCAAACAACTATATTATACCATTACTCTCAAAAAATTCAAACACAAAAAAAGAAGAAATTACTCTTCTTCCTCTAAATCAGATAACTCAGTACAAAGCATATTATACTTCTCTTTAATCTTACTTTTATCTGCTTCTTCTAAAACATACCATCCATTTTCAAACATAACTTCATAAACAGCACGCTGAGCATCAATTATCTTATCAAAATCTTTCTTTAACTTCTTATACAAAACCTCATTACTAGATTCCGTTAAAGCCACAACATAATTCTTACTCATCTCTTTCAAACTAGAAAGAATACTATTCATATAATCTTTATCATTCATACAAATACCACATGGTACTTCAGTCTTACTATTCTTAACTTCCTTACTCATTATCCTCACCACCTAAAATATCTAATACCGTATCCATATTATTCATAAATAAATCTGATACCTTTCTCGCACACTTACTAAGTGCTTTATCAGTAAATTCGCTTTCCGTATTAATTACTGACTTAAAAGCTCCATAATTCCAATTAAAAATATCTGTTAAATAATCTAAATCTTTTGTACTTATCATACTAGGTACTTTTTCCATATTATCAACTCCCACTATTATTATGGTCCAAAAAAAAGAAATAATACTACTTATTACTTCCTTCATTAATTCGTCGTAAAGTTTTAACAAGCTCTAGTCTCTCTTTATCATACTGAAGTTTATCTCTTGTCCCTTTAGGTATTGTTTTAAACTCCCTTAAACTAGTAACACTCCTATACTCGCCTCTATCCTTAAATAGAACATATGCAATAAAATTAGCCCTAGTTTCTCTTCTCCTTGCAACATGTACAATATCTTCAAAATCTAGTTCATAATCTGCTCCATAAACAAACTGACTTCTTCTAACAAAATATAATAATCTCAAAAACTCATCATAACCTAAATTATTCTCAAACAACTTTAAATAAGTTAAATGTAAAAGTTCTATATCATGCTTACTAATATTATCCTTTGCTGCAATATCATGTAAAAGAACCAGCCCCTCATTATAACCTAACTTAGTAAACTCATCTTCCAAACGTTCAAAAAGTGTACTAAACATTCTCTTACTAATCTTTGTATCCTTACTTACACCTAACTCAATAAGCTGTGTACAATTATTAAAACTTCTTAAAAGATTTCCACCACTTGCATATCTATCAATAGCACTAAGAGCACTGACTTTCTTACATTTCTCACTAAATACTGGTGAAAGACCAAACCAATAATAATTAGAGACAAAGTCGATATCTTTCTCATTCTTCCTAGAATCCCATGTTGGATCAAACTCTAAGAAACTATGAAAATTATACTTATCATCATTTATATAACTAACCACAGTAGCATGACCATCATACTTATTAAGCATATTTATATAAGTTTTCACATCAGTTGAAATTCCAATCAAATTAGCAATTGCACTAAATAAATTAGCATAACCTAAACAAACTATACTCTCACCAAGAGTTACCCTAGAAAGAGATGCAGAATTAGCATAATTCTTATCTTCTTTATATATTCTTGTCTTTAAATAATCATATAAAAACATCAGCTTTTCTAAAGGACTAAGTTTTCCATCATCAAGTTTCTTTGCAAAATCAAAAATTACCTCTAAAGACTTTTTCATCTCATCAACTGAAACAACCTCAGTATTATAAATATTTTTTATCATAGGCGTAACCGCATAATCTAAAGTACAAAAATGATACACATCCATTAAATCCATATCATCAGTATCAATAATTGTCTTATAAGGAAAACTTTTAAAAAAATCACGAACCTGCTCTACTGAAACACCTTTATTTAAAGCAATCTTAATACTCTCAAATCCACTAAAATCTTCAAAATAAGGCATATTTTTAACTTGATAAACCTCATCAATAAGTGTATCATCATATCCTGCTTCTAAAAGTATTCTATTTCCATCAATAAAATCTTGTCGAAGTTCTCCATTATTAATAACATCTTTAAGCCTATTTAAATTACTAACTCTTAAACATATAGTATTATCTCTAAAAGTAAAAAACTCATCTTCAGCAAAAGTAACTATTAATTTCATAAAATCACCTATTCTAACAATCATAATATTACAATAAAATGAATATAAAGTCCATAAAAAAAGACCAGCATTTTGGTCTTCTACTTATTCTTAGCTAGCTTTTTAGGTTCAGGTTTTTCAATAGCATCAATTGCTTTATTTAATACTTCAACAGTTTTTTTTCTAACATCATCAGCGGCTTTTTCTAAAACTGGTGTGCCTTTTTCAACTGCCATATTATAAAGTTCTTCAGCTTTAATTTGAATCATCTTAGCTTTTTCTTTAACTACAGAAGCAACCTTCTCTTGATCTAAATCAGCAAGTTCCTTCTTTAATTCTTTAATCTTTTTTTCTAAAGATTTCTTAACATCATCATACTCTAGTTCTTTAACCTTATCCCAAAGTTCGTTAATCTTAATAGTTAACTCCTTTCTAGTCTCAGAACCTTTCTTTGGTGCAAATAATATTCCAAGTCCAGCACCAATTGCTAAACCAGTTAATAAACTGCATCCTTTTCCACTATTTTTACTCATAAAAATCATCCTCATCCTTTCTTCTTTTTAAACCAGTAATCTTATTAATCAAACTTACTACTCCCTGAGTCATTTTTCCACCTAGATAAGCCATTTTATTTGATACACCATCAATAAACCCAAATACTGTATCAAGTGTTGCTACTTTTTTAGAAACATCATCCAAAATAGCATTTGTCTTATCTATAGTAATTATAAGTTTAATTCCTAAAATAATACCTATAACTAGTAAAATAATAAGTAATAAATAAATAATTACTGGTAACGCTGTTGTTAATCCTTCCATTATTCTCCATCCTCACTTTCCTTATTTTTTTCTTCATACATTGAATCGATTAAATTAAATAAATCGTTTTCAAGTGTATCTTCCTTAGTTTCATTAGCTGGTGCTTCCTCGATTACAGGTTCATCTTTCTCCTCTATAACCTCAGCTTCCACCTTTTTATCTTCATCTTTAGAAGTTAAAATCTCATCTAAACTCTTTAAAGGTTCTGTAAACTCATCTTCTTCAACCTCAATCTTAGTAGCTTCCTTACTAACCTTCTTTTTCTTTTCTTCAACTCCATAAGCCTTTTTTCTTACTTCATCTAAATCTGGTGCCTTAACACCCATATCAGTTTTTACAATAACATCATCTTTAGTATAATTCTGATCTAATATTCCATACACAGGAGAAATAATTGGCGTAGGTTTAAAAGGTTTACTAGGTTCCTTCTTACGAGGCTCCTCCTTTAAAAACTTACTATAATCCATCCTTCTTTCATCCTTCTTAGGTTCAACCGGAGCACTTCTCCTAGGAGTATAATCAAAATCAAAATCATCTCTAACTTCTCTTACCCTAGTTCTAGGCTTCTCCTCCTCAAAATCATCAAGTGGAAAATTAAAACTACTACTCCTAGTAGGAATCACTTCCTCCTTAGGCATCTTAACTTCCTTAATTGGATTAGCCTCTCTCTTAGGTTCTTCCCTTATAGGTTTCTTCTCTTCTTTAGTTATTACTGGTATCTCTTCTTCTTCAACATCAAAGAGTACATCTTTTAATTTCTTAAAAACACTCATTTTATCACTCCTTATTTAATCACATCTAAATCCGGAACTTTATCGTCGCCTTCATAATTACCATATTCTTTATATACTTCTAAGAAATTACTATCACTAGCATCTTCATCAAACACACTAAACTTTTCTTCAGAAGAAGTGACCTCATCAATAGATAACAAATTCTTAACAATATCATCCGTATATGTAATAGTAGATAAAACAATCATCGCATTAGTAACGCACTTATTAATATCCTCTTTCTCTACTATCACTTCTATTTTAGCATAATTATACATAATTTCAATTAGATATTTATCATTTTTTTCATTTATTTCTAAATATCCCTTATCATCAAGTGTCATACTCAAATAAGCATTTTCATTAACTTTATAACTAAGTTCTGTCTTTTTCAAATAACTAACCAAGTCAACATACAAGTAATACTTATACTTATCATCATTAAGTATCTCATTATATTTTTTAGACGAATTAACATTAAGTCCTTGTGGTAAATAATACTTATAACCAGTCCTATACTCATTATAACTATTTATCTTAGAACTTAATACTTCTTTTGTTATATCTTGAACACTAGCATTATTAATATTAGTGCATCCACAAAGTAATAAAAGTGTTATTACCAAAATATATTTCTTCATATAATCTCCTATAAACATTATACCAGTTATTTATCATTTGGTAAACTTTTTATAACATCAGCATAATTTATTGTCTGTCCTAAACTAATAAACTTATTCTCATATTCAGTTCTAACATTAGGAATATCACTATTAGTTAAATCTAAAGAAATCTTATTAAACTTATATCCATAATTATTGAACATCTCTAACGAATAAGCAAATAATCCCTTATTATCAGTCTTCTGAATAATATGAACATCATCTTTAGAAATCTTCTCATAAAGTGGCAGAAAAGTTTCACTAGTAAGCCTTCTTTTAGCATGTCTAGTCTTAGGCCAAGGATCACTAAAATTTAAATATATTGTATCAACATTATGATCAAAATAATCACAAATATTCTTAGCATCAAAACACATAAATCTTAAATTATCTGGAATATCCTCTATCTTCTGCACTGCTCTAACTAATACTGAAGGATATTTCTCTATCCCAATAAAATTAACATCCGGATTATTCCTCGCCATCCCAATAATAAAATCACCCTTACCAGTACCAATCTCAATACATAACTTCTTCTTACCATCAAAAGGATTAGCTTCTACAAGTAATCCACTATTTATTAAAATATTATTTGCATCTTTAACATTTCTTAATCTCATAAATCCTCCATTAAACTTTTATCCACTCTTACATATATTATTGTAGAGGTGAATTATGAAAAAAGACCGAAACTCATTTTTCCAAGAATACGGCTTTAATAGTTATAATAACAACTACCAGCAAATGCCTAATATGAATACTCCTATGAACATGCCAATGAATACTCAAATGCAAGCAAACTCTTCATTCTATGCTGGCCCAGTTGCAGGTGGCACTTCTGAAGAACTAGATGCCAGAATCTCTAAGTTAGAAAGACAAGTATCAAGACTAGAAACCAGAATCTCTAACTTAGAAAAAGGAACTACCACTACTCCAAGTGATTATAACTATTCAAGCAATATGTACATGCTTTAACTTTCTTTTATTTGAAACTTACCAAACGTAAGTTTTTTTATGATCTTATTTATTTCTTTAGTTCCAAATATATGCTGAGGTATCCTCATCCAAATACTAAGTCCAATATAAATAAATGCTCCAATAACTGCATCAACAACAATTAACTTAACACTACTAGTACGACTATAAACATTAAATGGTAAGAAATTATTAAGAACAAGAAGCACTGCTGTCATAACTAGTGCAGGAACAAGTGTCTTAAATACTGTAATAAAAGTATCCTTATAATTAATCTTATGAACACCATTAAACGCTTTAAGACCTACATAAATAGATATAGAATAACCTATAAATGATGCAAGAACTGCTCCATAATAAGCACCTATCCCAAAATGATTACAAATAATCATAAGTGGCATATCTAAAGCCGCATTAAATAAACAACCAAAAATATTTGTTAAATAAACAGCCTTAAACTTATTACAACTCTGAAGTGCCGTAGACACTACCAAACTAATATTACCAACAAGAGCATTAAATACCATTATCTTAAGTATATCTCCACCATAATGATTTATATTATAAAACACTGTCCATACAGGAGTAGCTAAAATAGACAAGCCAATCGTCATCGGTAAACTTACATAAATAATAATCTGCAAACTCTTATTTAACTTTTCATTTAAATCTTTCCAATTACTCGTCGCATGAGCAGACACAATTGATGGAATAAGTGTAACTGTCATTCCCATTGCTATTGAGTTAACTATCATACAAATCTTACTACCCCATGTACTAATAACACTTGTAATAAACTCTACATCATGTGCAGAATAACCCAAATGATCAAGTACACGCAAAATAATAACCATATCCGTAAAACTATAAACACTACTAATCAAATTAAGTACTATCGCGGGAACAGCATAAATAGCTATTTTCTTAATAATCTCTTTATTGCTAATATCATCTTTCTCTAATTTTCTATCTAAATCAAGAACCTTTTTATTTTTATTAATCTGTCTCCTTAAATAATAATAAGCAACTAATCCACCAAAGAAAGCTCCACTAACCGCAATACCAATCGTAAGAGTTAAACTTCCATTTAACACCTTATAACACAAATAAGAACCAGCTAAAATAACAAATATTCTAACAACCTGCTCTATTAAATTAGCTGTTGATGAAGGTCCTACATACTCATGCCCTTGTAAATATCCTTTAGCAACACTTAAATGAGGCACAATCAAAACAGCAAAAGATACACATCTAATAACAAAAGCAACATCTGTAATGGTATTACCACCTTGTAAATCACCTAAAATAAGTGACCCAAGTTCCTCTGCAAACACAAATAAAAGAATAAACGTTGCAAAAGAAAAATAACTAATAAACTTCCTACTTAACTTATAAGCCCTCGTCTTTGCTTCAATCTTCCCGGTCGCATTATACTCACTAATAAGTTTACTCATCGCACTAGGAATGCCTGCAGAACTAATAGATAAAAATATCAAATAAATATTATAACCATAACTATATAATGCTCCACCCTTTGATCCAACAATAATATAAAAAGGCACAACATAAAGCATCCCTAATATCTTTACCAAAATTACGGATGCTGTCGCAATAAAAGTCCCAGTTACAAAACTATTTTTTTTCATTACTATTCACTCAAATTTCTATAAATAATCATCGCAGTAAAACAATAAATCTGCTCTTCTCCAAATGCCGCTATTGACACACTATACTTAATATCAATTAGCTCAATATTTGTCATAAGAAAAGCATTAACTGCTTGTTCTAAATCTTTTTCATGCGATTCATCAAAAACTTTAACCAACATTTCATCCTCCAATATACATGGTATCAAAATGAAATGTCAACAATTGTCAGTTTTCGCCTAAATCCATACAACAATTATACCTTATATTTACATTACTTGCACGATACTTTACAATTATTTGATAATATTCTTAACATATTCTAAAACTTCATCACTAATTGAATTTATATCTTTAAGCTTATCATCATTAACACAACTAACAACCCCAAAATCATATCTTCTACTAAGTAAATGATAAGTCATCTCAATATTATGATACTTAGGATCTGCTACTTCACCAACTAAAGGTCTATACTGATAAGGTAAAAACAAGAAAACAACTTTATCTGGTCTTGGCAAATCAAGCAAATTAAACTCCAGTTGCTCCATCCAAAATATCATATTAACCCTATCTTTAACATCCTCAAACTTACTTGCTTGATAAGCCATATTAGATTCAACATATCTATCAAGTACTACATGAACGCCCTTATCTAATAAATCATTAATCTTCCCTATATTATTAACTCTATCTGCTGCATAATATAAAGACAGTGCCTTAGGATCAACCTCTTCATCAAAATAACTATTCCCATCCTTATTTAAAATATGCTCATAAATTATCTTACCAGTTGGTGTCTCATACATTGGAAAACGCATCTTTACAGCTTTTTCACCCATTTCATTTAATCTTTTAACAAGTAAATCAGCTTGTGTCTCTTTTCCAGAACCTTCAGTTCCCTCAATAACTAATAACTTACCTCTCATTTTTCTTCCTTCTTAAACACCTAGCACAAAGTGCAATATAATTATCATTACCAACTAAAATATCACCCTTCTTCTTCCCATCATAATAAGTATAAATAGCATCTCTATTACACTCATTACAAGAAGCATGAAGTATCTCTATCTCATCAGCAATTGAAAGTAACTGTGGCATAATTCCAAAAGGTGCTTGCTCACTAGTCATATTAAGTCCAGCAATATAAATATCTAAATCTTCCATAACAGATAACTCTAACAAAATCTTTATATCACCCTTTAAAAAATTAGCCTCATCAATAAATATCGTATTGATCTTATCAGTTATATAACCAGGAATATCCTTAATATCATCAACTAATATAGCATTAATCTCTTTCCCCTTACGAGTCTTAACAACCCCATAATCCCTTGTATCCATCTTAGGTTTAAACAAAAGAATTCTACTCTTATGATATCTCTTATCATACTCATTAAGTAAAGCATCACTCTTTCCACTAAACATAGGACCTGTAAATACCTTTATCATGTTACCACCATCATAATTATATAATTTTTAAAACCTTTAGTAAATACATCAATAACCTGAGTGAAACTTTTTTATTAATTTTAGCCTAAAAAGTTTCACACCAACTTTTATTTAATTGAAAAAACTTCCACAAAGGAAGTTAATCTAACAAATGTCCACACTTTACACAAGCTTTCATAGAAACACCATTAGCATACCCACAATTAGGACAAACCTTACTATTACTACTACTCATTATCTCCTCGGCAATATCATCTGCACTTACTCTAGGCATTTCTACTTCACCACTAGGCATCTCTGGATTACTAATCTTTTCAATAGAAATAGTATTTTCAAACTGAGGACTATTAAATATCTCCTCAGGTTTCTTTTCTTCTTCAGCATCCACCTTTAAAGAAGGCATCTCAAATATATTATCATCATAACTAGGTTCATTTACTTGAACACTATTACTACTTACTTCTTCAGTGCCAAATATATTATCAGTATTATCGCTAACTGGAATATCCAACACTTCAGGAGTACTTTCTATAGTCTCAACCTTAACTGGCTCTGCACTAATCTGTTCCTCTAATCCAGGCTTTTCATCCAAATCAAAACCCTTAATCTCCTCAGGCTCACTAGGAATAGTACTAATAGGATCAGGAGCCATCAAATTAAGTTCTCCACCCTCATTAGGATCACTAGTCATTAAATCAAACTGAACATCACCTTCAGTACCATCAATAACTTTATCCTTACCAAAACCTAAAATCATATAAAATATCGGTGTCAAAAACACCAAACCTAATCCAAATCCAGCACTCTTACCAAACTTACCAGCAAGCCTATAATTAGCAACAATAAATGCAATTCCATTAGCAACTGGAAGTATAGAAAGCCATCCAGGCAAATCAACAGCCTTCAAAAGTATCCACTGACCATATATAGGAACAATAGCTCCCCATCCAGGTAACCCTAACTTCTTATATACCTTAATCGTAGCAACTAAACTAATAACAGCAAGTAATATACTAACAAAAAACACTACAAACATTACCCCAGAAAACACTAAAGTAACATTATTACTACCATATACTGCATAATCACTCATACATCCAACCTCTTTCTTATCATTAATACCATTTTACTACACAAAAACCTAATTTACAATATAAGGTTTTTCACTTGTACCATCACCGGTCACGTTGGTAGAGGGCTTAAGAGAAATCGAAGGACGGACATTACCCGCATCGCTCACGCTGTCGTGGCCGAAGTTTCCAGCCTTGCCACCAACGCGCCAAACGTGAGCACGACCAATGGGAGAAAATTCAACAGGTGACAGAGTCCACAGCCAACCGTCCGTAGCATTTTCTTGTAAATATGTTGTGCCATTATTTAATCCATAAGCATATCCTGCAAATACTACCTCATCCGCAGTTAATAAACCTATTTTTGATTTTATTTTACTTAATTTTCCATTACATTTTAAACTAGGACCCGTGCCTCCAGCACTACCACTTGAACTTACTAATCTTTGTGTAGCACCATAATATGTTTTATTTGTGCCATACCCTAATCCTGTTGGTTTTTTCCCATATGACCATGGATTATAACTTATATCAGTTATATTTGTTTTATCGGTGCACCATATATTGTCATCTATCACGCTTTCATATACTTTTAAATTGTTATTATACCAATTTTCCAAGTTAGTTAGTATTGTACTTTTATTTGTATTTGCATGAGTTGCAGCATAATCATCTGCATCAACTGTACCGTACATAAATCCTACATAAGCATTATCATCTTTATTTTCATTAAATTTACTTGTATATGTTGCACCAGAGTATCTTGCAAATGCTGCACTAGCACTATTATTAGCTGAATTACAAGGATTAGCTACTTTTGTAGTATTATCATTATGTAAAATAAGTTTTACTGAACCATCTCCACCAACTCTTACTATTCTCCAGCACTTATTAGCAAATTCTACATAATTATTTGTTACAGCTCCTCTAAAATAATAACTTGTTCCATAATCATCTTCTGCGGATGCAAGTAATGCTTCCTCAGCAGTAGATACTGCTGCTCCCGGTGTAGTTATTGGAGTTTTAACTTCATTATATGCTAGTATAGTTTCTGAGAAAGCCGGAACTTTTGTTATAAACGTTGCATTACACCTCACATTGCCAACACTTATATCATTAAAAGACACTACCCATTTTGTACCATTCCATATAGCCTTTGCATCTACATCTTGTTTTACTCCATTTCTAGTGCACTCTACAGTTGCTACATACTTATTTGTAGTTGGAAATGTAGTACTAGCTTTGCCATCAATAACAGCTGCCATAATAGGTCCACTACTATCTTCTAGTAAATCTTTTTTATCACTCTTATTGTACATAAACATTCCAGAAATAATTATCGTGCATACAATAATTAAACTAATTATTTTCTTCATATTTACGCCTTCCTTATGATAACATTATATAATAATAATTTTGTTTAGTCCATATAAAAACTTGGAATATCATCCAAGTTTTATTTAACTACAACACTAACAATTCTCTTTGGTACTACAATAACTTTAACTATATTAAGGCCGTCTGTATATTTCTTAACATTTTCATTATTAAGAGCTTTCATCTTTATTTCTTCTTCAGAATCATCTTCGCTAATTAATACGCTTCCTCTAAGCTTACCATTAACTTGTACGCCTATCTCAAACTCAGAATCAGTTGTTTTACTTTCGTCATATTTTGGCCAAGCACTTACTGCAAGTTCTTCACCTAACTTACATTCCTCATTTAATTCTTCAGTAATATGAGGTGCAATTGGATTAAGTAGTGCTAGTAATGTCCTATAGTCCTTATGCGTAATAGACTCTTCTTTTTCCATAGCATTAAGCAAAATCATTAAAGCACTTACTGCAGTATTATATTTCATACTAAGTAAATCATTAGTAACTTTCTTAATTGTCTTATGCATTAAACTTTCTAAATTTTTAGAATACTCATCACCGCAGGTAAGTTTACCTTTAATTCTATCTACTCTTTCTAAGAACTTCTTACAGCCCTTTAAACCATTCTCACTCCAAGCAGCATCTTTAGGATAATCACCAATAAACATTTCATAAGTTCTAAGAGCATCAGCACCATAATTAGCAACCATATCATCTGGATTTACTACATTACCTTTACTCTTACTCATCTTTTCATTGTTCTCACCCAAAATCATACCATGAGCAACTCTCTTCTTAAATGGCTCCTTAACGCTTACCAAGCCTTGATCATACAAGAACTGATTCCAGAATCTTGCATAAAGCAAATGTCTCGTAGCATGTTCCATGCCACCATTATAATAATCAACTTGTCCCCAGTAATCCATCGCTTCACGGCTAGCAAACTCTTTATCATTGTTTGGATCCATATATCTAATCCAGTACCAAGATGACCCAGCCCAGTTAGGCATTGTATCAGTCTCTCTCTTCGCCATCTTACCGCAGTGTGGACAAGGTACATTTACCCATTCATCAAGTGTACTTAGTGGGCTTTCTCCATTATCAGTTGGTTCATAACTCTTAACATCAGGTAGTACTAAAGGAAGCTCTTCTTCTGGAACAGGAACCCATCCACAATCCTCACAATAAATCATTGGAATTGGTTCACCCCAGAATCTTTGTCTAGAGAAAATCCAGTCTTGTAATCTATAATTAGTAGTTTTCTTACCAATATGATTATCTTCTAAATACTTAAGGCATGTATTAATTGCATCTTCCTTACCAAGTCCATCTAAAACACCTGAATTAATATGAACTCCATCACCAGTATAAGCCTCCTTAGAAATATCTCCGCCTTCAATAACTGGAATAATCTTAATACCAAACTTTTTTGCAAAAGCATAATCTCTAGTATCATGAGCAGGAACTGCCATAATAGCACCAGTACCATATCCCGCTAAAACATAATCAGAAACATATATTGGAATAACTTCACCGCTAACTGGATTAACTGCTTCAAGGCCATCTAACTTAATACCAGTCTTCTCTTTGCTTTCATCAGTTCTTTCGATCTCACTCTTTGCTTTAGCAGCATCTTGATAAGCCTTTAACTCATCTATATTCTTAATTCTATCTTGATACTTTTCTAAAAATGGATGTTCAGGGCTCATTACCATAAATGTTACACCATACAAAGTATCACATCTTGTTGTAAATACCTTAAGCACATCTTCAGTATCCTTAAGTTTAAAATCAACTTCAGCACCAACACTCTTACCAATCCAGTTAATCTGAGCTGTCTTAATCTTCTCCATAAAGTCAGTATCTTTAAGTCCTTCAATTAAACTATCTGCATAAGCAGTCATCTTTAGCATCCACTGATTCTTAAGTTTCTTTTCAACCTTAGAGCCACATCTTTCACATACTCCACCAGCAGCATCCTCATTAGATAATCCCATCTTACAATTAGGGCACCAATTAATATCCTTCTCTGCCTTATATGCTAAACCAGCCTTATAAAATTGTAAAAACTGCCACTGCGTCCACTTATAATACTCTGGACTACTAGTATTAATCTCTCTACTCCAATCAAATGATATACCAAGTGCTTTAATTTGATGTTTAAAATTATCTATACACTCACTAACCATCTTACTTGGATATACGTGATTTTTTATTGCATACTGCTCTGCTGGAGCCCCAAATGCATCCCAACCAATTGGATATAAAACATTATACCCCTGTGCCCTTTTAAGTCTTGCCATTGCATCAAGTGCTGTATAACTTCTAACATGTCCTACATGAAGACCAGCACCTGATGGATATGGAAACTCAACTAAAATATAATACTTTTTCTTATCACTATTATTCTTAGCAGTAAATACCCCTTCTTCTTCCCATCTCTTTTGCCATTTCTTTTCAATAACTCTTGTATTAATCATTTTCTATCACCTTTCTCTTTCCTAATTAATATCTTACCTAGTGCTCCATACACTAAAAATATCATTATAAATAAAAGTCCAAAACCAGTAAGCACCTGCCATACATAATCAATCTTTAAACTAGTACATACTGTCCCACTTACACTTATTATAAGTGCATTAAAAAGTGCAAACACAACCCATAACCGTTTAAAATTCATATTCTTAATTTTAACACCATACTTATAACACAAAAACTTAACTTCCTTAGTTTCCTTAATCGTCCCCTTCTTATATTTAATTAAATAAATAATAAAATAAGTTACAAACACAACCACGAAACTAACTATAAATACAATTAAACTCTCCATACGCCTCCATTAAAAAACGGTCCTACATCCAAAGGACGAAAGACCGTGGTACCACCTTAATTTATACTCTAAGTTTTAAAGGCCCTCACCTAACACATCCAAAAGCAAGTTCATAAATCTTTATTGTTAACTTCCACCACCCGTTAACTCTCTTTAAAATAAATAATTTACTACTACTCTTTCTTCATCTGCTTAAAATGTATTATATTAAATTTCTGCAATATATTCAAGTAATTTTATAAACATTCTTATATATTTACCATTTAATCCTTTAACTCTTAATTTTCGAATCTCAATTCTCTTACTCTTAATATCCAAATCACTAAATAAAATTGCCGCTATATTCTCTTTCAAACTAGTCTTAATCTGTAAATCACTTAAAATACTATCAATATCATCATTAATAATTCTCTCTGCATCAATCTCAATATCTTTACCCATGCAGTTAATTGTAAGCTGCTTAGCAGTAGACACATCCTTAACAAGTACAACAAAATCATTACCATCAACATAACTATCATAATTATCATATGTTGCATCAGCAATATAAACTGTTACATCACTAGCTTTTCTTGTATTTCTAAAACGTACTAAATAATCTCTCTTTAACGGAACTATTCCACTCTTACCCTCAGTAGGTCTAATAATAACCGTAAAATTATTTGCTTGATAATTATAATCAATATCTGTAACTAAATAAAAACCATCCTCATAAGCTGTACTAATTCCATCATCTTCATAAAGCTTATAAACATTACTAGCCCCTGGAAATACATGTACTTCTAACTTACTAGGAACATCCGTATTATTTAAATCCTCATTAGATATAAAACTCATTGGAATAATCGTTCCCTGTTTAGCAAACACTGGATAATCCTCATCTTTAAAGAATGATACGTACCTCTTACCACCAATAAACTTCTTACCAGTCTTAAAATCATACCACACACCATTAGGTAAAAATATCCTATGAATAGTACGATTCATTAAAACATCCTTCTTAGACGTAATCGGTGCTATAAATAACTCTGTTCCAAAATAGTATTCATTTCTATATATAGGTTCATCATAAATCTCAGGATACCTATAATAAAGGGGTTGCACTAAAGGAAGACCAGTCTTAGAATACTTATAAGCCTCCGTATAAATATATGGAATAAGTCTGTGTCTTAACTTCAAATACTCCTTAACAACACTAAATGTTTTAACATCCCAAAGCCAAGGCTCTCTCTTATAAAAATGAGAAGCATCACTACTAAAACGAAGTATTGGACTATACGTCCCAAACTGTACATACCTCATATAAAGTTCAGGGTCCTCTATTCCTCCCTTAAATCCTCCAATATCATGACTCCACCAAGAAAGCCCAATATTCGCAGCTCTTGAATTATACTCTGGAAGCATCTTTAAACTATCCCAAGACACAATTGTCTTACCACTATATAAAACTGGCATCAAATGAGAAGCAATCATTCCATTTCTAGATAATATCATTCCTCTACTCTTCTTACCAGACTTATAATTATTAAAATGATAATAATTAAGTGCTCTTAAAGTATATAAATCACTAGGATTATTATAATCTATCCAATAAAAATCTACTCCCATATCATTAAGTGGCTTAATAAACTCATCAAAATATGCCGTTAACATTTGCTTATTAAACACATTAAAAGGAATAACCCCATCACCAGTATAACCAGCTATCTGCTTAAATCTTGTATATCCTATCTCCTCAGGACTAATCCCCCCAGAAGGATCCACATTAAGTCCAAGCCTTACATTATTACTATGCAAATAATCAGTAAGTTCCTTAGGATTAGGTATCAAATTATAATCAAAAGTATACCCACTATAAGTATTCTCATAAGTCATATGCCACTCAGGTCCAAGCAAAAACACAGATAACGGAACCTCATTCTTCTTAAAAGCCCAAACCAAATCCTCAATCATCTTAGTATCATAAGTAACATCCTTATTCCACCACACCCCTAAAGCATATCTAGGAAGCAAATTAGGTTTTAAAGTAAGTTTAAAATAATCTCTTAAACAATATCCAAAATCCTTACGATACATAAACACATAAGTATCTATTCTCTCATCACTTCTCTTACCAAGTGAACCATCCTTATTAAATATAAGACTCTTACTATCATCTAAAGAAACAAAACCATCAGTTGAATAAAGACCCTTACTAAAACTAGCACTACTATCATCTAAACTAGAACTTGTACCTTTAAAATTTCTCGCTTCAGCAGCGCCAAAAAACCAAACCTTATCTGTATTATTTAAACTAATCTTAAAATTAGCACTAGGGTTCATCTTAGTTCCATAAAAAGGCTTACCTTTTTGATACTCAAGTTTAAAATAATTAGTCGTAATAACTAAAAAGTTATCATCTTCCTTCTTCATAAACTTAGGAACATCAAATCTTCTAAACTTAACAAGTTCAGTAGGTCTATCCTCAAACTTACCCTCAGCATTATACTCAATACGCACTAAAATATCAGATAATATAGTAATCCTATAATTAACACCTCTAATAATAGCAGCATCTAAACTAATTGCATCATCATAATTCTTAAATTCAAAATAGTCTTTCACCTTAATCAACCCTAACTATCATAAATTAATTTTAACACACTTATATAGCATTTTCAATTGACATTTGCATACATTTAATATATAATACTCTTGCGTATTTAGGCAGGTTCTTATTAACTTATAACGTGTTTATTTGCAAGAACTTTAGTAGCTTAACTGCCTTAAGTGAAAAAAATAATAAACACCCTACTTAGAAGATAAGAATTCCTTTAAACGAAAGAAAGGAGAAATATTATGTCAAGATATACTGGTCCAGCATATAAGAAGTCTCGTAAATTAGGTTTCTCATGCCTAGAAAATGGTAAAGAACTTGCAAGACGTCCTTATGCTCCTGGAATTCATGGAACAAGCAGAAGAAGAAAACTTAGTGAATATGGTATTCAGTTAGAAGAAAAACAAAAAGTTAGATTTATGTATGGTTTAACTGAAAAACAATTCGCTCATACTTTCGAAAAAGCTTCTAAAATGAAAGGTATCGCTGGTGAAAACTTCCTAAAACTTTTAGAAAGTCGTCTAGATAACGTTGTATATCGTATGGGTCTAGCAAATACTAGACGTGGTGCAAGACAACTTGTTAACCATGGACACATTCTTGTTAATGGAGATTGCGTAGACATCCCATCATACAATGTTAAAGTTGGTAGTACTATTTCTGTTAAAGAAAAGTCACTTAACCATCCAGCAATGAAACAAGCTTTAGAAAACACTTTAAATCGTCCTGCATATGTTGAATTTGACGATAAGAAAATGACTGGAACTTACTTAAGACTTCCAGAAAGAAGTGAACTAAACGCTGATATCAATGAATCACTAATTGTTGAATACTACAACAGATAGTAACAAACTCCCATCAGGGAGTTTTATTTTGCACTAATTTATGTTATTATAAATGCCAAAAAGAAGGCATTGATATGAATAATTTTATTAAAAGAAAAATAAACACAATAATAGGTCTTGATATGCAAATCTATGACTACTACCAAAACCTAATCACTCAAGAAGAAAACAAAGAAAAACATCCAGACTATGAAAAAAGAAAACAAAACATTTCATCACTAATACTAGAACTATTACAAGAAGAACAAGAAGAATACAGTTTCTTCAAAAGTAACCCAGAAGTAGCTCTAACTGTATATAGTGAACTAGCAAAAACATCTAAAACAAATTATACACCACTAGAAGCATTATGTGACCCTACAAAAGAAGCACTAACCACAAGAAGAATTTTAACAACCCTAGAAAACATTATAACAAGAAACCAAACTCTATTTGGATACTTAATAAACAAAAAACTTATCAAAAAAATACAATTTCCCGTAGACCAAGAAGGCCTAATATGCACCTACTTATTTGAAGAAATACCCTTAATAGAAGAATCTTTTGCTAAAACACTATACACCATTTTAGAAGATGAAAACAATACCAAAGCAAAATATAATTTATCATTCATCACCCCACTCTTAGAATCAATTCTAATCCCAACATCATTTGAACCAATACCAAAAAAACAAAATACAGATATCTGCTTAAATACCCTAGTATCAAGACCTCAAAAAGAAATATTTTTTGACTATCACATAGGTGAAAAAATATATGAAGCCTTAGATATAATAAACTATAACGAAACAGATATCGCATATGCCTACTTCAAAGCCGCATTAACATATCAATCAAAAGAAGCAATCAAATCAATAAAACAATACATCGCAGAGCAAGATCAAAAGGGCAAAGAAAAACTTTATGAAATCATTAAACAAAACAACGAAACTAAAAAAGAATTATCAAAAGATGACGACCTAGAAAAAATAAGAATGGAAGCCCATCAATTAACAGATACAGATATAAAAATATTAAAACAACTTCTTGAATTAGAATCTCAAATTCTAAACGTATATAAAGGCTTAGCAAGTTTTGAAATGCAAAACCTAAAAGACTCAGTATTCACTAAAAGCTTAATAGACCTTCTAGCACTTTATCAAGAAGAAGAAAAAGCCTTAATTGACTACTTTAGAATGTATTCTATAATTATTCCAAACGTCCTAGAATACCTAATCGAAACAATAAATGACGAGATAAAATCTCCAGTAGAGCTTATCCTAGTTTATCAAAATAGTGAAAAAGTAGTAAGCACTTATCGTACAATCCAACTATTAAAAGACGCTCTATTTGAAAAAGACGAATCATTCGAATTTAACTTAGATAGAATAATTAAAGAAATAGTACCTGACTACCACAAAAAAATATCATCTATCAAAGACTATGAAAAACTTTTAAGTAATGAAATAAGTAAAAGAACAATATCCTTTATAGAAGATGATGACTCAAAAGAAAGTATTGAGCAAAAATATTACATGGTATATGCTTGTCCAGATCTTGCTAATGAATTTTTTCAAAATAAAGGTTCATTTCCTAAAAATCTAACTGAATCTTTAACCATTAAAAATGACCTATCAGAAGCTGAAAAAGAAGAATTACAAGTAACACTTGGAATAGATACCGCAAACCTAGCACTAGATGCTCTTCTTGAATACTACGATAGTGACATCGAAGAATACCCTCATAAAATATCACTACTTCTTGGAATGCTAAGAAGCGGTCTACTTCTAACCGACACCCAAGAACAAGAACTACTATTAGAAGATTTAGAAGACACTTTTGAAAATGACGAAGAATACCTAGCTGAGCACGAAGATGACGAAGAAATAAGGAACCTTATAAGAACAACAATCAAAGAATCAAAACAAGACTTTAAAGAAATGAATAAAGCTACTCAAAAAGACATACAGTAAATCTGTATGTCTTTTCTAATCAGAACAATATCGTAAATTTTTATAATAAATAAACTGATTATTACTATTCTTCTTATAAACTTTTAAATTTTCTTCTACCTGAACCATTAAATAATTTGACATATTATAATCAACTTTATCAAAATCAAAACAACTATTAACAAGTTCTTCATTTATATAATAAATCAAAGGATTCTGTTCTAAATCAACATCATTATTATTAATAAAACCAACTGTTTTCTTATTATAATCTTTAATGTATATATTATTATCATCTTGCTCATACAACTTATAAATCACATGATCTTTATCCATATTATAAAAATATGAATACATATCATCAGAATCAAATAACAATTTACCATTACTATCAAATAATGAAACCATTACCACACCATCATCACCATTATTATATTCTTTATAACACTCTAAATTATAATTCTCATTTTCCTCACAACTAGTATATTTATTAGTCAAAAGTGTATAATCTTCACCATTAAAAAGTCCAAATATATCGTAATAAAAATCCTTTAATCTAACTTTAATTAATTTACCCGTAGTTTTAACACCATCAAAACTAACATCATTACCACTTGTAATAAAACTAGCATCTCTAGATTCATAATGCTTATTAAAACCATAATATGCCTCATTTTTATCTAAATTAATATATATCTGACCATCTCCAACTACAACTCCATAAGCATTCGCATTCTCCGCACCAGAATCAATATAAGAAATCGCATAAATTGGATTACTATTAAGATCAAATAATTTTTCTGTCTCTAAAACAAACTTTTCTTGTTTAATATCATAAAGATAATATCTACTATTTTTATAAAACAATAACTTACTATCATGCCATAAGTTATGAACAGGAATATATGACTTATCAACATTCAAATTAACCTCTTCACACTTCATATTTTGAAATTCAGGATAATTATATCTTGAATAAATAACTGCGTTTTTCCCATTAACAGTACTATAAAAACTAGAGTCTACACACCTATATAAAATACCATTTTCATAAAGTAAAGCTTTCTTACTATCAATTTTATATTGAGTCCCATTTTGATCTGTTAAAATAATATCATATAACTCTACATATAATTCTTTATTTTCATCTAATACCGCAAACTGAAATCCTATATCATCATTAATAATACTTTTACCATTTATCTTTATATCATATTTACTATTTTTAACTTTATAATCAGTAATTATCTTTCCCTTATTAATATCATCTTTAATAAATTTTAAGCCATCACTATATCTTATTTTAAATGACATTTCCTTTATTTTTGTTTTTGCGTGAGTCTCGTAACTAATATAAACATTAACTAAATCTCCATTAGAATAAGACTTTATAAAATCATTTGAAGCAACACCAAAACTTCCATCAAATTTTTCATATTTCTTATTAAAAAATAAGAAATAAACTCCTAAACAAATGCCTAAACAGACAACAAGCACAATACTTACAAATAGTATTATTTTCTTTTTCATCTCACACTACCCTTCCATCTGAAGTATATCATAATATTTAAAAAAAAAGAATAACGATTACTCATTATCCTTTAATATACTAGCACATCTATGACAAATGCCGTCTTCAAGTTCATCAACATAATTCCAGCATCTATTACACTTCTCTCCAGTACTTCTTTCAATCTTAACAGATACATTATCATATTTAGTTAATTCTTCATCAGTAAATACTACTTTAGAAACAATTAATAATTGATGCATAACATCACCTAAAACATCTTTAACATTATTAAATGCTTCAGGTAGATTTAAATATACATTAGCTTCTAATCCAGAACCAATAACTTTTTCATTACGAGCAGTCTCTAATGCCTTATAAACATCATCTTTAACCTTAAAGAAATTACTCCATAACTCATCGTCTACTTTTACATCCATAACTTCAGGCATATCTAGTAAATGAACGCTTTCCTTTTTCTCTCCAGGAATATAACGATAAATTTCTTCAGCAGTATAAGGTAGAATTGGTGCAAGAAGAACATCCAACTTAGTAATAATATTATATAACACAGTCTGTACACTTCTTCTTACTAAAGAATCCTTCTTCTCAATATACAAAATATCCTTAGTAAAATCTAAATAGAAATTAGATAAAGTGAAACTTATAAAATTATTAGTATACTTATAAACCTCTTGATAAGAATATCTATCATAAGCACCTCTAACATTCTTAACATACTTGTTAAGCTCACTCATCATGTACTTATCATACTCTTTCATCTCATCAAAACTAACCATATCTTTATTAGGATCAAAATCATTTAAATTACCCAAAATAAACTTAGCAGTATTTCTAATCTTACGATAACTCTCTTGAACTTGTTTAAGAATCTCATCACCAATTCTTACATCCTCAGTATAATCAGTAGAAGCTACCCATAAACGTAATACATCAGCACCTCTAATACTAATCTCCTTAAGTGGATCAATACCATTACCAAGACTCTTACTCATCTTATTACCCTTAGCATCTAAAGTAAATCCATGACTTATACAAGTCTTATAAGGACTCTTACCATGAACAGCTACACCAGTAATTAATGATGAATTAAACCATCCACGATACTGATCACAACCCTCTAAATAAACATCAGCTGGATATGGTAAATTTCTACCTAATAATACACCAGTATGAGTAGATCCTGAATCAAACCATACATCCATGATATCCATCTCTTTAGTAAACTTACCATTTGGACTAGCGGGATTAGTATACCCTTCAGGAAGTAAATCCTTAGCATCCTTCATAAACCAATAATTAGAACCATGCTCTCTAAATAACTCTGCAACATGCATCATAACATCATAATCTAAAATAGCAGAACCATCTTCATTATAGAAAATAGGTAGTGGTACTCCCCAAACTCTTTGACGAGAAATACACCAGTCTCCTCTTCCTTCTATCATATTATGAAGTCTTACTTTACCCCACTCAGGAAGCCAATTAATATTATTATCAATCTCATTTAAGATATCATCTTTAATCTTATCAATACTACAGAACCACTGAGCAGTTGCTCTAAATATAATAGGTTTCTTAGTACGCCAATCATGTGGATAAGAGTGTGTAATAAACTTAAGCTTTAATAATACACCTAACTCATCTAAATACTTAACAACCTCTTTATTAGCATCCTCAAAGAACAATCCCTTAAATCTCTCTCCAGACTCAGCATTTAAGCAACCATTATCATCAACACCAAATACCATTTCTAGATTATACTTCTTACCAACATTAAAGTCATCTTCACCATAACTAGGTGCTGTATGAACAAGACCAGAACCAGCATCAAGTGTTACGTGATCACCTAAAACAACTGGACTAATTCTATCCATAAACGGATGTTTATACTTAACATACTCTAAATCAGTACCATAGAAATCGTTAACAACTTCAATGTTTTCCCATCCAAACTCACCCTTAAGTGAATCTAAAAGGTCAGCCGCAACAACATACTTCTTACCATTAACAAGTACTCTAGAATACTCTAAATTAGGTCCAACACATATAGCAGTATTACCAGGAAGTGTCCAAGGAGTAGTAGTCCAAATAACTAAATAATCTCCCTTATCAACAACACTATTACCTTCCTCTACTTCAAAAGCAACAAATATAGAAGGATCCTTTCTATCATGATACTCAATCTCAGCCTCGGCTAAAGCACTCTCACTTGATGGTGACCAGTACACAGGTTTCATACCCTTAAAAATTAACCCTTTACGAGCCATCTCAGCAAACACTTCAATTTGTCTAGCCTCTAACTCATGCTGAAAAGTAGCATAATAATTATCCCAATCAGCAATAACATTTAAAGCCTTAAAACCTTCCATCTGCATAGCAATCTGCTTCTTAGCATACTCTTCACAAATAGCTCTAAATTCAGCCTTATCCATACTCTTACGATCAACACCACTATTAGTAACAGCTTGCTCTATTGGAAGACCATGAGTATCCCATCCAGGAATATAAATCATATCCCTACCACTCATCGCAGCATAACGATTAACAAAATCCTTTAAAATCTTATTCATCGCATGACCAATATGAATAGAACCATTCGCATAAGGAGGCCCATCATGTAACACAAAAGGCTCCCTTCCCTTATTCTTCTCTCTTAACTTATTATATAAGTCCATCTCTTCCCACTTAGCACGTTGTACCTTTTCATTCTCCGGTAAATTGCCCTTCATCTGAAATTCAGTCTTAGGCATCAAAAGTGTTTCTTTATAATCCATAAAAATCTCCCTTCCTAAAATAAAAAAGCCCATAATCTAAGGACGAGTCAAACCCGTGTTACCACCTTAGTTTATGAACTTATTTCATACACTCATTATCTATAACGTAGATACCGTACTATACTTATCCTATAGTAACATCCGAAGTGATCCTTAATACTTCCAGTATACTTACTTTCACCACAACGTAAGCTCTCTAAATACCTTTCATATCAACGTCTTCATCAACTGCTTATGCCATAAATTATATGCCAATAACACACACTTGTCAAGCACAAACTAAAGTCAAACCACTTTGTAAGGATTTTCACTTGTTCCTTCACCTGTTACTTTAATGGATGAAACCAAAGATATGCAGGGCGCAACATTCTGGCACCGACCATGTTGCTGCTCTGCAATTGGCCCTTTATCACGTTCCAAACGCGAGCATCGCTACCATCAAAGTCGTAAGGAGATAATGACCACCAACGATCACCAGCATTTTCTTGTAAATATGTCGTAGTATTTTGTAATCCTCCAGCATATCCCGAATATATAATTTCGTCTGCAGTTAATAATCCTATTTTATAAGTTAAGTTACCATTACCATTTACAGTATCACTAACAGTAAATTTAGATAATTTTCCTCCATTATTATCATTAGGGCAAATTAAACTAGGACTTGCATATATTGTGGCATCTGATATGGCAGTACCACCATTAATTCTATTTTTTGATCCATATCCTGTTTGATTTTTAGCATATCCTAAACCTGTTCCATAAGTTGAACCACTTGAGTAAGTAGTAAATGTACTTTTATCATTACACCATATTGTATCAGCAAGTTTACTTTCAAATGGTGCCAAATTATTTTTATACCATGTTTCTAAATTAGTTAGTATCGTACTCTTATTAGTATTTGCATGTGTGCTTGCATAATCACTTACACCAGTTGCTCCATACATAAATCCTATACCAGCATTATCATTATAAAATCCATTAAATACACTCTTATATGTTTTACCAGAGTATCTTGCAAATGCTGCACTAGTACTATTATTTGCTGAATCACAAGGATTAGCTGCACCAGTTGTATTATCATTATGAAGAACAAGTTTTACTGAACCATCACCTACTATTCTTACTATTCTCCAGCACTTATTTGCAAACTCAACATAATTATTTTTAACCGCACCTCTGAAATAATAGCTGATTCCATAGTCATCTTCTGTAGATGCAAGTAAAGCTTCTGTTATATCTTTGTTTGAAGAAATTACCTTATAAGTAAAACTATCTTGTGCAGAGCTTACGACATAATAAACTTCTCTTAAATTAGTTGTAGTCTTCATAGCTCCAGCAGTACTTGACCCAGCACTTAACAAAGTATTATATGGTAAATATTTACCAACTAAACTAGAATATGAATTTGCATATGTATCACTTGTTACAGCAGTTCCCGTTAGATTAAACTTTGTACCATTTGCTTCCCACCCAGTACCATAAGTTATATAATATGCCTGAGCTTCAGTTTTTACGGGTATTGTTAGACCTTCAACATCATCTAAAACATGAGCACTAGCTTCTCTTCCAGGTACTGTTAGTGGAGTCTTAACTTCATTATTAGCTAATATTGCCTCTCTTAAATTCTTTGGTGGCTCCACTTCAGCACTTGCTCCAACAATAACTTTACCAAGATACTTTTTACTTGCTCCTTGTTCTTTTGTCATACTTTCGTCAAACCATAATCTTAAATCATATGTTTTAGATGAATTTGCTGATAAACTATCTGTTAGTAATTCATAAGCAGTACCACCATTTTGTGCTTCCATAGTTTTACCACTAGATAAAATAGATGCACTTATTGGTATCTCTCCATTATTAACAATAACTCCTTTAATTAGGTTTGATGGTATTTCACTTGTACTTAGTGTCTCTACACCTATACTAAGCGTTAAATGCTGATTACAATTATTAGTTACTTTAAACGTATAAGGACTTCTTTCTAACCCCTCACTATCAGGTATAGGATAATCATTTGCTAAATTAATAGCATTATTAACACCTGTAAATGTTACACTAAAACAATTAGTTGCTCCTAAATTATTAGTTCCACTTTGTCTTGCAAAATTTTGGAATATAGCAAAACTAACTCCCATTACCAATAAAACAATTATTAATAAAGAACTAAACACCTTAATTTTATTCTTGTCTCTTGATATTTTATCTTCCACTATAATCACCTTATATTCTATAAAAATTATAAAATATAAAGACATAAAATTCAAGAAGAAATATAATATTTATCTACTTAAAAAATTCATCACTAAATCTACTAATATTTCTTTTTCTTTTGGATTAGACTGTGCTATAAGTAAAGTGATAGCAACTAATGTATTATTATCAATAACTTGTTTACCATCTTTATAAAGTAGATTATAAAATTCCAAAAAGTAAATGAATAATGCTGCAGCAATTCTCTTGTTGCCATCTATAAATACATGATTTTTTATAATTAAATACAAAAAATTAGCTGCTTTTTCTTCGATTGAAGAGTATAAGTCCTTTCCATCAAAAGTTTGATATATATCAAAAATAATTGTTTCCACCCCGTTATCCCTTTCAAGAGCAAATAAATCACTATCACTACTAAATTTAAGTTTATTAACAATATTCATACAATCTTCATAATTAATTTTATTTTTATTAATTGTACCATTTGGTTTAATTATTCTTTTGTGATCATAATCATCAAGTAAATTTAGAGCATTAGAATAATTATTTATTACTTTAATAATTTCCTGTGCTTCAATTCCTTTTAAATTTATATCAATTCTTCCTGTAATATCAATTAACTTAACTGTTTTTTCTAGATATTCTAATCTCTTTTGATTAACTGCATAACCTTTAATCATATAATCTTTTAATATACTAGTAGCCCACTTTCTAAAAATAACACCATTTTTACTTTTAACACGATAACCAACGCTTATAATAACATCAAGATTATAATATTCTATATAATGAGTTTGTGTTTTTCCTTCAATCGCACCATGCTGAGTGGTATTCTCAAATTTTGCGACTACCACTTGATCACTTAGTTCTTCTTCTAAGGCATTATTAATATGTTTTCTAATAGTTTTATAATCTCTATCAAATAATTTTGCCATTTGTTCTGTATTTAACCAAACTGTTTCATCTTGTATATTAACTTCTAGTTTTACATCTTGATTTTCAAATAATAAGATTTCATTTTTCATTTATAGTCCTCCTATTATTTATTGTTGTAAAGTAGTTATTCATTTCCTTTTAAATTTATATCAATTCTTCCTGCAATATCAATTAACTTAACTGTTTTTTCTAGATATTCTAATCTCTTTTGATTAACTGCATAACCTTTAATCATATAATCTTTTAATATACTAGTAGCCCATTTCCTAAAAATTATGCCTTGTTTACTATTAACACGATAACCAACTGAAATAATCATATCTAAATAATAAAATGGAATAGTTCTCGTTACAGTTCTTTTACCTTCTTTTCGAACTTGTCGGAAATCCTGACAGGTTGAATTTTTATCAAGTTCTTCATCAGAATAAATATTGCTAATATGTTCAATTATATTTGTTCTTGATGTATTAAATAATTCAGCTATTTGTCCTTGTGTAAGCCAAACACTATCATCTTTCATATTAACTTCTGGTTTTACATCTTGATTTTCAAATAATAAGATTTCATTTTTCATTTATAGACCTCCTATTATTTATTGTTGTAAAGTAGTTATTAATTTCCTTTTTATTTAATAAGTTTTTTGAGTTGTCGCAAATTTTAGGCAACTAAATAACATAAAAAAACGCACAATCACATGCGTTCTACTTTTCCTCTAAAGGTTTAATAATTGTCTCTGTGGTAACATACTTATTTAATCTCTTTACTACTTCTCTAGCATCTTCTATATTTAAGCTTTTATAAACATCATAAATATTATACATATACTCACCAAAGTCAATTACATCATCTTGTATCTGCGAATTTATTCCTTCAATATCATCAAAATACATAATTAAATTACTTACTGAAGCATTAACTTTTCTAATAACATCTTCTTCCTTTATATCTCTTTCATCAAATGTCTCTTTAACTCTTTTAATAAAATAATCAGGATACTCTGTAGATGCTGCTACTACTTCTACATAATAATCTTCAGTATCAAGTAAGTTCATACTTAGACCCCCAGTAATAACCTTACTACTTTGTAACTCATCCCTTAAATAAGAAGTTATTCCAAACTGAACTCTCATATATAAATTAAAATATAGTCTTACTTTTCTTTCATCTATTTTAAGTCCTTTAAAAGCATTTTTAGGCACTTTAAACCCTAATGATACCTTTGGTATATTAACATTCATACACCTCTCAAAATGCTTAGTTTTAACCTCAAAAGGTTCCTTCTTAAACTTAAGAACTGGTTTATTATACTTAGGGAACTCTTTCTTACTCATAACTTCACTAACGATTGCTACTGCCTCATTAGGATCAAAGTTACCCGTAATAATCATAAACATATTCTCTGGATGATAAAAAGCCTCATAACAAATCTCTAAATCTTCCTTAGTAATCTTTTTAACATCATTTACCGTACCACTAACTAAATACTGTCTTTCATCTTTAATAAAAATATTATTATAAGTTCCATATATTAGCTGAGTACCAGGTTTATCCTCATACATATTAATCTCTTCCGTAATAATACCACGCTCATTATTTACTATCTCCTTAGTAAAATATGGTGTATAAACATACTCAGTTAAATAAGATAAACACTCTTTAAAATTAGCATTAGCAAATACTTCATAACAAGTAATATCAAAAGAAGTAAATGCATTAATATTTGCCCCTAACTTACTAAAATAATCATGTGCTGTAGTTCCATCTGGCATATTAAATAATAAATGCTCTAAATAATGTGCTATTCCCTTTGGCATATCATACTTCTTACCATTATACTCAAAATTAGTATAAATAGACCCATACTTAGTACTTAACGTAATATAAAAATTCTTAGTTTTATTATTAGGTACCATATAAATCTTAAGACCATTATCTAAAGTGTACGTATAAAGTTTCTCAAGCACACCAGGTAATAATATCTCATTCATTTGTACTTCCCCCTTCTAAAACATAAATTGTACTAATACTTGTCTTCTCAGCTACTTTTTTAACATCATTAATACTAACCTTATCAAACTTATCTAATCTAACATCTAATTCATCTAAATCACTAACATTCTGATAATAAGCATTATCTACTATTCTTCCAATATTATCATTAGTCATATTTAAACTAGTCTTAGCTAGTGCTTTAGCATTAACAAGTTCTTCATCACTAATATTAGTCTTCATTTCTTTAAGGCACTGCTTAATTAATTGAACTGCTAGTTTACTTTTATTTATATCAACACTAGTTGTTATAATAATAAGCCCATCATATTTCTGATACATAGAGCCCACATTATAACATAATGAATTTTCTACTCTTAACTTCTGATAAAGTTTAGTCTCTAAAGAGCCTCCACCTAAAATTAAATTATACATATTAGCAGCATATTTCTTTTCATCAGTAGTTAAATTATTAAGATTAACAAGTACTACTATATTACTTTGAGCATTACTAGACTTATCACTTAATATAACTGGTTTTCTTTTAACATTACTAACATACATACTTACTTCATGATTCTTAATAACATTAAACTTAGCATACTTATCTACTATTCTAGATACTTCATCCATATCTAAATTACCAACTACATATATATCAACATAATCTGTATTTATTACTTGTTTATAATATGTGTATAAGTTCTCTGGTGTAATCTTATCCAAATCTTCTAAGAAACCTAAACTCCCATAACTAGATGGACTATCGCCTAAAGTACTAAGTGCTTTAAGTAAACTCTTCTTCTTAGGATTATCATCTAACATTTTTATATCATTAGATAGTCTCTCTTTAACAAAATCAAATAACTTATGATCAAACTCATTATTACTTGCTTTAGGATTAAATATTAAATCAAATAATAACTTAAATACTCGGTCAGTTAGCATATCATCTTGTGCATATCTTGGATTTAAAAAATCTAAGCAAAAATTTGTTATAACTGAGTTACCAACTTTACTTGTTGCATCATATACTGAAGCACAATATAAATTCTCAAGTTCTAATGCTAAGTCTCTTTTACCCTTATAACTATTAGAGCACTCACAAAGCATATCAAATAATAAATTTCTTTTAGTAATTTCTTCTTTAACAACATTGTTTCTAAAAATAACTTCTACATGACACATCTTAAATTTATCAGTCTTAATAGTATGTAAAGTATAACCTTTCATCTTATAATCTTTAAAAACCATAAGTCACCTCTTTTCATATTATGCGTAAATAAACATACTTTTATTATAGCACTTTAAAAAAATATATGTAAATTTATTACATCTGCTTAACCATTACTTGATACTTATGTTATAATTTAAAAAGAAAGTAGGAATAATATGAACCCAATTCACATTGTAACGGAAAAAGAAAATATTAAAGAAAATGTATTACTGCCTGGTGACCCTCTAAGAGCACAATATATTGCTGAAAAATATCTAGAAAACCCAAAACTAATAAATAATGTACGCAATATGCTAGGATACACTGGTACTTATAAAGGTAAAGAAATTACTGTTATTGGTTCAGGTATGGGCATTCCAAGTGCATCACTTTATACTTATGAATTATATAAATTTTATAATGTTAAAAATATTATAAGAATAGGTTCAGCTGGTGCCTTATCAAAAGATTTAAATATTAAAGATATCGTACTAGCTTCATCAGCATACTCTGATTCAAACTTTAGATATGCACTAACTAAAAGTAAAAGTAAAAAAATATCTTCATCTAACTCCTTAAATCAAACAATTATAAATACAAGCAAAGAATTAGGTATCAATATTACTAAAGGAACTATCTATACATCTGAAATATTTGATGTATATGAAAGTATATCTCATTTGCTTAATAAAGTACCTAAAAATATAAACCTACTAGCTAGCGAAATGGAAGCTTTTGGTATCTTTACAGTAGCTAACTTCTTAAATAAAGAAGCAACCTGCTTAGTATCAATATCAGACTCTCCATATAAACGAAGTGAAGACTTATCTCCAGAAGAAAGACAAACAGCCTTAGATAATATGATAATCCTAGCTTTAGAAAGTATAATTAAAAGATAAAAAGCATGACTCAAAAATCATGCTTTAATTTTTTAAATTTCCTATAGAAACAACATATACTCCATCATCTCTTTTATAAGAGTAATCTGCTCCAGTTAATACCATTAAAAATGAAGGCTCCCCGCATTTTTCAATATCAACACGTTCTTTAAATTTTAATAAGTTATTAGCAGCTTCATTAATATAACCAGCACCTAACTTTATTTCTATTGCTCCCCATTTTCCATTAGCATTTCTTAAAATAACATCAACTTCAAAATCATTCTTATCTCTAAAATAAGATAAACTAGCATTCATCGCATCTGCATATATTTTTAAATCTCTTATACACATATTTTCAAACAAGAAACCAGTTAAATTTAAATCATTAACTAAATCTTGTTTTTTTAAATCTAAAGCAGCAATTGCTAAAGATGGATCAACAAGTTCTAATTTAGGAGTTGTTCTTAAAGGTGTCTTAGATCTTAAATTTAAATTTGTCGCAGGTATACTTTCTAAAATATACAATCTTTCTAATGCATTTAAATAATCATCTAAAGTCGGTCTTGATAACTCATTTTCAAACTCCAATTTAACATCATCTAGTATTGTACTTTTACTAACAGAAGTAGAAATATTCCTAGATATACTTTTTAAAAGAGCATTCATTCTTTGTGGATTTCTCTCTACCCCATCAAATGTTTTAATTTCTTCATTTAATAAAGCCTTTATATAATCCTTAGCAACTTCATATTTATTATCATCTGGAATATTTAATGTTTCTGGCCAGCCACCTCTTATCATAACATTTATAATATCATCAAAAGATAACTTAGAAACACCAGAAACATCTTTATTATTCATTATATCTTCTAAAGATACAGAACCATCAGAATCTCCAGACTCATATAAACTCATCGGTCTCATTAAAAGTTTTGTAATTCTACCAGTACCAGTATGCATAACGCTATCTTCACTAGGTCTTGCAGAACCAGTAAGTATATATTGTCCTTTTAATCCTGTATGATCAACATCCATTCTTATTGAATCCCAAACAACAGGATACATCTGCCACTCATCAAATAATCTAGGCTTCTCACCCTCTAAAAATAATGATGGCTTAGTCTGATTTGTATTATCATATTGTAACTTTTTATCTGGATCTTGAAATTCAATATAACTTTTAGCAAACTGTCTTGCAGTAGTAGACTTACCACACCACTTGCATCCTTCAATAAGTACTGCTCCCATATATTTTAATTTATTTTCTAAAACACTATCCACAATCCTTGGCATATATTTATTCATAAGTTCATCACCTGTAATAATTATATAATAATTTTAATTATAAGTAAACATTATTTTACAATTTGGACAAGTTTCACTTTACAATTTGGACAAAAATCACTTTACAATTTGGATAAATAATCTAAAAAAAAGAATTAAACTTAAACAAGTTCAATTCTAATTTGCATAGCGTCGTCGCCTTTTCTTTCATTTAATTTAACTAGTCTAGTATAACCACCATTACGAGTTTCATAACGTTTAGCTAGTTCATTAAATACTTTATTAACTGCTACAGTATCATTTTGTAAGAAAGCAAGTGCTTTTCTTCTAGATACTAAAGATCCATCCTTACCATAAGTAATCATCTTATCAACAAATTTTCTTACTTCTTTAGCTCTTGCATCAGTAGTAACAACATATTCATTTTTAATTACGTCTTTAGTAAGTCCAGCTAATATACTTCTTCTTATGCGAGTTTCTCTACCTAATTTACGATATAACATATTACTTACCTCTTTCTAATCACGGAAGCTTAGTCCCATTTCTTTAACTTTATCTAATACTTCTTTAAGAGATTTCTTACCTAAGTTACGAATCTTAGTAACATCTACTTCTCTCTTATCAATTAAATCTTGCATTGTATGAATTCCAGCTCTCTTTAAGCAGTTATATGCTCTAACTGAGAATTCAATCTCTTCAATTGGAGTTTCTAAAGTCTTAATAATTTGATCAACTTTCTTTTCAGCGATAATTCCAGTTGCATCAGCAATATTATTTAAATCAGCAACAATTTTAAAATGTTCGATTAAAATCTTAGCAGCAAGTGCCATTGCTTCTTCTGGACTCATTGAACCATTAGTATAAACATCCATAACTAATTTATCATAATTTTCATTACGTCCAACTCTTGCAGGTTGCACTTCATAACCAACTCTTTCAATTGGACTATAAAGTGAATCAATAGGAATTAAACCTTGAATAGAATCTCCAAGTAATTTTTTATTTTCTTTAGAATCAACATATCCACGACCATTACCAACAGTCATTTCCATATCAATTTTTCCACCCTTAACTAAAGTACAAATAACTAAGTCAGGATTCATAATTTCTAAATCTGCATCTAATTCAATATCTCCAGCCTTAACTTCGCCTTCCTTATTAGCAGATAATCTAATAGTTTTATTTTCTTTAGTATGATTTTTAATAACAACACTCTTTAAATTTAAAACTATAGTTGTTACATCTTCAATAACACCATCTATTTTTTGAAATTCATGCATTACTCCGTCAATCTTAACACTAGTAATAGCAGAACCAGGCATTGATGAAAGCATAACTCTTCTTAATGCATTACCAATAGTTGTACCAAAACCTCTTTCTAAAGGTTCAATTTCAAACTTTCCATAATTGTTTTTTTCAACATATTCTGTAATTTTGTATTCCGGTTTTTCAAAATTCATAATATTCTTCCTCCCCTAATTTCTTGGACGTTTTGGTGGTCTACAACCGTTATGTGGTACTGGTGTTTCATCATTAATAGCAGTAATTTCTAAACCAGCAGCTTGTAGTGAACGAATAGCATTTTCTCTACCACTACCAAGTCCCTTAACAAATACTTCTACTTTTTTAACTCCAGAGTCCATTGCAACCTTTGCAGCAGCCTCAGCACTTTGTCCAGCAGCAAATGGAGTTTTCTTTTTAGAACCCTTATAACCAATTGTACCAGCAGAAGCCCAACTAATTACATTACCATTAACATCTGTAATAGAAACAACAGTATTATTATAAGTTGAATGAATATGAGCTTGTGCTTCAGGAATATTCTTTTTAACTTTTCTTTTTCTTCTATTATAAGCCATAATTTACCTCCTACTTACCTACTTTTTTCTTATTAGCAACTACTTTGCCTTTACCCTTACGAGTCTTAGCATTTCTGCTTGTTCTTTGACCATGAACAGGTAATCCTTTTTTATGTCTAACACCTTGATAAGAATTAATTTCCATCTTATTCTTAATATTCATTTGAACTTCACGTCTTAAATCACCTTCAGTTAAATGATTTTCGATTTCTTTTCTTAACTTAGCTTCATCTTCACTAGTTAAATCCTTAATCTTCTTATCAGGATCTACTCCAGTATTAGCACAAATCTTTTCAGATAAACTTCTACCAATACCATAAATATAAGTAAGTCCAATTACTGTTCTTTTTTCTTTTGGTAATTCTACATTTCTAATACGAGCCATAATAAGTCCTCCTAACCTTGTCTTTGCTTATGCTTAGGGTTATCACAAATAACCATAATCTTACCTTTTCTTCTAATTATTTTACATTTTGCACATATTTTCTTTACTGATGGTCTAACTTTCATAAAAATACCTCCTATTTTCTATATGTTATTCGCCCACGTGTTAAATCATATGGTGAAAACTCTATAGTAACTTTATCACCCGGTAAGATACGAATCATATTCATTCGTATTTTACCAGAAACGTGAGCTGTTACTACAAAGCCATTTTCTAATTCCACTTTATATTCATCTTTGATAACATCTATAACTTTACCATCGACTTCAATCTTAGCTTCTTTAGCCATCTTTCACTCTCCCGTTAATATTTCATATCCATCTTTAGTAACAACAACAGTATGCTCAAAGTGAGCACTAGGTCTACCATCTTCAGTAACGATAGTCCAGTCATTATCTAAAACACAAATATGTCTGGTTCCAGCAGTTATCATCGGTTCTACCGCAATAACCATGCCTTCTTTTAAAATCATTCCAGTGTTATATTTTCCATAGTTTGGTACATCAGGATCTTCATGTAAATCACGTCCAACCCCATGACCAACTAATTCTCTTACAACACCAAGTTTTTGTTTATTACAATATTCTAAAATGCGTGCTCCAATATTATATAAATGAGCACCATCATGAATCTCTTTAAGCCCTATAAAAAGTGCTTTTTCAGTGTGATGCATAAGTCTTTGCTTTTCCGCATTAACTTTGCCTACTGGATAAGTCCAAGCTGAATCAGAATGAAATCCATCAATAACAACACCAATATCAAGTGAGATTATATCTCCTTCTTTTAAGACTCTATCACCTGGTATACCATGAACAACTTCTTCATTTACTGATGCACAAATACTTCCTGGAAATCCTTCGTAATTCAAAAATCCAGGTATTCCTCCATGCTCTCTAATAAACTTATCGGCTTCATCATTTAAATACTTAGTTGTTATTCCCGGTTTAATTAAAGACTTTAAATACTGATGAGTTAAATAATTAACATGACCAGCCTTCTTCATCTTCTCAATTTCTTCTTTAGTCTTAATACTTACCATTACTTAATCACTTTCTCAATATCTTCAAAAGCCTCACAAGCATCCCTATTAGCATCAACTCTAACAAGAACACCCTTTTTATCATAAAAATCTAATAAAGGCTTTGTATTTTCAATATATGTATTATATCTAATTTTAAATGCATCTTCAGTATCATCAGCACGTGATATTAAAGTAGCACCACAATTATCACAAATATTATCTTGTTTAGGTTTCATAAAATATTTATGATAACTACGCTTACAATTAGGACAACTAATTCTACCAGTTGCTCTTTTCATTGCAAGCTCTTCATCAACTTCTAAATAGATTACTGCATCAACAGTCTTACCTAATTCACTTAATAAAATATCTAACTTTTCTGCTTGACTAATATTTCTAGGATATCCATCAAGAATAAAAGGTTTAGTAGTAGCACTAAGTGCTTTAACAAGTAACTTATTAACAATATCATCACTTATCAAAGCACCACTTTTCATAAGTTCAGAAATACTTAATCCAAGTTCACTGCCACTTGCTACTTCTTCTCTTAATAAATCTCCTGTAGAAATATGTTCATAACCATATTTAGAAATAAGTAAATCACTTTGAGTTCCTTTCCCAGCAGCTGGAGGAGCTATAAAGATAATATTTTTCACTACCTTCTTCTCCTTCTATTAGAGCTACCAGTATAACTACGAGATACAATTGAACTTTCTAATTGTTTATATGTTTCTAATGCAACACCAACAACAATTAATAATCCAGTTCCTCCAATAGTAACATTACTAGATAAATTACTTACTTTACTAAAGATAATTGGTAAAGCAGCTAATATCATTAACCCAAGTGTTCCTACTACAGTAAGTCTTGTAATAACATACTTCAAATACTTACTAGTAGCTTCTCCTGGTGTTACTCCAGGAATATAACTTCTGCTCTTATCTAAATTTTCAGCCATCTCATCAGGATTTAATTCTAATAAGGTATAAAAATAACCAAATAAGAAAATTAAAACCATATATAATAAGAAACCTGTATAACTAGTATAATTAATATAATTATCTACAAAATTTGTAAAAGCAGTTTTATTTATTACTGTAGCAATAAGTGAAGGTATTCCTATAATTGCAGAAGCAAAAATAACCGGAATAACACTTACTGAATTTAGTTTTATTGGAATAAATGATTTCTCACCACCATATGCACTAGCAGTACGATTAGAATACTGAATTGGTACTCTACGCTCTGCTTGTTGCATATAAATAACTCCAACAATAATTCCTAAATAAACTATTACAAATAGAATAAATAGAATAATACCAGTCCATGTTGTAAATGTTTCTGCAAGTACTAACTCATTAAATGCAGTAATAAATGTTTGTGGTAGCGTATTAACAATACCCGCCATAATTAGTAGTGAAACACCATTACCAATTCCCTTTTTAGTAATCTCATCACCTATCCATAATAGGAAAGCAGTACCAGCTGTTAAATAAACCGTAGAACGAATAATAACACCTGTTCCAGCACCCTTTAAAAAGGCATATGAGAAGAAATAACCTTGAATAACAGCAAAGATAATACCTAAATATCTATTGATACGATTTATCTTCTGTCTTCCAGTAGCTCCTTGCTCTTTTAACTCTTTAAAGTAAGGAATAATATCCATTTGTAATAACTGCGTAATAATTGAAGCCGTAATATAAGGTCCAACACCTAACGCAAATACACTAAATGATTTTAATCCACCACCACTCATCAAATTTAAAAGTTCAAGAAAACCTAAATTTTGAGTTATTTCTTTTGCTCCAGGAACCATTATATTAGTTCCTAAAGCGAATATTGCTAAACACCCTAAGGTGAACAATATTCTTTTGCGTAAATCCTTATTAGTCGAACTAAATAGTCCTTTAAGATTTGCAAACATTAAATCACCTCAGCAGTTCCGCCAACACTTTCAATCTTAGTAACAGCCTTAGATGAGAATCTATTAGCTTTTACTATAACTTTCTTAGTTAATTCACCATCACCTAGTACTTTTAAACCAGATAATTCTTTCTTAATAATTCCTTTTTCTTTTAATAATTCAAGAGTAACAACATCACCATCATTAAATCTATTTAAAGTATCTAAATTAATAATAGCAAATCTAACTGTAAATCTCTTATTATTAAATCCTCTCTTAGGAATTCTTCTATATAATGGGCTTTGTCCACCTTCAAACCATGGTTTAATAGAAACGCCACTTCTAGCTTTTTGTCCCTTTTCACCACGAGTTGATGTCTTACCCATTCCAGATCCAGGTCCACGACCTACTCTTTTAATATTCTTAGCTTCTGGTAAAGAGTTTAATTCATGTAACTTCATATTATAACTCCTCCACTTTTTTGCCACGTAACTCAGCAATATGCTCAGCAGTACGTTGACTCTTTAACGCTTCTAAAGTAGCCTTAGCAACATTAACTTGAGTATTTGCTCCTAAACTCTTAGAAACGATATCCTTAACACCAGCAATCTCTAATACAGCACGAACAGCTCCACCAGCGATAATACCAGTACCTTCCTTAGCAGGCTTAATCATAACCTTAGCTCTTCCACAAGTACCAATTTGTTCATGTGGAATAGTTCTTCCATCTACTAATTGAACTTTAACTAAATTCTTATTAGCAGCTTGAATTCCCTTCTTAATAGCTTCAGGTACTTCAATACTCTTACCAGTACCAATACCTACTAAACCTTTTCCGTCACCAACTACCATAGTAGCAGCAAATCTAAAATGACGTCCACCTTTAGTAACCTTAGTAACACGAGTGATAGAAATAACTTTTTCTTCTAAAAGCTTCTTTTTAGGTTCGAAATTCTTTTTAAATTCTTTTCTAGGTTTTCTATCCTTATTAAAGTTTTTATTACCTTTATTTTGAGTAGCATTATTAACTACTTCAGTCTTAACAGTTTCTTCCATTATTTCCCTCCCTCTAGAATTCTAAGCCGTTTTCACGTGCTGCATCAGCTAAAGCTTCAACACGACCATGATATTGGTATCCACCTCTATCAAAAACAACCTTACTTATATTAGCTTCTTTAGCTTTCTTAGCAATATCAGCACCAACTAATTTAGCACCTTCGATATTACCACCATTTTTAATTTTTAATTGAACACTAGAAGAGCTAGCTAAAGTAGTACCAGTTTCGTCATTGATTATTTGAGCATAGATTTGCGTATTTGATCTAAATACATTTAATCTAGGCATTTCACTAGTTCCACTAATATTCTTACGAACACGTTTGTGTCTCATAATTCTTTGTGAATTTTTAGATTCTTTCTTTATCATAACTTTACCTCCTATTTAGCCGCTTTCTTTCCTTCTTTACGTCTTATATATTCGCCTTTATATCTAATACCTTTACCTTTATATGGTTCTGGTTTTCTTATTTTACGAATATTAGCCGCAAATTCAGATACTTTTTGTTTATCAATACCACTAATTGTAAGTTCTGTATTAACCTTAGATTCAACACTTAATCCAGCAGGAACTTCAACAATTACAGGATGAGAATAACCAGCAGTAACAGTAATCTTATTACCAGCAACTGCAAAACGATATCCTACACCAACTGCTTCTAATTCCTTAGTATAACCTTGACTTACTCCTATAATCATATTCTCAATTAAAGAATTAGTAGTACCATGAATGCTCTTTGTAAAAATAGCATCATTATCTCTTGAACAAATGATTTCATTATCAACTTGTTCAATCTTAATTAACTTATTAAATTCATTAGTAAGTTCTCCCTTAGGTCCTTTAACTGTTACAGTGTTTCCATCTATAGTAACAGTAACACCTGCAGGAATAACAAGCTTTCTATTTCCAATTCTACTCATAACTCATTTTCCTTACCAAATATAGGCAAGTACTTCTCCTCCTAGCCCATTTTCACGAGCCTTTTTATCAGTCATGATTCCTTTTGAAGTAGAAATAATAGCAATACCTAAACCATTTAGTACTCTAGGAAGTTCTTCATGTTTAACGTATACTCTTAAGCCTGGTTTACTAATTCTCTTTAAGCCAACAATAACTCTTTCCTTCTTATTTTCTCCATATTTAAGTTCTAATTCTAACATATTAGATTCAGCATTAACCTCAAAATTACTAATGTAACCTTCTTCTTTTAAAATAGCTGCAATCTCTCTTGTCATCTTAGTATTTAATACAGAAACTTTTGCATATTTCATTTGATTTGCATTACGAATTCTTGTAAGCATATCAGCTATAGTATCATTTACCATCATAATTATAACTTCCTTTCTACCAACTTGATTTCTTTACGCCAGGAATCTTACCATCATTTGCAAGTTCTCTAAAGCAAATACGGCATAATCCAAATTTACGTAAAACTCCGTGAGGTCTTCCACATCTAGTACAACGAGTATATGCTCTAACCTTAAATTTAGGAGTTCTTGAATTTTTAACTTTTAAACTAGTCTTTGCCATCGTCTATCCTACTTTCTAAATGGAAGTCCAAAGCCCTTTAATAAAGCAAGTGCTTCTTCATTTGTCTTTGCAGTTGTTACAAAAACAATATCCATACCTCTTAATTTTACTACATCATCAAATACAATTTCAGGGAAAATAAGTTGATCCTTAATTCCTAAAGTATAGTTTCCTTTGCCATCAAAAGCCTTAGGAGATATACCTCTAAAATCTCTAACACGAGGTAGAGCAATCTTAATTAATTTTTCCATAAAGTTATACATAGCATCACCACGTAAAGTAACTTTAGTACCAATTGATTGACCTTCTCTTAATTTAAATCCTGCAATTGATTTTTTAGCCTTAGTAATAACAGCATGTTGACCAGTAATTGTCTCTAAATCTTTTCTAGCTGCTTCAATTAACTTGTCATCATGTGAACCATCACCAACACCAATATTAACTACGATCTTCTCTAATTTAGGAACTTCCATAACAGAAGCATAATTAAATTCCTTCATTAAAGCATCTTTAATTTCGTTATTATATAAATCTTTCATTATTTTTCACCTACTTCTTTCTTAGTAGATTTTTTAGTTGTTTTAGCTTTCTTTTCTTCAGTAACTACTTTTACATTAGATACATGAATAGGATTTTCAGTTTCTAATATTCCACCAGTCTCATTTGTTCTACCAGGTTTTAAATGTTTCTTAACAATATTAATACCTTCAACAACAACACGGTCTTTTTTCTTTAAAGTAATAAGTACTCTTCCTTCCTTGCCTTTATCTTTTCCAGCAAGAACTTTTACTTTATCTCCAACTTTAACTTTCATCTTAGCCTCCTATAATACCTCAGGTGCAAGTGAAACGATCTTATTAAATTCTTTATCTCTTAATTCACGAGCAACTGGACCAAGAACACGAGTTCCGATTGGTGATTTATCATCTTTAATTAAAACGCAAGCATTATCATCAAATTTGATATAACTTCCATCTTCTCTACGTAATCCTTGTACACTTCTAACAATAACAGCTTTAACAACTTTTCCTTCTTTAACAGTACCATTTGGAATTGCCTTCTTAACAGTTCCAACTACTACGTCTCCGATATTTCCATATCTAACCTTGCTGCCACCTAATACTCTAATAACCATAAGTTCACGAGCACCAGAATTGTCAGCAACTTTTAACTTACTTTGTTGCATTACCATAAGAATTACCTCCTATAAAACAACAGCTTTTTTAGTTACTTCAACTAGTTCATATCTCTTAGTCTTAGATAATGGTCTAGTTTGAGCAATTCTAACTGTGTCTCCAACCTTTGCTATATTATTTTCATCATGAGCAGCATATTTCTTAGAATATTTAACTCTCTTTTTGTATAATGGGTGATTACGATAAGTTTCAACTAAAACAGTAATAGTCTTATCATTAGCATTACTTACTACTCTACCAATTAATTCAGTTCTCTTAGTTTCTTTAGTTTCCATTATTCTTCACTCCCATCTTTTTCTACAAGAATAGTTTTTAATCTTGCAACATCTTTTCTTAAAGCATTAATCTTATGAGGTTTATCAAGATTACCAACTGCTTGTTTCATTCTTAAATCGAATAGTTCTTTTTTTAGTTCTACAATTTTAGAATTAATTTCATCTTTATTCATCTTACGAATTTCACTAGTCTTCATTCTTTACCTCACTATCTTCTTTTTTTACGAATTTAGTCTTAACACTTAGTTTATGAGAAGCAAGTCTTAATGCTTCACGTGCAATCTCTTCACTGACATTAGCAACTTCAAACATTATTCTTCCTTCTTTAACTACAGCAACCCATTCTTTAACATCGCCTTTTCCTGTACCTTGACGAGTTTCTAAAGGTTTCTGAGTACGAGCAAGTTGTGGGAAGATATTAATCCATACCTTACCACCACGCTTCATATAACGAGTCATCGCAATACGAGCAGCTTCGATTTGTTTAGCACTAACATATCCACCCTCTTTAGCCATTAATCCGTACTCACCAAAAGCAAGTTCTTTATTACCCTTAGTTTTTCCTTCATAACTTAATCTGTGAGGTTTACGATACTTAGTTCTTTTTGGCATTAACATCAGAAACACCTCCGTTATCTTTCTTGCTTGGAAGGATTTCTCCTTTATAAATCCAAACCTTTACACCAATCTTACCATAAGTAGTTGGTGCAGTAGATGTAGCATAATCGATGTCAGCACGAATTGTATGTAGTGGAACAGTTCCTTCTGAATATCCTTCAGTACGAGCCATTTCAGCTCCACCTAATCTACCAGAAACAGCAGTCTTAACACCAACAGCTCCAGCCTTCATAACATCTTTAATAGCTTTCTTTTGAACAGTTCTAAAGTTTCCTCTGTTCTCAATTTGCTTAGCAATTTGATCAGCTACAATTTGAGCACTTAAATTAGGATTCTTAACTTCAACGATTGTAACGTATACATCTTCATTAACTAATCTCTTAATCTTAGCTCTTAACTTTTCAATATCAGCTCCACCATGTCCAATAATTACACCTGGTTTCGCAGTATGAATTTTAATCTCTGTACGATTTTTCTTTCTTTCAATAACAATTTCAGAACAAGCAGCATCTTTAAGTTCTTCTGCTAAAAAATCTCTGATCTTTAAATCATTATTTAATAATTTAGCATAATCACTCTTAGCATACCATTTACTCTGCCAATCCTTATTAACTCCAAGTCTTAATCCATTAGGATTTACCTTTTGTCCCATGCTTAAGCCTCCTTAACTCCGTCACTAACTTTTACAAAGATGTGACTTGTTCTTTTATCTCTTCTATCAACCTTAGTTCTTGAACCAAACTTAATTCTCTTTAAAATAGGACCTGGATTGATATAACATTCAGATACATATAAATTTTCTTCTTTTAAACTTAAATTATTAACAGCATTAGCAACTGCAGAATCTAAAACCTTAGAAATTAATCTACTAGCCTTAGTATTAGTAGTCTTTAAAATGCCTCTGGCTTCTACAACACTCTTACCTCTAATTAAATCAAGAGTCATTCTTGCTTTACGAGGAGCTATAATAGCCATTTTATGTAATGCATATGCTTCCATCTAATCCTCCTACTTATTTCCAGCGTGGCCTGTAAACTTACGAGTTAAAGCAAACTCTCCTAATTTATGACCAACCATTTCTTCAGTTATATAAACTGGTATAAATTCACGTCCATTATGAACAGCAATTGTATGACCAATAAAGTCAGGGAAGATTGTTGAACGACGAGACCAAGTTTTTACAACTTCTTTTTTATTATCAGCATTTAACTTTTTAATTTTTTTCATTAGACTTTCATCAATGAAAGGTCCTTTTTTTAAACTTCTTGCCATAAACGATCCTCCTATTTCTTCTTACGACTAACAATTAACTTGCTAGAAGCTTTCTTTGGTTTTCTAGTCTTAAGTCCAAGAGCTGGTTTACCCCAAGGAGTAAGTGGACTCTTACGACCGATAGGTGCACGACCTTCACCACCACCATGTGGGTGATCATTAGGGTTCATAACAGAACCACGGTTAGTAGGTCTAACGCCCATATGACGAGTACGTCCTGCCTTACCAATGTTAACAAGTTCATAATCCTCATTACCAACAGCTCCAACAGTAGCCATACATACGCCTAAAACTTTTCTTGTTTCTCCTGATTGTAAACGTAAAATAACGTATGAACCATCTCTACCAAGAATTTGAGCACTTTGTCCTGCACTACGAGCTATTTCAGCACCCTTACCAGGTTTAAGCTCAACACAGTGAACAACAGTACCAACTGGCATATTAGCTAATCTCATAGCATTACCAACTTTGATATCAGCTACTTCGCCACTTTCAATAATTGTTCCAACCTTTAAATCTTTAGGAGCAATAATGTATCTCTTTTCACCATCTTTATAAATTACTAATGCAATATTAGCACTTCTGTTTGGATCATATTCAATACTTTCAACTCTTGCTGGAACTCCAAATTTATTACGTTTAAAATCGATTACACGATACTTTTGTTTAGCACCGCCACCAATGTGTCTAACAGTCATCTTACCTTGATTATTACGTCCACCAGTTTTACTCTTAGATTTAAGTAAGCTCTTTTCTGGAGTACTAGTAGTAATCTCACTATTAATTAGAGTACTCATTCCTCTTCTACCATTAGTGGTTGGTTTATACTTTCTAATTCCCATAAGTATTCACCTACAATTCTATAGAATAACCATCACATAAAGTTATGATAGCCTTCTTATAAGTCTTTCTTTGTCCAGTATATTTTCCTACTCTTTTATCCTTTGGTTTAGTATTAAGAGTATTAACACTAGCAACCTTTACACCAAATGCTTCTTCAAAGGCTTGTTTAATTTGAACCTTATTAGCACTCTTAGCAACCTTAAATACATAAGTCTTACCATCACTTGCAATATTGCTAGATTTTTCTGTAATAACTGGTGCATAAATAATATCTGATTTCATTAGTTAAGCACCTCCTCGATTGCTGCTACAGCAGCTTCATCTATAACTAAAGTATCAGAGTTTACAATATCAAATACATTTAACTCTTCTGCTAAAATTACATTAACCTTATTTAAATTTCTAGAACCCATATATAAGTTCTCAGCATCATTACTAGTAACAAATAATACTTTACCAGTAATATTTAACTTATTAAGCATAGCCTTAATATCCTTAGTCTTTAATGAACTCATTTCTAAAGAATCAACAATAACTAACTTCTTTTCTTGAGCCTTTAATGATAAAGCACTTCTTAAAGCTAAAGCTCTTTCCTTTTTATTCATCTTGAATGTATAACTTCTTGGATTAATGCTAAGTGCAACTCCACCACCTCTATAATGAGGAGCACGAATTGAACCTTGACGAGCATTACCAGTACCTTTTTGTTTGTATGGTTTTCTACCACCACCAGATACCTCTGCACGTGACTTAGTCTTTTGAGTTCCTTGTCTTAAACTAGCAAGTTGTAAATCAATAGCTTTCTTTAAAACAATCTCATTAGCTTCACAATCAAATACATTCTTATTTAAATTAATATCTTTAACTTTTTCACCATTAAGATTAATAACATTCATCTTTCCCATGATTATGCCTCCTTGCTTTCTGAAGCAGCTTCTGTCTCAGTTGTTTCTGGTTTGGCTTCTTCTGAAACTTCTACTTCTTCTTGTGCCTTAGGTTCTTCATAAGAAACTAACTCAAATGTTTCCTTATTTCCACCCTTAACAGCTTCTCTAATTAATACTAATGAATTCTTAGCTCCTGGAACATTTCCACTAACTAAAATGTAATTATCTTCAAGATTTACATCAACAATTGATAAGTTTTGAATAGTAACAGTATCAACTCCCATATGTCCAGATAATACCTTACCCTTTAAAACTCTCATTGGTCTCATAGTACCCATAGAACCTGGTCTTCTATGATATCTTGAACCATGTGTCTTTGGTCCTTCACTTTGATTATTACGAACAATAACACCAGTGAAACCATGTCCTTTAGTAGTTCCGGTAACATCTACCTTTTCTCCTACTTCAAATATGTCTGCTTTTATAGTACTTCCTAGTTCATAAAGAGATGCATCAGATACTCTAATTTCTTTTAAGAAGCGCTTAGGATTGACATTAGCCTTTTTAGCATGACCAACTTCTGCTTTAGTAGCACGGTTTGCCTTCTTATCAGTAACACCTAACTGAATAGCTTCATAACCATCAGTAGCTTTAGTTTTAACTTGCATTACTGTATTAGGTTCAACACTAACTACTGTAACAGGAACGATCTTACCATTTTTCGTAAATACTTCGGTCATCCCGATTTTACGACCTAAGATTCCTTTCATCTTTCTTTCCTCCTACTTTTTTATTTTGTTTGAATTTCGATGTCTACTCCACTTGGAATATCTAAGTGAGTTAAAGCATCCATTGTATCCTTACTAGGATCCTTAATATCAATAAGTCTTTTATGTGTACGCATTTCAAATTGCTCACGAGCATCTTTGTACTTATGTACTGCTCTTAAAACTGTAATCTTTTGAATTTCAGTTGGAAGAGGTACTGGTCCAGAGATTTCTCCGCCTGTTCTCTTAACAGTATCAACAATCTTAATTGCTGCAGCATCCAAAACCCTATGATCGTATGCTTTTAGTTTGATTCTTACTTTTGACATGTAAATGTCCTCCCTTCGTTCATATCTAGTATAAACATAGCTCCGTTACGAATAACCTGATATTTTTTAGATAACATTTTAGCAACATCACCTAGCGTATCAGCAACCTCGCACATCTAAGCCAGTCAAACCAAGGCTAATTATACCAGTATATTCTATGTTTTGCAAGCCTTTCTAAGCCAAAAATCGCAAAAATTCGCAAAAAAAAGTGATAAAACTACTTTACACTTAAAATTGTTTTACCACTAGCACTATCTAAATCTTCGCTATACTTAATAATATTGTTTAAAACGCCAAATGAACACTCATCACTAGCACTAAAAGAAGACACATATGATGCTGCTACTAACATCACATCCACAAAACTTTTAAGTTTATCCCATTCTAAGCCATAAAATATAGAACTATCACCCCTAGGAAACATATAACTAGCCTTATAATGACCGATAGATTTTTCACCTTTAACAAATTTAACATCAAGTTCTAAATATCTTCCAGTATCATCAGTGTGCTCATTTACATTATTATATAAAGATACACCAAAACACTCTAGCAAAGAACCCTTATCTGTATCTTTTCCACAACCTAATATAGAACAATATACACATATTTTATTTAAAGCATCATTAATATTCATAACAACCTCACAAAAACGCAGCATATAATAACATACATTTTACAATAAAGCAAGTGCTATGATATAATACACATGAGGTGCAAAATGAAATTAAATGTAATCATTCCTTGCTATAACGAAGCAGGAAACATTGAGCTAATGCATGAAAAATTAACCGAATGCCTAAAAGACATTAAATACGAATTAATTTTTATAAACGACGGCTCAAAAGACGAAACAGAAAATATAATTAAAGAAATATATATAAAGGATAAAAAACATGTAAGATTTATTAACTTCTCAAGAAACTTTGGTAAAGACGCTGCCATGTACGCAGGACTTACCCATGCAAATGCTGAGTATACCGTAATCGTTGATGGTGATTTGCAACAAAATCCATCATACCTACTTAAAATGCTAAACTTCCTAGAAGAAAACCCTGACTATGACCAAGTTGCTATGATAAACACCAAGCGTTCAAACGAAAGTGCTCTAGCAAGATTCCTAAAAGGCGGATTTTACAAATTTATCAACATGATAAGCGACACCAAATTCAAAAATGGTGTATCAGACTTCAGAATGTTTAGAAAAGAAATGGTTGACGCAATCATCAGCCTAACTGAAAACAATCGTTTCTCAAAAGGTATCTTCTCATGGGTAGGCTTTAAAACAAAATATATGCCATACAACGTTGAAGAAAGACATGCCGGCAAATCAAACTTTAACATCACAAAATCATTCAAATACGCTTGGGACGGAATCGTTAACTTCTCAAACAAACCACTTAGAATCGCAACAGTTATTGGTTCACTAACAAGCTTTGGTGCATTTATCTATCTAATAATAATAATTATCAAAACTCTTATTAAAGGAATAGATGTTCCCGGATACGCTTCCATCATAAGCTTAATCCTATTATTTGGTGGACTTAACCTACTTGCTATCGGTATCCTTGGAGAATACATTGCTAAAATGCATATCGAAATTAAAAAAAGGCCAATTTACATAGCCAAATATACACTAGGTTTTGACGAAGATGACGTTCTTTAATTATGCAAAACGCCATCTAACTCATCACCATACTTATCACAAAGCTCGCTAACTAGCGAGTTTTTATATGGAAAAGAATTTCCCTTTCGCATATTCTTCTTAAGAGCAAGAGCTCTCGCCTTAATAATCTCATCCTTCTTATTTGCTGGAAGCACTACCTGCCCTCCACCAAATATGCATCCACCTTCACAGTTCATTACCTCAATAAAATCAAACTCATCCTTAATAAGTAAAACCTTAAGTAAATTACCCATTGTACTAACAGACGCACACCTAATCACATTACGTCCTATCTTTAATCTATATTCTTTATAGAACTCTTTATCCTTAACTAATACCTCATTATTAGATAAATCATTACCAGTTCTAAAATAATACAAGCACTTTAAAACAGAAAGCGTAACTCCCCCACTTGCCCCAAAATAAATGCCAGCACCTGACCCTGAAAAACTATCAAAACTAGCATCCTTAATATCTTCAAAAACAAGCCCAGTTTCCCTAATCATATTAGATAATTCACTTGTCGTTAAAACATAATCCGTATCTCCACTAACTATCTCTAACTTCTTGCTAGTGCATGGCGTAATCGCCACAATAATCGCATCTTTATAATAGTATTTCTTCAAAACACTCGCAATCATCCCAATTGGACTCTTACAAGAAGACAAATTTTTCTTAAGTAAAGGCACATAACTATTCGCATAACTTACCCATGAAGGGCAACAACTCGAAAACATCGGTAAATTCTTTTTATTATTTAATCTCTCATCGAGCTCCTTGGCTTCATAAATTGAAGTTAAATCAGCACCAAAAGACGTATCAAATACCATATCAAAACCAACAGCTTTTAAAGCACCTACCATCTTTTTTTCTAAAAAAGTTCCATAATCCATATTAAATGCATCACCTAATGCCACTCTAACCGCCGGACTCGTAATCGCAATAACCTTCTTATCATGTGCCCTAATTAAATCTAAAACATCTAAATAATCATATTTTGGTATGAGTGCTCCAAAAGGACAAGTCAAAATACACTGACCACAACCTAAACAAACTTTTCTATCAGAACTAGCCAAAACTTTCTCACAAGTCTTAAAGCACGCCCCACAATTATGGCACTTTTCTTCTACTCTAACAACACATCTCTCATCAGTTTCTACTCTATTATAAACTTTCTCTTCTTCCTCAATTAAATCAAAATCAAAAAGTCCAGCATGACAAAGCGGACAAATATACCCGTCTGGTATACTTCCAAAATGGATAAAATTACAATGACGACACTTATACTTCATATCTATCCTCCAACAATATAATAACAAAAAGACAATAAAAAAACAATTACACCTAACTAGATATAATTGCATTATAATACGCATTAACTTTATCTGCCCATGTAGTACTTTCCGCATACTTACTATTCATAAGCTCTGCAGTAGTTAGCCCAGCAAGCCAATAATTATTATAAAGTAAATCTAAATAATAAGTAATCCCCTCATGTAGCGTTGAAAAACTCATATAACTACCATTACTCCTAAGTCCGCCAATATTATTATTATACTTTGTTAAATAAGAGCATCCCCATTTACAACCTGTCTCCAAATTAATAATTGAAACCGCCAAATAAGGATCTAATCCAGTCTTAATTGCATAATCAGCAAAATACTCACCAGTTCCAGCCATAGTATCATATAAATTATTATTAAGCCTCAAAATAAGTTCATCCCTTGTAAGTCCATCATAAACCGTTTCCTTCCCTAACTTTAACAAAGGCTCATTAGTTTTATTATCATCAAGCTTAATAGCTACCATCTCATCATTATTTATCTTATCAGTACTTTCCTCTTTAAAATCTATCAAATAAATCGCACTTACTAAAAGCACTATAACTATCAAATATCTAAAATACTTTCTCATGCCTATCCTTTCAAACAATAAAACTATTATATCAAAAAGAAAAAAAAGAAGCAAACACTTTAAAAGATATTTGCTAAAACTCCATATGACACTAGCATCATAATCACACTCGCCATAAGTACTCCAAGAAGTGCCGCTAAAAAAGCTTTCTTCTTATCCATTCTAAGTATAGTTGCTATTAAACATCCAGTCCATGCACCAGTTCCAGGAAGTGGCACACCAACAAATAATACGAGCCCCCAAAAACCTAACTTTTCTATTTTATCCTTCTTCTCATTACCTTTTCTCTCACAAAAAGAAACAAACCCCGTAAGAATATTATGCTTCTTCATAAAATCAAATACAGCATCCAAAAACCATAAAATAAATGGGATCGGAATAATATTACCTAAAATACTTATCAAATATGAAGGAAGTGCTGGAAGTTTTAATAAAGCCGCCGCAACAAGTCCTCCACGAAGTTCCAATATTGGCATTAAAGAAATAAAGAATACCAATAAATACTTTCCTAAAAGTCCCGTGCTACTAACACCAAATAACCCAATAAGCCAGTTTACAATTTTATTACTCATCTTCCCCTCCATTAAAAATCTCGCCAAAAGCATTTACAACAGCTAATTTTCCATAATCATAAGTAAGTGACCCTTGCTGATATAAAATGTAAGGCTCTCTTAAAGGTGCATCACAAGATAATTCTATGCTAGATCCATCAACAAAAGACCCACTCGCCATTATTATCTTACTATCATACCCTGGCATATCTGTCTCCTCGGGAACAAACGCTGAATCAATCGCACTCATCTTCTGAATGCACTTAGCATACTGAGAAAGTCTATCTGCTTTACCAAAACAAATACCAATCACTATATCATCAGTCCCACCATTTATATAAGAAACATTATATACTTCACAAAGCCTCTTAGTAAGTAACTTAACTTTTAAAGCACTAGCAACAACACTAGGCGCTAAATATAGTCCCAAAAGAAAACTCTTATTCTGTCCTAAACTTGGCCCAACATGATCACCTTGTCCAGGAACTGTCAATCTCTCCGCTACTAAATTAATATACTTTTCCTTACCAACTACATAAGCACCATTATTAACAACGCCTGCGCCTAAATTCTTAATAAGTGACCCAACAACAACATCTGCGCCTACATCTGTTGGCTCCAAAGTATTACAAAATTCGCAATAACAATTATCTACAAATATAATAATCTCCGAATTTATCTTTCTAATAAAATCAATAACCTTAGAAACCTTTTCTATACTTAATGTACTTCTGCAAGCATACCCAATAGATCTCTGAATATGTATAAGTTTAATATTCTCACCTAACACATCTCTTATTCTATCATAATCAAAATCTCCATCTTTTAAATCAATATAATCAAAATCAATTCCAAAAGACTTCAACGAACTTTTATTAGGTGTTATTCCAATTACTGGTTCAAGTGTATCATAAGGCTTACCAGTTATAGATATAAACTTCTCACCAGGTCTTAATAAACCAAACAAAGCAACCGTTAGTGCATGAGTACCACTAATAAACTGCGTTCTAACTAACGCCTTCTCAGCATGAAAAACATCAGCAAATATCTCATCTATCTTATCTCTTCCAGCATCTCCATACCCATAACCAGTTGTTCCATTAAAATCACTTGCATTTAAATTAAACTTATGAAAAGCACTAAGCACTTTTTCACTATTTGCAAAACAAACATTTTCTATTTTCTTAAATTCGTCTTTTAAACTTTCTTCAATTTCTAAAATCTTACTATTTAACACTATTATCACCTACTCTTATAACTGCATCATTAACGCTTTCATCAATACTTACATCATATACCACTTTAGCAACCTCCTCTGGCTTCAAAAACACACCTAAACTTTTCTTGTATTCTTCATCCATTTCTAAATTCATATCCGTATCAATCCAGTCAGGACACACCACATTAACCCTAATACCTCTATCTTTCAAATAAAGCGAAAAGTTATGTGTTAAAGAAATCACTCCAGCCTTAGACGCGTCATAATCCATACTCTCTGGATAATAAGTGTCAAGTGCATTTGTAGAAGAAATGTTAACTATACAACCTTTATCCACATGATTTACAGCATATTTACTAACGAGAAAAGTACCTAACAAATTAACCTTAATAACCTCTAAAAATTCTTCAGCTGATTTTTCCATAGGATCACTATCTTTTGCTATTCCCGCATTATTAACAATAACATCTAATTTGCCTAATGCATCAAACATTCTCTTAACATCATCTTCATTAGAAACATCAGCCCTAACAATAGATACTCTATCTCCATATTCACTCTTTAATTTAAGTGCCATCTCACTACTATTATTATAATTAACCACAACACTATGCCCCATCTTTAAATAATATAAAGATATTGCAAGTCCAAGTCCTCTAGCACCACCAGTAACTAAAACTTTCATAACAACCTCTTAAAAAAAGACATAGCATCTCTGCTACTCTTCAACCTTAAATTCCTTTACACTCTTCAAATCTTTAAAATCTAACTTAGTAACAAACTTAATCTTCTTATTACCAATCATATATATATTTATCTCATTAGTAATATACTCACTTACATCAGCACTAAAATAATCACTCTTACTATGTAAATTTTTAGCATCTTCCTTAGTAATATTACTAACATTTAACAAAAGGACATTCTTTTTAGCCTCACTAATAAACTTATCTAGTGCAACATAATTTGAAATATTCGCATAATTAACATTGCTATTAATCACTGCAACATAATTAGTTTCTTTACTATTAAGTAGTGTATCAAACTCAGCAGGTATAATACTAGAATACTTTGTAAAATCAATATCAACTAGCTTATCATACTCTTCCTTAGTTAATCCATTATTCTTAATAAATTCAAACTTATTAGCTTCATCTTTACTAGAATAATAAGTTTTCTCCACACCATTAACCTGCATTACCAAAGAATTCTTATCAAAACTTGAAACATAAATCTTATTTTCATTAATATTACAATTTAACTTTATAACATTAATACTACGATTATATCTAAATGTATGACAAGACTTATAATTATCTAGCACTTTGCCACTATCAACATTTACATATGAAAATTCATTATCTTTAAAATCCATTTTATTTAATTTTCCATCCTCATAAATATACCATGAACTATCGTATAAAACATCATCTAACGCATCACTAAAATCATAAATCAAAAGTCCAAATACAAATAACCCAATTAATATTACTATCAAAATAATATTTTGTTTCATAAAATCACCTACTTAAATAAGAAATACAAAATTACAACAATTCCTAAAACAATTCTGTAATAACCAAATACTGTAAAATCATTCTTCCTTATATATTTTAATAAAAATTTAATTGCAAATATTGAAACAATAAAAGCAGTAATCATACCCGTAATTAAGATAATTAATTCAGAAGATGTAAATGCAAATCCAAACTTAAGAAGCTTAAGTAAAGATGCTCCTCCCATTGCAGGTATCGCTAAGTAGAAAGTATAACTGGTCGCGACACTCCTGTCAAGTCCCAAGAGAAGACCACCCAAAATCGTCGACCCACTTCTACTAGTCCCCGGAATAATTGCAAGAGCTTGAAAAATGCCAACCATAAATGCATCTTTATAAGAAACATCTTTAATATCAGTTACTCTCGCATTTTTTCCTTTATGTTTCCTCTCTATTATAATAAAAAGTACTCCATAAACAATTAACATAATAGCTACTGTCCAAGCATTGAAAAAGTGGGCATTTATACAATCGTCAAAAAGTAAGCCAATAACAGCAGCTGGAATCGAACTAACAACTATCTTTCCCCATAAATTAAAAGTCTCGTTAGTATCAGTCTTATCCTTATTAAATCCCCAAGGAAATAAATCCTTAAAACAAATAACCACCACAGCAAATATCGCACCAAGCTGAATGACAACTTCAAACATCTCCCAAAACTCTGCACTAACATTAAGTTTCAAAAACTCATTAGCTAAAATCATATGTCCTGTACTACTTATCGGAAGCCACTCAGTTATTCCCTCAATAATGCCTAGAATAATCGTCTTAATTACATCAAGTATCATATATTCATCTCCTCTAATATTATAACATACACATCAAATATCTCCAAAAAATTCTAATTCTGTTTATTAACCTGGATTCTATAAACTATTTTTAATAACAATCTATAAGGTAAAAATCTTGAAAAAAACACCCCAAGTTTAATCTTTAATGAAGGAATAATAATCATTTTTCTCTTCAAAGTTCTATCAATCGCATACTTTGCAACATACTCACTAGTCAAACTTTTCGTATTAAAATGCCCCCCAGCAACATTATTAAAATTAGTTTCAACAGGGCCAGGACAAAGTGCTGACACACTAACATTACTTCTCCTTTTTCTAAGTTCCTCATTAATCGCCATCGTAAGCTTCAACACATAATTCTTAGTCGCATAATAAGTGCTTAAATAAGGTCCAGCCAAAAATCCAGCAGACGATGCCACATTCAATATATAACCTCTATCATTTTTAACAAAATCCTTTAAAAACAACTTAGTTAAAATATGAACCGCCGTCACATTTAAATCTATCATATCAAGTTCCTTTTGCATATCAGTCTCATCAAAATATCCAAAAAGCCCATATCCAGCATTATTTACCAAAAAATCAATATCTGCATTTTTAAATTTCTCATAAAGTGCAAAACACTCTTCTCTTTTACTTAAATCACAAATATAATACTCTGCATTCTTTAAATTTTTACATATTTCTTTTAATTTATCTTCACTTCTAGCTACTAACACCAAATCATAACCCAAACTGTCCAAATAAATAGCTATTTCCTTACCAATCCCACTACTTGCTCCAGTAACTAACGCTTTCATTTAACCAATCCTCTCTTTTTCAAAGTCATAATATCAGCAAGTAATAAACCCGTGCTTATAGCATGCCCCGCAATAACATCACTCGCATTATGAACTCCCAAATACACACGGCTAAAACCTATAACTATAATTAAAATTACAAGCAAACTAGATATTACAACTTTTAAATATTTGTTCATATTACTACTCAAAATCAAATAAATAATAAAACCATAAAAAGCCACGCTTGCCATCGAATGACCTGAAGGAAAACTATACCCTGTCTCATCAGTAAGCCTCAAAATATTAGGCCTAGGAACCATCATGATATTTTTAATAACTACATTAAATATAGTCGAAACAATCACATTTAATACCAAAAACAATGATTTATAATATTTCCAAAATAGTCCGATTAAAGAAACTGCACACAAAAAGACAATCCACTTAACACTAGCAAACTCCGTAATAAAAAGAAGCACTTTAGTTAGCGAATCACTCCTAAACCCAATAACAAATTTATAAACAGTAGCATCAAAAGAACCAGTCAAATCATAATGAACTAGCACAGCCATCACACAAAATATTAAAAATAATACAATCATAACAATTTTATTAAACTTTTTCATAACTCAATTATATAAAAAAAAACTAGATAATACTAGTTACTTTACATGAAATAAACTCTTTAACTTACCAAATGCAAATATAATCTGATTACAATTCTTAATAGCAACACCCTTAAACACAGCCTTACCACCAACAGTAAACGCAGATATAAAAGCTGCCAAAATTACAGATAAAATTGTTAAAGAAACACTTGACACCTTAGATAAAGACACAGCAAGCACACTTCCTAGTCCACCACTAACAATACCACAAACATCGCCAATAACATCATTACAAATATTAGCAAACCTTACATTATTTTTAAGTACACTAATGGCTTCCTTAGCACCCTTAATCTTCTGAGCACTCATACTATGAAAATATGCTTCTTTACACGTCAAACTCGCAGTTCCAAGCATATCAAATACAATACCAACAACAATCACTAAGATTAAACTAATAAAAATAATCAACAAGTTTGTATGATACGCAATCAAATTTGTAATAGTACTAAACAAAATAGATAGAAAAAAAGTCAATAAAAAAACTTTATAAATCCAGCTATTCTTTTTCATTTTGCCTCCTTATAAAGTGGAAAAAATTTATGGTTTATTATAAATTAATTTTACGGCTTTGGTCGAGTCGAATTTCTCTGTTTTTCCTCCTTCGGTTACCCTAGGGCGATTTCTCCTTTATAAAAAACAACTAATAGATAGTTACTCGATGGCCACTTAGTCCGCACTTCAATCCTTATAATAAATACACGCTAGAGATTTTCTCTAACACAACTAACCTATTCTTATTCGCTTTTGCAAATGCAGTTTCAAAATATCCCCTACACTCACTCACGACATGACGTTTAATTACGACGCAACTCCAGGGTACCATTATATGCCATTATAATCTTCCCTAAAATTTTAAATTACATATTCACCCTAACTTGGGCAGAAAAAGCAAATATATAAAGTGTCAAATATCAACGATGGATTTTTAGCCCCACCTTCAAATAGTGTTTATGACTAGCATAATGCACCACACAACAAATTATAACATATTTCCCCTTATTTGTCTAGTAAAGCTCTTTACACACTCCACTATCCGGCCTATAAAAACAGTGATTTTTATAACTTCCAGAAAAAGGTTGCTCATACCAAGTTGCCTTACAAGAACTTGTTCCTGGAGCATAAAACCAAAGCGCATGAGTTGCCGGATAATAATACTCACCCTTCAAACATCTCTTCGCAAGTTCTTTCTCTTTCGTAGTCGAGGAGCCATTAAAAAGAGAACTATTTATTCCCGAAAATCCCCCAGGAGACTGATATACAACATCATATATAGAACGAATATTTTTAAAAGTATAACAACTAGCAATCGCCCTATTTACAATTACATTACCAACCATCAACATTCCTAGATTTCCCTCGGCTAAAGCTTCAGCGCGCATTAACCTTGCCATCAAATCCAATTCCTTAGAAGTATAATTAATCAACATCCATACCACCAATAAAATATATGCATTTCATCTTGAAAGATGAACAATACTATGCTATAATCAATACGTCCACAGGGGTGTGGTATAATGGTAGCATAGGAGTCTCCAAAACTTTTGATGGGAGTTCGATTCTCTCCACCCCTG
>CAKOOK010000004.1 GCA_934098515.1 uncultured Bacilli bacterium
CTTTAGCTAAAGCAATACTAGCAAAGAATGAAGTTAAAGCTCCAATTACAACACCAGGAGCAGCAATATCTACTGCTAGTGAGGCACTTTTAGCAAGTACTGAAGATGATTATGGAACAAGCTATTATTTTAGAGGAGCTGTAACAAATAACTATGTAGAATTTGCTAATAAATGCTGGAGAGTAGTAAGAGTTGGTGGAGATGGTTCAGTAAAGCTTATTTTACATAATGATAATACTGCAGGAGCTGCTAATCCTTGTGATGCTGCTAATAATAGTGCTAGTGCAGCATTTGCAAGATACTCTGATACAACATATAAAAGTGCATTTAATTCAAGTTATAATGACAATGCATATGTAGGATTTAAGTATGGAACACCAGGCTCTAGTACATATGAAGCTACACATGCAAATACAAATAATAGTACAATACTAACAAATTTAGAGACTTGGTATACAAAAAATTTAAAAACTTATGCTGATGCAATAGCTGATACTGAATGGTGTAATGATAAAACAAATGTAACAGATACAACATATGATCCATGGAATTTGAGTGATGTGAGTAATGTTAATGGTTTTGGATATGCTAAAAATACAACATATTATGGTGCTACCCAAAGATTAGTAAGTGCAGTCACTAGTGCTGGTGGCACTGGCCCAAGTTTAAAATGTAATGGAGAATTAAGTAAAATAAATTTAAAAATAGGTTTAATAACAGCAGATGAGTTAGCATATGCTGGATACGCTTATAGTCAAAATAATACTACAATATATTTACAAGAAAATGCTGCGGATACTTATTGGTGGTCATTGTCTCCTGACAACTTCAATGGTGGCCACGCTCACGTTTGGTACGTTAGCGGCAGTAATGGCATCTTCGACTACTACAGCGTGGATAGCATCTACGGTGTTCGCCCTTCGATTTCTCTTAAGCCCTTTACCAACGTAACCGGTGATGGAACCAGTAGTTCACCATTTGTAGTAAAAATTTAAGTTAGAACTGATAGAAATGACAATGTATATGTTGCTGGTTTCTATTAGTTTTTTTATTATAATTCTTAATGGTTTTTTTCTTGTATTAGATGAGAAAATAAATTATAATCTTAGTGAGGATAAATGATATGGAAGATAAGGTTAAAGAGTTTTTAGATTATTTAGAGTTTGAGAGAAAGTATTCTGATAAGACTGTTAAGAGTTATGAGATAGATTTATATCATTTAAAAGAGTATTGCAGTATTAATAAACTTAATTATTTGAGTCTTACTTATGATGATGTTAGTAAGTATGTGATTAGTACGCAGAAGAGTGGTTATAAGAGCACTAGTATTAATAGGTTGCTTAGTTCTTTAAGAAGTTTTTATAATTATTTAATTAAGAAGGATGTTACTGATAATAATCCTTTTGAACTTATTAATAATCTTAAGACGGAAAAGAGACTTCCAAATTATTTTAGGTATAGTGATTTTGAAGAGATGCTTAATTCTTTGGATGATGATAAGCCTCTTACTTTAAGGAATGCGCTTATTATAGAACTTTTGCTTGCGACTGGCTTGCGCGTTAGTGAGTTATCTAATATTAGGATTGAAGATATGGATTTAAAGAATAATGAGATTAGAGTTATGGGTAAGGGGAGTAAAGAGAGAGTTGTTTATTATAGAGAGAGTACTAAGAATAAGTTATATTATTATTTTAAAGATGGAAGAAGTAGTCTTCTAAATGGGAAGTATTCACCTTATTTATTTATTAATAATAATGGGGGTAAGCTTACTGATAGGGGTGTTAGATATATTATTGAGGGAATTATTAAGAAGTGTTCAATTAATGTTAGGGTTACTCCCCATACTTTTAGGCATACTTTTGCGACAATGCTTTTAAATGAGGGGTGTGATATTAGAAGTGTGCAAGAACTTTTAGGACATGCTAATTTGAATACGACAAGTATTTACACACATCTTACAAATGAAACAATTAGAAAAACATATTTAAATGCTCATCCTCATGGAAAATACTAGATTATTAATAAAAAAATTGGTATAATTTTTTGGTAGGCTGGTGGTAAAATGATTGATGATAATTCTAAAAAATTAGGTAGAGTTTTTATGATAGTTTTGGTAATTATTGGGGTTATAATTATGATATATTTAGTGCATCATACACTGTCTGTAGATAGTTATAAGTATGAATTACCTACAACTACTACTATAGTGGTGGATAAAGATATTACTAGTTTGAGTGATACTCTTAAGATAAATTATAATACGCTTATTAATGATGAAAGTTTTTTAAGAGGTATTAATAATGCGATTGATTATAATAATAAAGATATAAATGTTTTTGAAAGTGAACTTACTAAGTTTAAGTATCTTTATTCTAAGAATGATAAAGGTGCACTTACTTATGATGAAATTAATACTTTATCAGAAAATGTATTTAATACAGAATTATCTAAAGAAAATATTGCTGAGTATTTAAATCAAGATGGTGCCTATGAATATGAAATAAACTACGGTAATCCTAAATACTGTATTAAAGTTGTTAATGAAAAAAATGGAGATAACTTAAAAACAGTTTATTTTGATATGATTGATTATAACTCTGAAAGCTGCAAGGCAAGTGTGTTAGAGTATTCTAAAGATATTGTGGCTTTAAAAGGTACTTTAGTGCTTAATAAGGGTGATAATAAATATTTTATAAATTCAATGATGATTAGATAAAGGAGGTTTAATTTATGAAATATGTTTATTTGTTTTCTGAAGGAAACAAGGATATGAAGAACTTACTTGGTGGTAAGGGTGCTAATTTAGCAGAAATGACTAAGTTAGGTTTACCAGTACCGCAAGGATTTACCATTACAACAGAGGCTTGTACTAGATACTATGAAGATGGTGAAAAGATTAGTAATGAGATCCAGGAAGAAATTTTTGAGAATATTAAGAAGATGGAAGAGATTACTGGGAAGAAGTTTGGTGATAAGGAAAATCCATTGCTTGTATCAGTAAGAAGTGGGGCTCGTGCATCTATGCCAGGAATGATGGATACTATTCTTAATTTAGGTTTAAATGAAGATGTAGTTGAAGTTTTAGCTAGTAAGAGTGGTAATGCTAGATGGGCATGGGACTGTTATCGTAGATTTATTCAGATGTATTCTGATGTTGTAATGGAAGTAGGAAAGAAATATTTTGAAACTCTTATTGATGAGATGAAAAAGAAAAAAGGTGTTACTTTAGATGTTGAGCTTACTGCTGAAGATTTAAAAGAACTAGCAGAAGAGTTTAAGGCTGAATATAAGAGTAAAGTTGGTAGTGAGTTTCCAAGTGATCCAACAGAGCAATTAATGGGCGCTGTTAAGGCAGTGTTTAGATCATGGGATAATCCAAGAGCAAATGTATATCGTCGTGATAATGATATTCCTTATTCTTGGGGAACTGCTGTAAATGTTCAAATGATGGCTTTTGGTAATATGGGAGAAACATCTGGAACTGGCGTTGCCTTTACTAGGGATCCAGCAACAGGAGAAAAACATTTAATGGGTGAATTTTTAATGAATGCTCAAGGAGAGGATGTTGTAGCGGGTGTTAGAACTCCAGAACCTATTGAACACTTAAAAGAGGTTATGCCTGAAGTTTATGATGAGTTTGTTGGTATTTGTAAGAAGTTAGAAGAACATTATCATGATATGCAAGATATGGAGTTTACTATTGAAGATAAACACTTATATATGCTTCAAACACGTAATGGTAAAAGAACTGCTAAGGCTGCTTTAAAGATTGCTTGTGATTTAGTTGATGAGGGTATGATTACTGATAAGGAAGCAGTTATGATGATTGATCCTCGTAATTTAGATACTTTGTTACATCCTACATTTGATGCTGAGGCACTTAAGGGTGCTGAAGTAATTGGTAAGGGGCTTGCAGCATCACCTGGAGCAGCATCTGGTGAAGTAGTGTTTACTGCAGAAGATGCTAAGACTGCAAAAGCAAATGGTAAAAAAGTAGTATTAGTAAGACTTGAAACATCTCCTGAAGATATTGAAGGAATGAAAGCAAGTGAAGGCATTTTAACTGTTCGTGGTGGTATGACTAGTCATGCTGCAGTAGTAGCTCGTGGAATGGGTACTTGCTGCGTTTCTGGATGCCAAGAAATTACTATGGATGAAGAAAATAAAACATTTACTTTAGGTGATAAGACATTTAGAGAATTTGATGAGATTTCTATAGATGGTTCTACTGGTAAGATTTATGCTGGATTAATTCCTAAGGTTGATGCCTCTATTACTGGTGAGTTTGGTAGAATTATGGCTTGGGCTGATAAGTATAGAAGATTAAGAGTAAGAACAAATGCTGATACACCTAGAGATGCTTTAAAGGCTAGAGAACTTGGTGCTGAAGGTATTGGACTATGTAGAACTGAGCATATGTTCTTTGATAAAGATAGAATTGCAGCAATTAGAGAGATGATTTGTTCTGATACTGTTGAGGAAAGAGAAACTGCTTTAGCAAAAATTGAGCCAATGCAGCAAAAGGACTTTGAAGCTTTATATGAAGCGATGGAAGACTATAGTGTTACTATTAGATATTTAGATCCTCCTCTACATGAATTTGTTCCTACAGAGGAAGCTGACATTAAGTTACTTGCTGATTCTCAAGGAAAAACTGTTGAACAAATTAAAGCAATTATTGCTGGGCTTCATGAGTTTAATCCAATGATGGGACACAGAGGATGCCGCCTTGCTGTAACATTCCCAGAAATTGCTAAGATGCAAACTAGGGCTGTTATTAAGGCTGCTATTGCAGTATCTAAGAGAAAGAATGTAAAGATTGTTCCAGAGATTATGATTCCACTTGTTGGAGAAGTAAAGGAACTTAAATATGTTAAAAATATTGTTTGTCAGACTGCAGATGAAGTTCTTAAGAATGAAAATTTTGAAATGGAATACCATGTTGGTACAATGATTGAAATTCCTAGAGCAGCATTAACTGCAGATGAAATTGCTAAAGAAGCTGACTTCTTCTCATTTGGTACTAACGACTTAACACAAATGACATTTGGATTCTCAAGAGATGATGCTGGTAAATTCTTAGGGTCATATTATGATAAGAAAATTTATGAAAATGATCCATTTGCTAAGTTAGATCAAAAGGGTGTAGGTAAGTTAGTTAAGATGGCTGCTACTCTTGGTAGAGAGGCTAATCCAGATATTCATTTGGGAATATGTGGAGAACATGGTGGAGATCCTTCATCTGTAGAGTTCTGTCATAATGTTGGACTAGATTATGTATCTTGTTCACCATACAGAGTTCCAATTGCTAGACTAGCAGCAGCACAGGCAGCAATTAAATCTGAAAATTAATAATAAATTTAGTTATATTAAAAGACTAAGTAATATTATGTACAACTTAGTCTTTTTTGTGGTAATTTAACCTGTTTTATAGTATACTATTTATAGTTATAGGGGTGATAAAATGCTTGAAAATAAACTAAATATTACTAATGAGGTAGAACTAGCAAAAGAAGAAGAAAGAATAACAAAATTAAAAGCATTAGAATTATTTGATACAAATAAGATTAATGAATTTGAAGTAGGGACAACTAAAGGATTATGTGATATTCATAAATTTTTATTTAATGAAATTTATTCATTTGCAGGTGAAATAAGAGAAGTTAATTTAGCTAAAGGTAACTTTAGATTCGCTGCATCAATGTATTTAAAGGATGCACTTTTTAAAATAGATTCTATGCCTGAAGATACATTTGAAAATATAGTAAAAAAATATATTGAAATGAATATAGCACATCCTTTTAGAGAAGGCAATGGCAGAAGCACTAGAATATGGCTTGATATGATACTAAAAAATAGAATCGGCAAAGTTATAGATTGGAGTAAAATAGATAAAGAAGAATATTTACTTGCAATGGAAAGAAGTCCAATTAAAGATACTGAAATAACGATATTATTAAAGAATGCTTTAACTGCTAAAATTAGTGATAGAGAAATATATATGAAAGGTATTGATACAAGTTATAAGTATGAAGGATATAATACTTATTCTATGGATGAATTAGATAAGTGATTTAGTTTTATTATTTTGCTGCTAAGCTCGAATGTTTCGCGCAAACTATAATTAGGACAAAAAACTAATAATGAACAATTAGTAAACTTATTAAAAATGAATATAATATAAAAATAGTAAATGTTAGCCGCTTATGGATGGTGCGGGGTATAAATGATTCCAATCGCGAAATGTTAGTCGCTTCCGAGTGGTGCGAGTTATAAATGATCTCGGTTGAAAATGTTTGAAAACTTTATCTTATGATAGAGTTTTTTCTTGAAGTTAAATTTTTCTAGAATCAAGAGTTATAGTTTTTTCGACATTATCTTCAGTAGTTATTTTTAAATATATGTTTGGTAAATTGTTATCTATATTTATTTTACCGTAATTAAATAGTTCACTAACGCTTCTTTTATCCTTCCATGTGAAATTAAGAATATTGGTTCCTCCAGATAATATAATTCTTTTATCATTTTGTTCATAATAATAAATTTCTATATTTTTAATTTCTGCGCCATCTGAAAAATTTAGAACACATGGTTTAAATATAATCTTTTTAGGCGATGTTATAATTAACCCACTATTGCAAACTAATTCATTTGATCTATATTCAAGTTCGTAAATATTGTTTTTATTAAAAGTATAAAGTGTATAAAAAAGTGAAAATATTATTATTACAAATACTATCAGAATAATTATTATAATTTTAAATTTATTTATTATTTTTTGTTTATTAAAATTTTCAAAAGCTAAATTAAAATAGTATTTTTTATTTTTTACATTATTATCTTCAAAAAAATAGTCTATATTAACATTATAAAATTTACAAATTAAGATTAGTGTCTGGTAATCTGGAATACTTTTACCAGTTTCCCATCTACTTACTGCTTGTCTACTAAGGTATAGATTTCTTGCTAATTCATCTTGGGTTATATTATTTTTGATTCTAAGTTCTTTAAGTTTAGTACCAATTTCATTCAAACTCATATGTGTATCACCATATTTAATTATACACTAATCTTAAAATAAGTAACGCAATTTATAATTTACTGCATATTATTAGTTAAAAGTCATATGTTTCGTATAGTTCATTATCTATATAATATATGACTTTTTTATGTTCGTAATTATTTTTTATAGACAGGTTTATTGTGTATATTACTTTTTCAATTAGATTAGATTCATAAAGGTCATTAAAGAGTTTTTTGTTCATATTTAATGAGATAAAATCATTTTCCATTTCATAACTTATTTCTCTTACATCTTTTAAATAACTAATTAGGCTTGTTTCGTAAACGCTTTTACTAGCAAGCTCAGATAAGATGATTTCTACTTTATCACTTTTATCATTATTTATTAAAGTTACTGGTACATAGTAATAGTAATCTTTATATTTAGATAGATAATAAATAGTTGTTTTTGTAGTACCGATAATATCTGTAATATTGTATATTTGATTAATTCCATAGCTTTTATCTATTATTTGAGGTATTTTTTCATTTGAATTGGGTAGTCTATCAAGAAGATTACCTTCTACATAAATGGTTATTTTATTAATTCCATCAATGCTTGTATAAGTGTATACTAAGGAACTTATTAATTTTTTTTCATCTTCTTCATTAATAGTTAAAAGTTTTTTAGAAAAGTTAAGGGTTAATAAGCCATCATCTATTTTAAAGTAGAGGAGTTTAGTACCTTTAGGAATTACAGGTTTAAATCCGTCTGATAGATAATCTTTCTTGTTAGAGCCATCTGTTAAATATTCAGTTATTTCTTTGATTTGATTATCTATATTAGTGTTTTTAGTTACTACAGAAACTCTTGATAATAAATTATTTTGATCTATTAAATAAACGATACTAAAATCAGTATTTTCATTTTGAATATAAGTTTTATCCTCTTTCTTCGTTGGAAATAAATAGACGATTAATAAAATAATTAAACTAGATAATATTAAAAAAGTTCTTTTCTTAACCATTTTAATTAGCATAATCCACCTCATTTAAATATATTCTTATTAAAAATAAAAAGTCGTATATTAACGACTTTTATAGATTTATTTCTCCTAATTTCAGAAGTTCAATAATAGCACCACTACGCCCCTTAACATTCATTTTTTGCATGACATTTGATATATGATTTCTTACGGTTTTTTCGCTTATTCCTAGATAAGTACTTATTTCTTTAGTAGATTTATTTAATATAAGGAGTTCAAAAACTTCTCTTTCACGTGCTGTTAATATACCTTTAGACATATTTCCCTCTCTTTCAACTTCTCATAATATTTTATGACACAATTAAAGAGAGAGTGATTATTAGATTATTGGTACTTAACAGTTATATATTGTTTTTTGTCAAATTCTTTTTGAATTGTTCGCATAATTTGATTAGCTTTTTCATAACTACCATCCTTAGTTGGAATAGTAACGTTTATTTTATCTCCACTTATTTTTATAAATGATTTTATTTTATATTCTTTTAAAATTAATTCTTCTAAAGAGGTTTCTTTTCCTTTAGTTAAGTTAATTGATAATAGTTTTTCATATGCATTATTTTTATCTTCACTAGAGGCTGTTGTATCTAATAATGTTTCTTGTAATTTAGCCATTTCTGCTAAGACTTCTTCGTCATTACTTACCCTAAGAGCTGCTAAATTATCTTCATTATTTGTTTTAATTGTTGTTTTTTCACTGGAAGTATCACTTGATTTAATTAAGTTAGATAAACTTTCACCTGGCATAGATACATAATATACGCTTAAAACTAAAATAATACTAAATAAAGTTAGAAACCATAATTTCTGTTTATTAATCATATTCAATTCTCCTTGCTAGTAAATTATATTTAACTTGTACTAAAATATTCTATAAAATAGTTATAAAAGTTAAATATAGTGCTCTTAAAAATATTCTAAATAACATAATTTTTACCTCCCTTCATTAGTTATTGTTGTAAGAAGAATCTCTATTTCCTTTTTTTTATTGAAATATTTTTATTATTTAGATAAAATTATTAGGAGGAGATTAGTTATGGATAAGTTATGTTATATATTTTTGTACTTTGTGTTTTATTCTATGATCGGATATGTGTGTGAAGTATTTTATGTTTATTTAGGTGATAAGAAATGGGTTAATAGGGGTTTTTTACATGGACCTTATATTCCTATATATGGAAATGGAGCAATGATTGTTAGTTTAGCTCTTATGCATGTTAAGAAAGATTCTTTTATTATATTTTTAGTTGGATTAGTTTTATGCTCACTTTTAGAGTATATTACTAGTTATGCTATGGAAAAGATATTTCATAATAGATGGTGGGATTATTCAGAAAGAAAATATAATTTAAATGGTAGAGTATGTTTACAAAATTCAGTTTTATTTGGGTTAGGATCAGTAGCCATTATTTATGTATTTAATCCATTATTTAATAAGTTATATAATGCGTTAGGTGCTAAGGCAATATTGTGTGTGTCTATTATTTTATTTGTTGTAATGTTAATAGATTTTTCTGTAAGTTTTTTTGAAGCTGTTAAAGTATCTAATATTGCTAGTCATTTGGATAAATTTATGGAGGAATTTGAAAAGAAGAAAGAGTCTACTAAACGTATTAAGATTAGACTTATGGAGGCATACCCATATTTAGTTAAGAGAAATTTTAGTTTTTTAGATAAAGTTAAAAAGTATAAAAAGAAGAGTAAAAATTAGTTAAATTAAAAAATAACTAATTTTTTTTAAAAATAAAAAAGGAAATCGGGGATGTTCTTACAACAATAACTAATGAAGGGAGGAAAAGATGTTTGAAAAATATAGTTGTAAGACAAGAGGATGAGGCTGACTGTGGAGCGTGCTGTTTATTATCTGTAATTAAGCATTATAATGGGTTTATTCCACTGGAATATGTTAAGGTTGATACACTTACTACAAAAGAAGGTACTACCTTTTATAATTTGAAAGTAGCTGCTGAAAAGTATGGATTTGAAGTTAGCGGGAAGAAAGAATATGATCTTAGTAAGATTAAACTACCTGCTATTGCTCAAATTAAAATTAATAATTTTTATCATTTTGTAGTAATTGTTAAAATAGACAAAGACACCATTATACTTATGGATCCTGCCATAGGTAAAAATAAGTTAAAACTATCTAAATTTAGTGAAATGTTTACAGGATATATTTTAGAATTATTCCCAATATCTAACATTGTAAATATAAAAGTGCAATCACTGTTTTTAAAATTATTAAAAAATGTAATCCTTCAAAATAAATGTTTATTTATAAAAATATTTGTTTTAACTTTGGTAATATGTTTATTGCTTATAGTAAGTACACTTTTAGTTAATAGTATATTTTCGCTTTCATCGTTTAATTTAATAATTTTAATAATACTTATTTTAAGTAAAATAGTTATTAATTATTTAAAAAATGTTTATGTCTTTAAATTAAATAAAAGTTTAAATGAAAGTTTGTCTACTGATTATATTAGAAAAATATTTTTCTTACCCTTTAAATATTTGTGTTTAAGAAAGGAAGGAGATTTAGTAAGCAGATTTGATGATATAAATGTCATTAAGGAAAACATATCGGTAACAATAGTAGAGTCTTTAGTAAACTTTCTAATTATTTTAAGTACATCTATTATGCTATATATTTTAAATAAAAGAATATTTATGATAGTAATTATAATAACACTATTTGTATTATTAATAGTTTATTTTCATAATAAAAAGATATATCAAGATTTAGAAAGAACTATAGATAGTAATACTTCATTAACTGATACAGTAATAAGTTTTATATCTAATATATGGACGGTTAAAATAATTACTGATATAAAATATTGTTTTAATAAGATAAAAGATATCATTATTGATAATAGTAATCAAAATTATTCTTTAAATAAAAAAATCGCATTAAATGAATTATTTATTAGTTCTTATACAGAGTTAGTTTTGATATTAATTATTGTTTTTAATGTTTATTTAAAATTAAATATGGGATCTTTATTATCATTTATTTTTATTAATAATTATTTTATATCTGGTGTTAGTTACTTTTGTACTATGATGCCAAATATTATGTTTTTTAAAAGTGCTTACATGAGAATTAATAGTATTTATTATTTAGAAGATGAAAATTATAAAGGTGAGTCTTTTATAAATGGCAATATATTAATTAAAAATTTAACGTATAGTATAGGACTTAATAATGTATTTAATAATTTTTCTTTAAATATAAATATGGGAGATAATATTTTAATTAAAGGGTCTAATGGGAGTGGAAAGTCATCTTTATTAAATATGTTTTATGGAATAATAGATGATTATGAAGGCTCTATAAGTGTAGGTGGTATACCTATAAAAGATTTTAGTTTAAAGTCTCTTAGAAGTCATATTTCTTATGTTAATCAGAACCAGAAATTGATTCCAGGAACACTATTGGAGAATATTATTTTAGGTGGTAAATTAGAGGAGGACAAACTTAAAATAATTGAAAAGATGCTTAATTTAGATAGAATATATCAAACTAAGTATAATGGACTTAATTCAGTCATAAGGGATAATTTTAGTGGAGGTGAAGTTCAAAAAATTATACTTGCTAGAGCTTTATATAAAGATTTTGATATTCTCCTTTTAGATGAAGCATTATCTCAAATAGATATTTCTGAAAGACGAAAGATTCTTCAAAATATTTGCGAGTATTATAAGACGAAAACTATTATAATGGTAAGTCATAATAAAGAATATTATAAGTTTGATAAAATTATTTTCTTAAACAATAGAAAGGAGAAGGTTTATGTTAAGTAATCAAGAATTAGCTTTGGTTAGTGGTGGCGCTATTAAGTGGACTATTGGCATTGTACTAGGAGCTATTGGAGCATTTTTAGCTGGTGTACTAGATGGTTATTTAAGGCCTAAATGTAATTAATGAAAGATGAAGAATTAGTACTTATTAAAGGTGGAATAACTACAACACTTTTAAACTCTGTAGCTAGAATTATCTCAGTTATTTTTAATATTGGTAAGTCTATCGGAACATCTATAAGAATGATCAGATCTAAGACAAGTTGTTAGTTACAAACTGATATAATTTTGTTATAATTATATTGGGTGCTGTAATGGATAAAGAAATAAAGAAAATCCTTAAAAAAATAGAAAGTAATGGATATGAAGCATATATAGTTGGTGGTTATGTAAGAGATTATATCTTACATAACCCTACAACTGATGTTGATATATGTACTAATGCTTTACCTAAAGATATTTTACGTATATTTGATATCAAGAAGGAAAATCCTTCTTATGGGTCTATTAAGATTGCTACTAAGAAATTTAATTATGATATAACAACTTATCGTAGAGAAGAGAATTATAAAAATAGAAAACCAGAAACTATAACTTATGTTAATAATTTAATAGATGATATTAAAAGAAGAGACTTTACTATTAATGCTTTATGTATGAATAGTGATGGATTAATTATAGATCTTTTGGATGGTACTCGTGATTTGGAAAATAGAATTATAAGAGTTATTGGGGATACTAAGCAAAAGTTAACTGAGGATCCTTTACGTATTTTAAGAGCTATAAGGTTTTCTATAGTTTTAGATTTTGAATTAGATAAAGAGATAAAAGATTTTATTTCTAATAATAGAAGTATTATTAAAACTTTATCTTATACAAGAAAAAAAGAAGAATTAGAAAAGATACTTGTATCTAAGAAAGCAGAAGAAGGATTAAAATATTTAAAAAATAATCATTTTTGTGATGAATTAGAGATTAAGTATGATAGAATAGTACCGATTAAGGATTTACTTGGTATGTGGGCTCAGATGGAATTTAGTGATAAATATCCTTTTACTAAGTCTAATATAAAGACTATTAAGGATATTAGAACAATTCTTAATCAGAGAGTAATTAATAATGAGACACTGTTTAATTATGAATTATATACTGTTTTAGTTAGTGCTGAGATTATGGGAGTAACTAAGAAAGAGGTTTATAAGATTAATAATTCTTTAAAGATTCATAGTAAGAGTGAACTTAAGATTAGACAAGAGGATGTTATTAAGATTTTAGATATTGAGCCATCATGCAGGGTTAAAGTTATTTATAATGATGTGTTGATAAAAGTTGTTAATAATGTTTTACCTAATAATTATAAAAAAATTAAAGATTATATATTAAAAAATTGGAGTGATTGACATGAGTAATAGTATATTAGAGGGATTAATTAAGGAAAAAGATTATACTTTTAAGAAGTTGCTTTTTAAGCTTATTAAGGACTTTGATTTATCTCTTGAAGAATTACTATTACTAGTATATTTTATTAATCAGGATAAGCCTGTATTTGATATTAAAAGGATATCTCTTATCACTTATTTAAGTAGTAATGAGATAATGACGGCTTTTTCTTCTTTAACTGGTAAAGGACTGGTGTCTATTAAAACTAGTAAGGAAGATGGTAAAATAACTGAAGTTATAGATATTACTAATACTTATAGAGCAATGGTTAGTGATATTAATATAAATATAAAAAAACAAGCTACAACTAATATTTATACTATATTTGAAAAGGAATTTGGTAGACCACTAAGTCCAGTTGAGTATGAAATTATTAAAGCATGGATTACTAATGGTATTAGTGAAGAACTTATAAAAGGAGCATTGAAAGAGGCAGTATTTAATAATGTAAGGAACCTTAGATATATAGATAAGATTTTATCTGAATGGGAGAAGAAGGGTTTTAAATCAGTTGATGAGGTTGATTCTTATTTAAAAAAGAAGGAGTCAAATAATCCTAAACAGGAGTTGTTTGATTATAATTGGTTAGAGGATGAAGAGTAGTTTTTATGAATATTTAGATTATTATATTCCGAATCCTAAGTGTGAACTTAATTATTCTACTGATTATGAATTATTAATAGCGACTGTTTTAAGTGCACAATGTACAGATAAAAGAGTTAATGAGGTAACTAAGATTTTATTTAAATATAATTTAGAGGAAATCTCTTTAATGAGTTTTAATGATATAGAAAAGATAATTAGAAGTTGTGGTTCATATACTAAAAAGGCTGTTTATGTAAAAAATATTGCTGATATATTACTTCATGATTATAATGGTAAAGTACCTAATAGTAGGGAAATTTTAGAAACATTTCCAGGAGTTGGGCCTAAGACTTGTAGTGTTGTTTTAAAAAATATTTATAATGTTCCAGCAATACCAGTTGATACTCATGTAGAAAGAGTATGTAAAAGATTAGGTATAGTTTTTGATAATGCGACGCCTAGAGATGTTGAATATATTTTAAAAAATGAGATACCAGTGGATAAGTGGAATAGGGTAAGCGAACAGATTCTTCTTTTTGGGAGATACTACTGCACGGCGATTAATCCTAAATGTGATAATTGCTTATTTAAGAATTTTTGTAAATATAAAAGGAGCTAGTTTTGTCTAGCTCCTTTTAGCATCCATTAGTTAATGTTCTAGTAAAACTTTTTGTTTTACCATTATAAGTTACATTATGTATAATTGTGTATGAACTTGTGCAGTCTAAACTTTTGCAATCTACACTGTTGTTATTTTGATCAGAACAATAATTTTTAGTTACTGCTTGATTTGTTACATCAATGCCATTATTTGTGACTTTAACTGGGCTTTTATTAGTATCGTTATTAATCATATCATAGTATCCAGATACGGTCATTGTATTATTACCATTTAGGGTTATTTCAACATCTCCTGTACTTGAAGAGTTACCATCAGGATTAACTGTAACTGAAACTCCACTACTCATATTATTTTTAAATTTAGAGTAGGCTGATTTAATGGTAAATGTTGCTTTGCTACTAAGAAGACCAGTATATGTAAATTTGTTATTAGTAGTAAATCCTAAATCTGTAGTGTTACCATTAACTGTAATATATACGTGATAACCATTTGTACCAATGTTATTAGCGTTATAAGTTATACGTTCTTCATAGTATTTTTCACTCCAAGGTTTATAACCTTCATCAAAGTATTCTTTTAGGTATGCTTCATCTATAGCTTTAGGTGTTGCTATATCTTCCCAAGATAGTTCTACAGCACCAAGTAAATAATTGGCTTTTAAATTTGTTGGGTTTTCTAATTGACTAAATCTAAATGATTCTTCACTCGGAACTGTTCCTTTTTTGAAGTAAGCCGTTGTTCTTAAATTAGATGGAGTAGCTGCACTAGCAAGAGCAAGAGGCTCAGTACCAAGTTCTACTTCTGCAGTAACAACACTTGATGGTTGTTTCCATCTTGAGTTTGTTTCGAATATATCTTTAATAAGTTGTCTTACCATTGGTTTTTTAATTTTACCGGCATCACTATTTAATAGATAAGTTTCTTTAGTTGTTTCTTTGTAACCAATCCATAAGCCGATAGTGTAATCTGGAGAGTAAACCATTTGCCATGAGTCACCAATAACATCACCTTTAATTCCTAAACTTTTAATATATTTTGAATCAATTGTTGATGTACCAGTCTTACTTGCAATGTCAGTTCCAGATTTAGAACCAGCTGATACGTAATTATTTGTAACTGCGTTTCTTAGTATTATATTAATCATATAAGCTGTTGCTTCACTCATTACTGTACGTTTTTCTGGTGTTACTGTATATACTTCACCAGTGTCTAGGAATTCAGCACTTGTAAATGAGTATGGTTCTATATAAATGCCACCTCTAGCAAATGTTGCATATGCTGCCGCCATTTCAAGTGGGTTTGTACCATTAAATCCACCAATACTATGAGCTTCATTAATAAAACCATTTTCGTATTCTGGTGTAATTCCTAAGTTTGTTACAAATGTTTTAATTTGGGATTGTGAAACGGCTTGAAATGCTTGAAGAGCAGGGATGTTTCTTGATGATCCAAGAGCTGTTTCAATAGTCATAATTCCTTTGTAACTATTATCCCAGTTTTTTAAATAACCGCCACCAGAGTATGTGTATTTATCATCGATAATCATTTTACCAGTTGACCAGTTTAAATATTCAATAGCTGGACCGTAGTCAAATATTGGCTTAGCGGTTGAACCAGGGTGTCTTTTAATCATAGTTGCATAGTTGTATTCTCTTAATCTTTTTCTATTACGTCCTGCACCTACTGCAATAAGTGAGCCATTATCATTATCTACTACTGCAATACCGGCTTGAACTGTATCATTTAACCATTTGTACGTTGTACCATTATATATACTATTAATTGCTTCTTGTTTTTCTCTAACCATTGTTGTTTTAATTGACATTGGTGTTTCGTATGGATTCTTACCAGTTCTATCAATTACTTCTTCAACTACTGTATCAATGAATCCTTGATATTGGTTTGTTGTGCTTTCACTTTCAACTAGTAAGCTTTTAAGTGGAATAGATTTAGCAATTTCACATTCTTCTTCACTAATATAACCATGCCTTTTCATTAGGTTAAGTACTTGATTTCTTCTTGATTCTGCTTTTTCAGGATAATCGAATGGATCGTAAGCAACTGGTGCTTGGAATAGTCCAGCGATTGTTGCTGCTTCTGGTAAAGATAATTCACTAGCGCTTTTACCAAAGTATACTTGACTAGCTTGTTCTATACCATATGAACCACTACCTAAATAAGGAATGTTTACATAAAATTCAATTAATTGTTCTTTAGAGTATTTTTTTTCTAAGACGAATACTGATAAGTAAACATCAGTAAATTTACGAATAATACCTCTAATACCAGATGCTTCACTATTTGTAAGTCTTTGTTTAGCAACTTGCATTGTTAGGGTAGAAGCTCCACCAGCACCGCTTTGACCAAATACTTGTCCAATTGTTGCTTTTAAGAATCTTGCCATATCGACACCACTATGTTGGAAGTATCTTGAGTCTTCTGTTGCTACTAGTGCATCAATAAATACTTCTGGAAGTTCATCATAAGTTACTTTTTGTCTATTTTCAGTACCAAGTCTAGCAAGTTCTTCTCCTTTACTATCAAATAGGATAGATGCTTCTTTAGTGTACAAACTTTGTGGATCAAATTTAGGTGCTGCTATAACTACATAAATGAAAAAAGCAAGTCCACAAGCAAATCCACTAACAAGTATGAGCATTATAACAATTAGTATTTTTTCAAATATATTTCCTTTTTGCCAGTTCTTTTTAAATTGACTGGTTGTTATATTTTCTTTTTTTACCTTATTAACTTTTCTTTTAAGTTTAATCTTTTTCATAAAATTTCCTCCTTTTTGCTAATAAGTGTATCTAACACTGTTATATAGTCTAGTGTTGGACTAAATTTTAATTTAATTTCTAATCCTTCTTTTTGGATAAATTCAAATGGTATACTTTTTCTATCATTATTATTTACAAAATTCATTAAAACATTTCCATCTAAAATAAAAAATCTGTCATTCATTTCAATTATTAAAAAACTTATACCTTTATGTTTTAAGACTCTTTCAATATGAAGCATTTGGTGTTTATGGATGTTTGCTAAAGGAAAGCTTGTTTTACTTTTAGAACTTTTAGCATCAAAATCTAGATAATACCCTTTATAAACTCCAGTGTAGTCGAGAGTAGATTTTTCTCTTAAGACGCCTTCAATATATTCTGTTTTACCTTTGTAAGAGACTTTTTTAATTTCTACGGGAGTGGGTTTTTTATAAATTACGGCAATGTCATTATCTAAGTAGTATTTATTTGCTTCGTTTATAAGGTTTTCTAAATCCATTCCACGTTTTGCATAATTTACAGGTTTTTGATAAGCCTTTTTGGCTTTTCCTGGATAGAGCATTGTAACCACCAATATAATTATACTTAAAAAATGTGATAATTTCTATAAGTAGTTATATAATTTGCATTTTTTTACACTATTTTATATAATAAGGATGCAAGTGTTAAAAGGAGCTTATATGAAAATTGAAAATTCAAATTTAAATGTTATTGCGGTTAGAACTAGTCAGTATCCTGATGATGGGAAGAAGGAGTTTTTACTTGTTGGTCGTAGTAATGTAGGCAAAAGTAGTTTTATAAATACTTTATTAGGTAGAAAGAATTATGCTAAAACTAGTAGTACACCTGGTAAGACACAGACACTAAACTTTTATATATGTAATGATGAGTTTTATTTAGTTGATGTGCCTGGTTATGGTTATGCACAAAGAGATAAAGTTACGCAGAAAAAGTTTGGCTTAATGATTGAGGAGTATCTTAAAACAAGAGAGAATCTAGTACGTGTGTTTATGCTTGTCGATAGTCGTATGAAACCTACTGAAAATGATATTTTGATGTATAATTATTTAAAATATTTTAATATTAAGACAACTATTGTTGCTACTAAGTATGATAAGTTAAAGGCTAAAGAGCGTGATAAGAATATTAAGAATGTAGCAAGTACTCTTAATTTAGTTGAGGATGATAAAGTAGTAGCGTTTTCTTCAGTTACTAAGAAGGGTAGAGATGAAGTTTTAAGTATTATTAATGAGGCACTAAATGAAGAATAAAAGAGGTTTTACCCTAGTGGAGTTATTAGCAGTAATAGTAGTTCTTAGTTTGGTTATGATTATTGCAATACCAGCTATTTCTAAAAATACTAGAAGTGCTAGAGAAGCGGTTTTAAAAACTAAAGTTGATTTGATTATAAATGAGTCTGTAATTTGGGCAGAAGATAATTTAAATTATTTTTTAACTTCTAATAAAGGACCACTTAAGTCTTGTACTGAGGGAAGTACAATTACTTGTGAGATAACATTTAATGATCTAGCTGCAGCTGGTTATATAAAATATGATAATGAAGAGGAAAAACTTATTACGGATTCTACTAAGAAAAAGGATAGTTTAAATGATGAGATTATACTTCTTACTTATGACAAGAGTACAAGAAAAGTAAGTAGTAGTCTTAAAGATTCGTCACTTATTTCTGATAATTAATAGAAAAACCCAAACAAGGGTTTTTATTTTGGCTTATTTATGGTAAAATATTGAAGAAAAAAGAGGTGGTTTTTATGAGAAAAACTGTATGTTTAATTGGTAGACCAAATACAGGTAAGTCTACTTTATTTAATCGTCTTATAAATGAAAAGAAATCTATTATTGATGATGCTCCGGGAGTTACTAGAGATCGTATTTATGGTATTGTTAATTATGGAAATAAAAGTTTTCAACTTATTGATACTGGTGGTATTGATTTAGCAAAAGAAGACTTTAACCATAATATTAAAATGCAAGCAGAACTAGCAATTGATGAGAGTGATGTTATTGTTTTTGTAATTGATGGAAAGACAGATTTAACTAGTAATGATTTACTTATTAGTGAGAATTTAAAAAGAACTAAGAAAAAGGTAATTGTAGCGGTTAATAAGTTAGATGAAACACATCAAAATAATTTAATGTATAATTTTTATGAACTTGGTTTTGATACGTATTTACCTATTAGCGCAGAGCATAATAAGGGGATTAATTCTTTATTAGATGAGATTACTAGAGATTTTCCGGATTATACTACTGAAGAAGATGATGCTACATTAAAATTTTCTATTATTGGTAGACCAAATGTAGGTAAGAGTTCTTTAATTAATGCTCTTTTAAATGAGGATAGAGCTATTGTATCAAATATTGCTGGTACTACTAGAGATGCTATTGATACTAAGTTTACTTATGAAAAGAAAGATTATATTGTTATTGATACTGCTGGTATGCGTAAAAAGGGACGTATTTATGAGAATATTGAAAAGTATAGTTTAATTAGAAGTATGAAAGCTATTGATAGATCTGATGTGTGCGTTCTGGTAATTAATGCTGAAGAAGGAATAATAGAACATGATAAACATATAGCATCATATGCATTAGATGCAGGTAAAGCAATGGTTATTGTGGTAAATAAATGGGATACTGTTGAAAATAAAGATGAAGAGATGAAAAAATGGATAGCAAATATTAGGGCTAATTTTCAGTTTATTCCGTATGTTAATATTGTTTTCTTATCTGCTAAGACTAAGTCAAGAATTCATACACTTATGCCAGAGATTATTAAAGCATATGAAAGTGCGACTAAAGAAATTAAGACTAGTGTACTAAATGATATTATTAGAGAAGCTGTTGCTATGCATGAACCACCTAGTTATAAGGGAAAGAGACTTAAAATATATTTTGTTAATCAGTGTGATACAAGACCACCTAAGTTTGAATTTCAAGTAAATAATAAAGGACTACTTCATTTTAGTTATGAAAGATATTTAGAAAATCAAATAAGAAATAATATTGATTTAACTGGGACACCAATTATTTTAAAATTTACTAATAAGGGTGAAAAATAATGAAAAAGAAAATAATATTTATTGTGATACTTCTTTTAATCATGACATTAACAATTTTTCTAATATTTAAATTAAGAAGTGATGATAAAACTAAGATGACGAGTAATGAATTTTATGCAGTAGTAAGAGAAAGCTATGCTGGTTATGCTTTAGTTAAACCTTTAGATGAAGATATTAATTATGATGTTTTAAGTATTTCAGTAAAGGATTTAAAAGTTGGAGATATTATTAGATTAAAAATAAAAGATATTAAAGAAATATATCCACCTGAAGCAGAAGTAGAAGAAATAGAAGTGCTACAAACAGATAAAATATCTGAGTTAGAACCGGATATTAAAGAAGAAGTAACTACTAAAATTACTGAACAAATAAAAAATGATATAACCACATCACAAACAACTTCGGTAAGCAAAAATGAAACAACGACAACTAAAAAGAAAGATATTAAAAATGCTGATGAAGAGGTTCTAGCTTATTTTAATAATGAAGTTAATACAGCTGATAGTAAATCTAAAGGTACGTTAAAGAATACTTTTATTAAAGTAGTAGATTTTATATTTTATGATAAAGATATAAATGGGTATTATTTTAAAAATTTAACGAATTCGGCTAAGTTAAAAGTAATAGGGCTTGCATTAAAACTAGATAATATAATTGATAGTCATTTTCCAGGATATAAAGATGAATTATCTAGTAGTTATAATAAAGCAAAAGATAATTTAATTACACTTTATTTAAATCTTACTAGTGAGTTTTGTAAAAATAATGATAGTATATGTGAAAGTGCTAAAAATGATTTTTCTCTTTTAAAAGAAAGCTTAAATTTAAGCTGGGATGTTATTAAGAATCTAACTAAAAGTGGTACTAATAAATTAAAAGAATGGTATGAGATATTTAGTGGAAAATAAAATTATACTTGATAGTGCTGAAATAACATATATATTTGTACCAAAAAGAATTAAAAATATTTATTTTAGATTTAAGGATGATGGGAAACTTTATATATCAGGACCTAGTAGAACTCAAAAAAATATTGAAAAGTTACTATTACAAAATAAAGAGAGTATTTTAAAACTATATCAAAAGAATGCTTTAAAAAAAGATAAACCAATTACATATTTAGGCCGTGAATTAAGTTTAATTATTACTAATACAAAGCCTGCTTTATATGAAGATGTTATATATGCTGAAAGTAGTGAAAAGGCGTTAAGTTATCTTTATAAACTAAGTTTACCTTACTTTGAAAAGAGAGTAGAAGTTTTAAAACAAGAATTTGATAATTTACCTAATTTTAGAGTAAGAGCAAGACTTATGAAAACTAAATGGGGAGTATGTAATACTAAGAGTATGACTGTTACCCTAAATACTACTTTAATTACTAAAAGAGAAGAATTAATAGATTATGTAATTATTCATGAGTTATCACATTTTAAACATATGAATCATAGTGCTGCCTTCTGGGATGAAGTTGGAAGACATTATCCAGATTATAAAAGAGCAAGAAAGGAATTAAATGCATGATTATAGAGTCATTAAATAATGAAAAGATTAAAAGATATACAAAATTACAAAATAAAAAATATCGTGAAGAAGAAGGACTTTATATTGCTCCAGGTGAGCATTTGGTTAGAGAGGCATTATCTTTAGATTTAGTAAAAGAAGTGTTTCTATTAGAAGGCGAAGATAATACTTATGGTAATGTAACTTATTTAAAAGAAGCAGTTATGAAGAAGTTATCTGGCTTAGAAAATGCTCCTAAGGTACTTGCAATAGTTAAGAAGAATGTTACTAATGATATTAAAGGTAATGTAATAATCTTAGATAATTTAAAAGATCCAGGTAATATCGGAACGATTATACGTAGTGCAGTAGCATTTAATTATGAAACAATTATAATAAGCCCTAATTCAGCAGATGTTTATAATATTAAAACAATTAGAGCAACTGAAGGGATGCTTTATAAAGTAAATATCATTATTAAAGATTTAAATGAAATAATTCCTGATTTAAAAAATAAAGGTTATATGATTGTTGGAACGGACGTTCAAAAAGGAAGTCATCCATATAAAATAAGTGGTGCTCATGCACTTATTATTGGATCAGAAGCAAAAGGTATGAGTGAAGAAGTAAAAAAATTATGTGATGAATTTTTCTATATTCCAATGAATGAAAAGTGTGAAAGTTTAAATGCTGGAGTATCAGCAAGTATTCTTATGTATACACAATTATAAGAGGTAGGTTATGAATATAGTAATTGGTAAAATAGTAAATACTTTTGGTATTAAAGGTGAACTTAAAATAGTTAGTAATTTTGAAATGGCAAGTCGTGCCTTTAAAAAAGGAAACAAAATAATTATTAATAATAAAGAACGTTTGATAACAAATTCTAGATTTCATCATCATAATTATTTAGTAGAGATAGATAATATTAAAGATATTAATGAAGTAACATATTTAATTGGGACAAAAGTATTAATAAATAAAGATGAACTTAAATTAGAAGAAAATGAATACTTAATGTGTGAACTTAACGGATACACTTTATATAATGAGGATAAGTGTATTGGTAATGTTGATGAAGTAGTGATAAATGAAGTTAATCCTTTAATTAAAGTTAATGGGCATTATATTCCACTTCAAAAGAACTTTATTAAAAAAGTAGACGTAAATAACAAAAAAATAATTTGTCAAAATATTGATGAATTAGTAAAAGAGGGATAACATGAAAATTACAATTTTATCATTATTTCCAAATATGTTTGATGGATTTCTTACTGAATCTATCATTAAAAGAGCAATTCAAAATGAAAAAGTTGAAGTTAAAATAATTAATTTTAGAGATTACTCAGTGTATAATAATAAGCAAGTTGATGATACTCCTTATGGTGGGGGAGCCGGAATGGTATTAATGTGCGATCCGATATTTAGATGCTTAGATGAAATAAGAACACCTAAATCACATATAATTATTTTAAGCCCAGAAGGAAGTATTTATAATGAAAAAAAGGCAAGAGAACTTTCTAAATATGAAGATATTATTTTAATTTGCGGTCATTATGAAGGCTTTGATGAAAGAATTAAAACTTTAGCTGATGAAATAATATCGGTAGGAGACTTTATACTTACTGGTGGAGAAATCCCAGCAATGCTAATTGCAGACTCTATTATAAGACTTCTTCCAGGAGCTATTACTAATGAAAGTCTCGAATCAGAAAGTTTTAATGAAAATTTATTAGATTATCCTGTGTACACAAAGCCAGCAGTTTACCGAGATATGAACGTACCAGATATTTTATTATCTGGAGACCATAAAAAAATAGATGACTATAGGGAAAGTGAAAGAATCAGACTTACTAAGGAAAAAAGACCTGATTTATTAAAGTAATATGTTAAAGTTAGATAAAAGTAAAAATACGGGGATTATATTTATTTATGATCTTGTTGGGTATGAATTTAAAATTAAGAAAAATATTGTTTACATTTTTTATGAGCCTTGGCTTAAAGAAATTTTAAAAAAAGATTTTGATCCAGAGTATTTAAAATTAGTTGCACGAATTATTTCATTTTTAAATGATGAAACAGATGATGATCCAAATGCGCTTATGGTGGAACTAGAAGAGATGACAATGGTTTTCTATAATAAATATGCAAAGTATTTAAGCAAAGATACGATAAAAAAATATTTAAAACAAATAAATATATTAAATAATGAATTAAATCTTTATGAGTATAAAAAAGATATTTTATCTTCTAGAAGGCGCTAAAGCACTTGATTTTATATATTAGGTTTGCTATAATAAATGTGCTTTTTGAAAGAAAAGTGTTATAATCCGCTCAAAACTGAAGATTATAAGAAAAAATAGTTTATAGAAAGGAAATATTTATGAATCTTATTGACAAAATTAATCAAAAACAAATTAAACCAAACACTCCTGAATTTCGTGTTGGTGATACAGTAAGAGTTGATGTATGGATCAAAGAAGGTAAGAAAGAAAGAATCCAAGCTTTTGAAGGACTAGTAGTTTCTAAAAAAGGTGGTTCTGTTTCTGAAAGATTTACTGTAAGAAAGAAAAGTGGAAGTGTTGGCGTATCAAGAGTATTTGCTGTAAACAGCCCTGAAATTGACAAAATTACTGTTGTTAAAAAAGGTATGGTACGTAGAGCAAAACTTAACTTCTTAAAGGGTATGAAGAAAGAATACAAAGTTAAAGAAAGAAACTAAGTTAGGATTAAATTCCTAGCTTTTTTTGTTTACAAAAAGACTATCATGTTTTATAATTTTAATTATGATAGGAGACAATAAAATGGATAAACAATTAAAAAAAATATATTTATATATAGGAATATTTGTTGCAATAATCTTTATTGGAGCAACATATGCATTCTTTACTGCCGGAATGAGTTCTGAAACAAGCACCACAGTAAGAGCAGATGCCGGAACAATGAAAATAACTTATGATGGAGGAAAAGATATAAATCTAGCTGGAATATATCCTAAAGATGATGTATGGGCTACAAAAACTATAACTGTAACTGGTAATAATACAACTGATGCACAGATGTATTATAAGTTAACTTTAATAGTAGACTCAAATACATTTAAAACAGATGATCCATTACAATATGAATTAGTAAGTACTAATACAAGTACTAATGGAGAAATAATCCCAAATATATCTAAAAAAGATATAACTGGAACATCTATTGAACTAGGTAGTGGACACTTTGTAAAAGCAAATAATGCAAGTCATACATATCTATTAAAGATATATTATCCTAAAAAGGCAACTAGTCAAAATGCAAATCAAGGAGCAGCATTTAGTGCTCATGTAGAGATAACAAGTGCTAAAGCACCTAAAACTAATGGGAAATTATCAGAATTAGTATTATATAATAATGAAGTTAAAGCTCCAATTACAACACCAGGAGCAGCAATATCTACTGCTGATGAAGCACTTTTAGCAAGTGCAGAAGATGATTATGGAACTTCTTATTATTTTAGAGGCGCTGTAACAAATAACTATGTAGAATTTGCTAATAAATGCTGGAGAATAGTTAGAGTTGGAGGAGATGGCTCTGTAAAACTTATCTTACACAATGATAATACTGCAGGAGCTGCTAATCCTTGTGATGCTGCAAATAATAGTACTAGTGCAGCATTTGCTAGATACAATGGAACAACATATATAAGTGCATTTAATACAAATTATAATGATAATGCATATGTTGGATTTAAGTATGGCACTGCTGGAGCTAGTGATTATGCAACTACTCATGCTAACATAAATAATAGTACAATACTAACTAATTTAGAAACTTGGTATGATAATAATCTAAAAATATATGAAAGCGTAATAGATGATAATGTATGGTGTAATGATAAAACAAATGTAACAGATACAACACATGATCCTTGGGGTTGGTCACCAAATGGTTTGGGTTATGCTAAGAATCTAACTTATTATGGTGCTACACAAAGATTAGTAAGTGCAGGTGCTAGTGCTGGTGGCACGGGTCCAAGTTTAAAATGTAATGGAGAATTAAGTAAAATAAATTCAAAAATAGGATTAATAACTGCTGATGAATTAGCATATGCAGGATATGCTTATAGTCAAGTTAATACTACAACATATTTACAAGAAAATGCTACAGATACTTATTGGTGGTCTTTGTCTCCTATCGGCTTCTATGGCAGCCGTGCTCGCGTTTGGCTCGTTGTCGGCAGCCTTGGCCGCTTCGATCGCAGCGACGTGGTTGGCACTGACGCGGTTCGTCCTTCGATTTCTCTTAAGTCGACGACCAACGTAACCGGTGAAGGAACCAGTGATAAACCTTTTGTTGTAGATTAATTTATTTAGTAGGAGTGTTATGAATATTATTGATATAATTACTAAGAAGAAGAACAAGCAAGTGTTAAATTATGAAGAACTGAAATATGCTTTTGATGGGTTTTTAAATAATAAAATTAAAGATTATCAAATGAGTGCTTTGCTTATGGCAATAACTATTAATGGGATGACTTATGAAGAGACTTTGGATCTGACTGATATTTTTATTAAGAGTGGTGAGGTTTATACGTTTGATAAGCCGGTATGTGATAAGCATAGTACTGGGGGAATTGGTGATACTGTTACTTTAATAATTGCTCCTATTGTAGCTGCTTTAAATGTGCCAATGGCTAAGATGAGTGGTAGAGGTTTAGGCATTACTGGCGGTACTATAGATAAGTTAGAAAGTATTCCTGGATTTAATGTTAATTTGACTAAGGATGAGTTTTATAAGGGAGTTAAGGAGATAGGCTTAGCCGTTAGTTCTCAGACTAAAAGTTTAGTTCCACTAGATAAGGTTATATATTCTTTAAGGGATGTTACTGGTACTACGGAAAGTATTCCTCTTATTGCTTCGTCTATTATGAGTAAGAAGATTGCTTCTGGAGCTACATATATTGTAATTGATATTAAGTGTGGTGAAGGTGCTCTTATTAAGAGTGAAAAGGACGCTGAGGAATTATCCTTGTATTTGACTAAGATAGGTGAGCATTTTGGAAGAAATGTTAAAACACTTATTACTGATATGGATGAGCCTTTATCTAGTGCGGTTGGTAATGCTTTAGAGGTTTTAGAGGCTAAAGAAGTGCTTGAAACTAATAAGCTATGTAGGCTTAGAGAGGTGTCTTTAGAGGTATCTGCTAATATTATAAGTATGGCTAAGAATATTAAGGTGAGTGAAGCTAAGATATTGTGTGCTAAGGTTTTAGAAAATAAGACTGCGTATAAGATGTTTGAGAAGTGGATTAGCTACCAACATGGTGATTTGAGTAAAGTTAAAGTAAGTGATAAGATTATTAAACTTAAAAGTAATAAAGATGGTGTTATAACTAAAATAAGTGCTTTAAAGGTTGGTAAGCTTGCTGGATTACTTGGAGCTAGTCGTAAGACTAAAGAGGATAATATTGATTATAGTGTTGGGGTTAAGTTGTTATGTGAGGCTGGAGATAGTGTTATAAAGGGACAGGATTTAGCTTTATTATATGTTAATGATTTGAATGTTAAATTAGATGAAGAAGATTTAAAAATATTTGAAATAAAATAGATAATCTTCTTTTTTTTGTGAGTTACATGTGATATACTAATTGTATATGATAGGGGAGGCTAGTATGAGTAAGAAAGGGCAAGCACTTATTGAGTTTATTTTGATTATGCCGGTTATGGTTTATCTTATATTGGTGTTTGTGGATTTTTCTTTGATACTAAGTACTAAGAATAAGTTAGAGAATAATGTTAGTAATTTAGTTATGGAGTATAAGGAAACGGGCTTATGCCCTGAAGGGGCTTTGTGTGAATCTAGTGATAAGTATGAAAAGATTGCTCTTAGAGAGAAATATGTTCCTAAAACTCCTGGTCTAAGTTTAATCCTTAAAGAACCTTATTATATTAAAAGTGAAAGAGTGGTTTTAAAGGATGAATAAAAAAGCTCAGGCACTTGCACTTTTTATTACGATAATTCCAGTTATATTCATTGTTATTATCTTTGTTTATGAGTCTGGTGTATTTGTAAATGAGAAAAATCGTGTTCTAGGTGTTCTTGATAGTACAGTTGAAGAAGCTAAGAGATATGATTTAAGTGATGATGAGATAATAGATTTATTAAATAAAAATAGTATTCGTAAAGAAGATATAGAGATAGTTAATCATGAAGGGATAAAGACAATTATTATTAAAGTTAAATATCCGGTAATAAATAAAACTTATGAGATAAAAACAAAGATGAAGGAGGCAGAATAATGGCTAGAGGAACAAGTATAGCGGTCTTTGGTGCTAAGGGTGGAACTGGTAAGACTATTTTTGCACTTAATTTGGCTGGTGCTATGTCTAAGCTTGATAAGAAATGTTTGATTATTGATGCTGATCTTTATTCAGGACAAATAGATTGTGCTCTTAATAAGAAACCAAAAAAAGATATATATAATTTTGCAGATGATTATAGTAATAATCGTTATAAAGATTTTGAAGATTATGTTACGGTTTATAATAAAAATATTTCTTTTATTGGGGCTCCTACTGATCCTAGAAGAGCTAATAAGATTGATCCTAAGTATTTAAGTATAATTTTAGATAAGGCTCTTTTTAAGTATGATTTTGTTATATTTGATATGTCACATATATTAAATGAGGTTAATGTTAATATTTTGGATATGGTTGATAAGATTTTACTTGTTACGACTAATGATCCACTAGATTTAAAGAATTTAAAGACAGTTCTAAGTTTATTTAAGGATAGTAGTATAAATAAGTATAAGGTTATTTTAAATGATTCAGTGGCAAATAATCGTGATTATTTTTCTTTATATGATTTAAAGGTGATTATTGATAATAATATTGATTATATTATAAGTAATAAGTTTTATGTACCTAATATGGATGCTTATGTGTTTGATGGGAAGATTTTTACTCTTGAGGCTAGAAAGTATCCTGATGAGGATGTGTTTAATTTGATTATTAAGGATGCAGGTGGTAAAGATGAGTAAAAGCTTAACTGAGAATTTTGATTTTAAGCCAATATATAATGCTGAGGATAGTATAGTTAGTGATTATGAGGTATTTAAAGATAAGAAGTTACTTGATAATCTTAGAAAGATAATTATTGAGGATTTGATTGATAAGGAGATACCTACTAATAAGGAGTTAAGTGAGTTTGTTAATGAGGAGATTGATAGGTGTTTAGAGGGATATGATTTAACTAATTTGGAGAGAAATCATATATTTAATTTGATTGAATCAGAGATAAATGGTTATGGACCGATTACTGAGCTTTTAAATGATCCTAATGTTACAGAGATTATGGTTAATGGACCTAGTGAGGTTTATGTAGAGATTGATGGTAAGTTAGTTAAGGATACTAGTGTTTCTTTTATTAATGATAATCACATAGAGCGTACTATTCAAAGGCTTATTCAGCCTCTAGGAAGAACTATTGATAGTTCTAATCCTATGGTAGATTCTAGGCTTAAGGATGGGTCAAGAATTAATGCGGTATTGCCTCCTTTAAGTGTAAATGGGCCGGTTATTACTATACGTAAGTTTAAGCATAATATGACTAAGGTAGAGGATTTGCTTAGAGTTGGTACTATGACTACTGATATGGCTAAATTTTTAGAGGCGTGTGTTAGAGGAAAACTTAATATTATTGTTTGTGGTGGAACTGGTTCTGGTAAGACGACTCTTTTAAATATTATAAGTGGTTTTATTGGAAATGATGAACGTATTATTACAATAGAGGATGCTGCTGAGTTAAAGTTAGAACAGGAACATGTTATATCGCTTGAAACAAGAACTGCTAATTATAATAAGGGGAGTGTTGTTACTGTTAGAGATTTGGTTATTAATGCTCTTCGTATGAGGCCAGATAGAATAATTGTTGGAGAATGTCGTGGTAAAGAGGCTTTTGATATGTTACAAGCAATGAATACTGGACATGATGGATCACTTACTACGTTACATGCTAATAGTCCAGAAGATGCTTTAAATAGATTAGAGACTTTAGTGCTTATGAGTGGTATTGATATTCCAATTAAAGCAGTTAGGGAATATATTGAAAATGCAATAAATATTGTTGTAAATATTCAAAGAATGCATGATGGTAAAAGAAAAATAACTTCTATATGTGAAGTTGATGGGTTTGATAAAGATATGATTAAACTTATTCCTATATTTGAGTTTGTTCAAATGGGACTTACAGATACTGGTGAGGAAAGAGGAGAGTTTACTTGTAAGAATAAAAAACCTAATGTTGCTAAATTACTTAAATCAAGGGGAATTAAATTAGATATGCTTAAATAGAAAGGAGTACTTTTATGGATAAGATATTAAAACTTGCTATATTTATAAGTGCGATTATTTTACTTTTAGTAATTGCTATTTATGAAATTTTAAAGATTAGAAGAACGATTAAAATAGCTAATAGAATAGATAAGTTTACTCTTAAGGTTCCAGGTAATAGTGAACCAACTATTGGCGATGATTTTAATAAAAGTGTTAATGCTTTAATTAGTAAGATGAGTAGTATTTTATCTAGAAGTGCATACTTTACTAAAAGAGCATGTAAATATGATAAGTATGTTACGATAAAGAAGAATTCTAATTATAAGTTTGATGTTTATAGTATTAAGATTTTAATTAGTATTTTGGTTTTTATAATATATACTTTAACTTCTGTTTTAAATAGAACTTTTGAGTTACCACTTGGATTAGTTTTTTTGGTACTGGGATATTTTGTTACAGATATTTATTTGGAGATTTTAAATCAAATTAGAATAAAGAATATTGAAGGTGATTTGCTTAAAGCAATTATTATTATGAATAATGCTTTTAAGTCAGGGTTAAATATTACTAATGCGATTGATGTTGTTATAAATGATTTAGATGGTCCAGTAAAGGATGAGTTTATGCTTATTAAGAAAGATTTATCTAGTGGTATAGATACATCTGAGGCTTTTAATCGTTTTTATAGGAGAGTAAGGTTAGAAGATGCTCAGTATATATCTAGTAGTTTAAGTATTTTAAATGTTACTGGAGGTAATATTACATTTATTTTTTCAAATATTGAGGAGGCTTTAACTAATAAGAAGAGGCTTAAGGATGAACTTAAAGCGATGACAGCATCTAGTATGGTTGTTTATCGAATTCTTACTTTTATGCCATTTATATTAATTTTTATTATTTTAATGCTTAACAAGGATTATTTTAATCCATTATTTAATAATGTATTAGGTATATTTGCAATTGTTTTGGTTCTTGTTCTTTATACAATATATATCTTTGTTATTAGAAAGATTCTTAAGGTGGAGTTATGAGAAGTGTTACATTAAAATTATTTAGTAATAAAACTATTTCAAGGTTTAAGAAGAAAAGTATGGCTTTAGGAATTAAGAATAAGAGTTCTTATGTAAGTGATTTAAGTTTATATCTTTTGATAATTATTATTGCTTTTGTTGTTAGTATCATGTTTTGTTATCATAGGTTTTATCTTATAATATTATTACCAATTGGAGCAGCTTTGCTATTTGAGTTTTTGTATTATGATGTAAGACTTGCTAAGAGAAGAGCACTTCTAAATAAGCAGGCGTTATTCTTTTTTCAAATTTTAAGTTTGACTTTGGAGTCTGGTAATAATTTAAAGGGTGCTATTGAGCTTACTACGTCAAGTATATCTAATGATTTATCTGATGAATTTAAGAAAGCACTTAGTGATATGAGGATGGGTAGTACAATGAATGAAGCATTACTAGATTTAGAGAAAAGAATTCCTAGTGAGGTAATTACTAATATTATATTAAATTTAACTGAGTCTAATGTTTATGGTAGTGATATGATTAAGAGTCTTAATACTCAGATAGATTATTTAAATAATAAACTTGTATTAAGTGTTAGGGAACAAATTAATAAGATGCCAATTAAGATAAGTGTAGTTAGTGTTCTATTATTTATTCCAATAATTTTACTTATTATTTTATCGCCACTTATTATAGAGTTAATTGGATTGTCAAATTAAAACATATATTTTGCGTATATGTTTTTTTCATGGTATACTTTACTATAGAGTGTAGGTGACGAAAATGAAGAGTAACTTTAAAAAAATGGATAAATTATTGCTTGTTTTAATGCTTGCATTTACTATTTTTGGCTTGGTAATGATCTTTAGTGCTTCGTCAATTACAGCTGTACTTTATAATGGCACTTATGAATCTTATTATTTTAATAAACAGCTTATTGTTGTTATTGCTTCTTGGATTATTGGATTTACAATTGTTTTAAAGTTAAAGACAAAGAGTTATGATTTTTTAGCTCCGGTTGGAATGATTGGTGTTTTGCTTTCGCTTATTTTGGTAATGAGTTATGGAACGATTACTAATGGATCTAAGAGCTGGTTTGATTTAGGGTTTGTTAGTGTTCAGCCATCTGAGTTTTTGAAACCAATTATGATTGTTTATTTAGCGGTATATTTTGATAAGCTTTTAAAAAGGAAAAATTATAATATATTTTTAATATTTGTGCCTTTTATTTTTATTGGTATATGTTTTGGCCTTATTGCTTTGCAGCCGGATTTAGGAACGGGATTAATTGTTGCTGGTATTGCGGGAATTGTTTTTATGTTTTTGCCAGTTAATACTAAAGAGATGACTAAAATTAAAGTTGGGTGTGCAGGAGCTGCTATTTTAGGTTTGATTTTAATTTTTACTTATTCATTAAATGGTGAGCAGACTAGTCGTTTAAACTTTAGAGCACCTTGTACTAGATATACGCAGAAGACTGGTTATCAGGTTTGTAATGGAATGATTGCAATATCTAATGGGGGATTATTTGGGGTAGGTCTTGGTAATTCTACACAGAAGTATTTATATTTGCCAGAGGCTCATACTGACTTTATTTTTCCAATAGTTTGTGAAGAATTAGGTGCAGTTACTGGAGCGGTTGTTATTATTTTATATTTAGTTTTATTAATTAGACTTTTACAAATTGCTAGAAGAGCTGGTACTGTTAAAGGGTATATTATTGCTTTAGGAACATTTGCTTATATTTTATTACATTTGCTTATTAATTTTATGGGTATATTAGCACTTATTCCCCTTACTGGTGTTCCGGTTCCTTTCTTATCTTATGGTGGTTCTTATTATTTATGTTTAATTATGATGTTATTTGTTTGCGAAAGGGTAGTTATTGAATCTAAAAGTGAAGCTACTAAGAAAATTATAAATAGTATCTAATATAAATTAGTGTTAGTATTAAGAAAAGAAATATATGCATAATTCTTGATTTGTAATAAAGGGTATAATCTAGTTTATACTCTTTTAATATACCTTTAATTTGGTAGATGATAGATAAGCCACCAAAGCTAAGCATAAGAGTGCACATAAATAAGGCGTTAATTTCACTAGTGTTTATTTTACTTATTCCGTTTGTAATTTCAAATATTCCGGTAAATAATGGATGATTAATTTTAAATATAGAAGTTAGTGCACTAAATGTGACAATTACACCTAGAATGTTTAAAAGGGTATTTATGGCATTATTTATACTATTAGTTAAAGAGAAAGTTATTTGTTTTTTAATGGCTTTATAATAGTTACATTTAATGTGACGGTTTATTAAACCGATAAGTAAGTTACAAAATAGATTACCGATTATTAAAAATAGCTTGCTTTTAGATGTTAGAAATGGGGTTATGGTGATTATTAAATTGGGGTTGTATAACTGTGCTATGGATAGTATTTTAATTGCTCCAGTGTTATCAATCATTTTATTATCCAATAGATCTTTTATGTATTTGGCATTACTTGGGCATCCGGTAAAGAATGACATAAATAGAACGTATGCTGCTTCTTTTGGGATATTAAATATTTTTTTAAATATTAGACCAATGCTTTCACTTATTATTTTAATGATATTAGTTGATAAGGCTAGGTCACTTAGGATTAAAAGGGGAAAGATTGAAGGAAATAAGCATGTTTTCCATAGGTTAATTCCATAAATAACTCCGTTAATTAGACTGGGCCTTTTAATTAGACATAAGGAAAGTAATAGTAAAAATACGATAGTTTTTGAAATATTTTTCATAAAATCACCTGAAGTCTGTTATAATTTAGTAAAGAGGAATGATTATGATTAATAAAATTTATGCAAAGTTGAAAAACTTTATTAAGGAAAATTATGGATTTTTAATTAGTGCATTTTTAATTATTGCGTTTTTTAATATTGATACTGGTTATAGTGTTTATAAGCCAGGGGGAGTTATTAATATGAATGATCGGGTAAGTTCTTTATATAAGAGTGAAGGCTCATTTAATATGGCTTATGTTGGTTATATGGAAGGTCTGCTTCCCTTTTATTTGATTGGTAAAATTAATCCTTCATGGGAACTTGTTAAGAATAATGATTTAAAGGAAGATAATGAAACAATTGAGGATGCTAATGCAAGGAACCGATTAGATTATTTAAATGCTACTAGTAATGCTAAGATAGTTGCTTATAAGTATTCTAATACACCTTATGAAATTAGGAGTCATCATTTTTATGTTATTTATGTAACTAAAGATAATGATAGTGGTCTTAAGGTTGGAGATGAGATTATAAGTTATGATAATAATAAGATGACTAGTTTTGATGATTTTAAGGATTATATAGATGGTAAGAGTGCTGGTGATAAAATTAGTATAACTTATTTAAGGGATGATAAGGAGCATGATACTAGTTCTACTATATATGAAGAGGATAATGAACTTTATGCAGGTCTTGTTATTTTGGATGATAAGGAAGTTTATTCTGATAAGAAGATTGATCTTAAGACTAAGGAAAGCGAGTCTGGACCTAGTGGTGGGTTAATAACTGCTCTTAGCATGTATAATGCTTTGATTAGTGAAGATATTACGTATGGTATGAAGATTGTTGGGACTGGTACGATAGATGAAGATGGTAATGTTGGGGAAATAGGTGGTGTTACTTATAAACTTGCAGCTGCTGTTAAGGCTAAGGCTGATTTGTTTATTTGTCCTAGCAAGAATTATGAAGATGCTATTAATTATGCTAAAGAGAAAAAGTATGAGATTACTATTAGAGGAGTAGATACTTTTGAAGATGCTTTAAAGGTACTTAAAGAGGAGGGTGAAGGTAATGAAGTTAATTGATCCAGATGCAATGGGAAGTGTTCTTAAAAAACTTAAGGGTGATAAGTATCGTATGATTAATTTAATGGATGCGGGTTCTTATTACTATAAAACTGATATGGAGGAGGTTTTAACTAGACCTCATGATTTGGCTGAATCAAAGCCTGGTACAGGAATATATATATTAACTGATGATGAAGAAGTGCTGGATGAGGCTAGATCTTGGATTACTGAGGTTGAAGAACGTGGTGATAAGTATGTTATTACTAAAAAGGATTATTTTGTTTTAAGAGAAAGTAATAATATGCCAAAGGCACTTAGGAAAATAGTTAAATATTTACCTAAGGTGTATACTGATGATACGCCAATGATTTATAGTTTTAAACCTAAAGATAAGGATACTTTTGAAGGTTATATAACTGAAAGATTTGCTTTTGAAGAGCTTAAAAGATATGGTTTATCCTTAGAGGAGTTAAATAATTATTTTGATGTATATACGCAAAGGATTGACCATTTAGAGAAAAGAAGTTTAATTGATGCTTTAGATATTACAAGGACTGTTATTAAAAAGGGAAGTACTAGTTATAAGAAGGCGAGAAAGATTATTTTGACTTTTGTTTATGATCCTGTTCAAGGAATACCTGCGTTTCTTGAAAATGGGGATATCTGTGAGTTAGAACCTGTTAATATGACTGATGATGGTAATGTAATATATAAGTTATCTTATAAGATTGTTAGTAATATGAGTAATGCTGAGTATAAGGAGAGGATGCAAAGAAAGAATAATAGGGCGGTAATCCTTTTGGGGGATAACCTACCTAGAGAGATAAAGGATATTTTAGAAAGAATTTATACTAATATGGGGTATGATGATTTACTTGATGGTAGTCCATCTAAGGAATACGTTAAATTATGTAATAGACTAGGTTTAGAACCTATACTAAATAAAGAGAATATTTTATATATATTTGGTGGAGAAGTAGGCTTGGGCCTTATTAAAGATAGTATTAAGGAGCTATCGGAATATCCTGCTGGTAATGAGAAACTTTATATAGAAAGAGCAAGTAATTATAAAACTATATCTAAAATGATATAGTTTTTTTGTAAATGAAACCTAAAATTTACAAGATGTAAGTGAAAAAGGGTAGACAGATAATATAATTATGGTAAACTTTTCTTAGAGGTAAGAGATGAAAACATTAGAAGTCATAAATATAATTATCATGTTATTAATTGGAGTTTATAGTATTTATTTTTTATTAACGGCTCTATTTTTATTTAAGAAAAGAAAAATGAATGCAGGTGTAAGTGATAAGTATAATCATTTTACGATTTTAATTCCAGCACGTAATGAAGAAGCAGTAATAAAAGATGTTATATTAAGTTTTAAAAATCAAAAGTATCCTAAAGATAAATGTGAAATAATTGCAGTAGTTAATAATACAACAGATAATACATTAGGTGTATGTAATACTGAAGGGGTTAGAAGTATTCTGTGTGAAAGAAAAATTAAAAATAAGGGTGATGCCTTAAAAGAGGCTTTTGATAGATTAAAAAATAATAATACTGATGCTTATATAATAATGGATGCTGATAATGTAGTTAATAATGAGTTTTTAAGTGAGATGAATAAATGTTTAAATGAAGGAGCTTTAGTTGCTAAATCTAATATGGATATTAAAGCTAAGGAAAACACTTGGGTGTCGTCTTGTTATGCTATTTATTTCTTTATTCAGGGTATTTTGTTTAGTATTCCAAGAAATAATATAGGGGCTTCTGGAGCAATTAATGGAACCGGTATTATGATTAAAAAAGAAGTAATTGATAAGTATGGCTTTAATGTTAAGACAATTACTGAAGATTTAGAATTTATGGCAATATGTGCCTTAAATAATATTAAGATTAGATATGTTAGGGGAGCTGTATGTTATGCTGAGCATCCATCTGATTTTAAAGTTAGTATGGTTCAAAGAAGAAGGTGGACTAGAGGAATATATGAAGGGTTTTTTATTTATTTTAGTAGACTTATTAAGTCTTTACTAAAAAAGCCAAGTATTGAAGTAATTGATTCTTTACTTATTTATAGTACACCACTAGTTTTTATATTTAGTATGATATCTAGTTTAATAAATTTATTAGTTGTTCCTTTAAAAATATTTCTTATAATTTCTGCATTTGGCTTATTAGTTAGTTATATAGCAGTTTCTTTATGTGCTCTTTTTGTATGTGTTAAGAGTAAGAAAAGAGTAAAGGAGTATTTAACTGGCATTATTATGTTTCCTATATTTCTTTTATCTTGGCAGTATTTAAATATTGCTGTTCTATTTAAAAAAGAAGTTGTCTGGGATGAAATAAAACATATTGAGACGCAAAATATCTAAAAATAATTAAGCAAATCACCATTATTTATGATAAAATATGTAGTGGTGATTTTGTATGAAAAGAAGCGACGTAGATTATAATGAATTGTCTCCAATGATGAGACAGTATATGGATATAAAAAAGAAGCATGAAGATGAATTGCTTTTCTACCGAATCGGAGACTTTTATGAATTGTTTTTTGAGGATGCCTTGGAAGCATCACATGCGTTAGAACTTACTTTAACTGGTAAAAATGCTGGTTTAAAAGAAAGGGTACCAATGTGCGGAGTTCCCCATCATGCATCTAAAGGTTATATTGAAAAAGCAGTTAATTTAGGATATAAGGTAGCAGTTTGTGAGCAGGTAGAAGATCCTAGATTTACTAAAGGCATGGTTAAAAGAGAAGTTATTAATGTAGTATCAAAAGGAACTCTTGTTGATTTAGATTTTTTATCAGCTTATGACTTTAACTTTATTGGAAGTATTTTAGATTTAGAATATGCTTATTTAATTACATATGCTGATATTAGTACGGGTAATATTTATAGTGAGCTTACTACTCATGATAAGAATACTCTTATAAGTAGAGTTTTAAACTTAAATTTAAAAGAAGTAATACTTACAAATACTTTTGATTTAGAGCTTCTTAATACTTTAAAGAATAATTATAATTTAAGTATTAGTATATCTGATAAATTTTATGAGGAAAAAACTAAACTTACTGATAATATTACTGATGAAAGAGTTCGTGATGGAGTAAATCATTTACTTTATTATTTAGTAGTTAGAGAACTTAAAGATATAACACATTTAAGTAATGTTATTATTATTGATAATAATGCTAGACTTAGAATGGATGTACATTCAGTAAGGAATTTAGAGATATTTGAGACTTTAAGACTTAAAGAAAGACAATATAGTTTAATATGGCTTATAGATAAGTGTAAGACCAGTATGGGTTCAAGAACACTTAAGGGATGGCTTATGAATCCTCTTAGAGATGAAAAAATGATTAATGGTAGGCTTGACTCTATAGATAAACTTAATAATGAATTTATTAAAAGAAGTGAGCTTACTAAACATCTATATGAAATATATGATTTAGAAAGATTATGTGGCAAAGTAATATGCGGGTCATTTAATGCTAGAGATGCACTTCAGATTAAGAAGAGTTTAGAGCACCTTCCTTATGTTAAAACGCTTGCTAGTGAAATTGGTTTAAATATAGATATTAATACTCATGAAGAGTTATATAAATTACTTGAGAGTTCTATTTATGAAGAAGCACCAATAACTTTAAAAGATGGTTATTTAATTAAAGAAGGGTATAATAAAGAACTAGATGAACTTAAGGAAATTAGAAGTGGTGGCAAGTCTTTTATTGCTGGTATGGAGCAAGAGTTAAAAGAACAGTCTGGTATATCTAATTTAAAGGTTGGTTATAATAAAGTTTTTGGGTATTATATTGAAGTATCTAAAGGTAATGCTAGTAAAGTAAAAGAAGAGTTTGGTTGGATTAGAAAACAGACTTTAACTACGGGGGAGAGATATATTTCACCATTATTAAAAGAAAAAGAAGCATTAGTACTTAATGCTGAAGAAAGAATTATTGATTTAGAATATAACCTATTTATGGAAGTTAAAGAAGCAATAAAGAAGGAAGTACCTTTAATGCAAAAGACTGCTAGTGGTATTGGGGTAATTGATGCTTTAACATCACTTAGTGTTGTAAGTGAAGAACAGAAATTTGTAAGACCGGTATTTAATAATAAACATGTTATAGATATTAAAGATGGTTTTCATCCGGTAATAAATGCTCTTAATGAAAAAAATTATGTTAAAAATGGATGCATGATGGATGAAAATACAACAACCCTTCTAATAACTGGGCCTAATATGAGTGGTAAAAGTACTTATATGAGACAACTTGCTATTATTATAATACTTGCACAAATTGGTTCTTTCGTGCCAGCAAGTTTTGCAAATCTTCCTTTATTTGATGCAATATATACAAGAATAGGTGCTAGTGATGATCTAGTTAGTGGTGAGTCAACATTTATGGTTGAGATGAAGGAAGCAAATAATGCGATTAGTAATGCAACTGAAGACTCTCTTATCTTATTTGATGAACTAGGAAGAGGTACGGCAACATTTGATGGTATGAGTTTAGCAGCAGCAATTTTAAAGTATGCAACTAAACATATTAAATGTAAGACTTTATTTAGTACACATTATCATGAACTTACTAGTTTAGATGAAACAATTCCAAGCATTAGAAATATTCATGTTAGTGCTGAAGAAGATGATGGTAAGTTAGTGTTTTTGCATAAGATTAAAGAAGGCGCTGCAGATAAGAGTTATGGTGTGCATGTAGCAGCACTTGCGGGCATGCCAGAAGAGATAATTAATGAGGCTAATTTAATTTTAAGTAAGTATGAAAATAAAGAAACGTCTCCTAAGATAGAACATGCTGAGCAGATTACTTTTAATTTAACAGAAGAAAAGAATGAATTGAAAGAATATTTAAAAGATATTGATCCGCTTAAACTTACACCAATTGAGGCTTTGATTAAATTAAATGAGCTTAAAGAAATATCTAGAAAATCTTAAAAAATGTATATCAAAAGTCTTAAAAAATGTATATCAAAATCGTTAAAAAATGTATATCGTATTGTTTGACATAATGAAACATGATAAAATTATTTATAGAAAAGAACCGTAGAAAGAGGTAATTAAAATGACTAATAGAAGTAAATTAAGAGAAACCATAATGACTATTATTTACCAAATAACTTTATATAAAAAAAATAATATGGAGTATAACGTAGATGATGTTATTAAAGAAAATTTAGAGATAGATAATGAATTTGTTAAAGATATTGTTTATGGAGTTGTAACAAGTTTTGATGAACTTACTGATGAAGCAAATAAGTATCTTAAGGACTGGACGATAGATAGAATAGATGCTACTGGAGCAGCAATTCTTAGAATGGCTTTATATGAAATTAAATATACTGATACACCTAATGTAGTAGTAATTAATGAAGCAGTAGAGCTTGCTAAAAAGTATAGTGATGAAGAAGTTCGTAAGATGATTAATGCTGTTTTAGATAAGGTAATTTCTGAGTAATGGAGAAAAGATATATTACTGTATCAACTTTAAATCGTTATTTAAAGAATAAGTTTGATACAGATCCGAATATTCAAAGAGTATCTTTAAAGGGAGAAATATCTAATTTTAAGGGACATACGAGAGGCCATTTATACTTTACTTTAAAAGATGAAGAAGGAAGAATAAATGCGGTAATGTTCTCTTTTAATGCAAGTAAACTTACGTTTGTTCCAGAAGATGGGATGAAAGTATTAGTAACTGGTAGAGTATCCGTTTATCCACCAACTGGATCATATCAAATTTATGTTGAAGAGATGGAAAGTGATGGACTGGGTAATCTTTATTTAATGTATGAAGCTTTAAAAAAAGAACTTGCTGAAAAAGGTTTATTTGATGCAGGACATAAAAAACAAATACCTAAATATCCTCATAGGATTGGTATAGTTACGGCCCCTACTGGGGCTGCCATTAAAGATATACTTAGTACTATTAAAAGAAGATATCCTATATGTGAGACAATTATCTTTCCATGTTTAGTACAAGGAGAACTTGCAAAAGATGATATTGTAAAAGCTATTAATGAAGCAGAAAAGTATGATTTAGATGTTCTTATTGTAGGCCGTGGTGGTGGTTCATATGAAGACTTGTGGGCTTTTAATGAGAAAGTTGTTGCTTATGCTATTTATAACTGCACAATTCCAGTAATAAGTGCAGTAGGGCATGAAATAGACTTTACGATAGCAGACTTTGTTGCAGATTTAAGAGCACCAACACCAACAGGAGCAGCTGAAATGGCTGTACCAAACATGGCAGATTTATTTACATTCTTAGAACAAATTAAGATAAGATGCACAAGCACTATATCAAATAAGATTAATATTAATAAGAAGCATTTATTGGATTTAAAAGATAATTATGTCTTAAAGAACCCTCTAGCAGTTTATGAAATAAAAGAGCAAAAACTATCTAGTTTAATTGATACATTAAATAGTACAATAACTAATAAATTAGCAAATGCTAAGTTAAGATATAGCCATATAAGGGAAAACTATATTTTAAATAATCCAGAAGAGTTATTAAAAAAGAAAAAGCATGATTATACACTTATTTTAAATAAATTAGAAATACTTAATCCAATTAGTATATTATCTAAAGGGTACTCTGTAGTATCAATAAATGATAAAACTATAAATAGTACTGAAAATATATCTAAGGGAGATGTGTTAAATATTAAATTATATAAAGGAAGCTTAAAAGCAAAAGTAGAAAGTGTAGGTAAATAATGAAAGAGAAAAAGTTTGAAGATATGTTAAGTGAATTAGAAACACTTGTAAAAAAATTAGAAAATGGAGATACTGATCTAGATACATCTATTGAGACATATCAAAAAGCAATGAAATTAGCAAAAGAGTGCGGAGATAAATTAAATAGTGCTGAAGAAGCAGTCAATAAAATTTTAAGCGAAGACGGAACCCTAAAAGATTTCCACATTGAAAACGCTTGACACGGGGGGGGGGTTGTTATATACTAAAAGAGAAAGATAGAGGTATTTATGAACAAAAAACTTCCGATAATTTCTCTTTTTTTTATGAGTATAGTTAGCATAATGTATTGGGCATTTAAACCAAAGGACGAATTATATGAGGCTAAATGGAATGCGCCAGACACAACTTTAGCAATTACGATCAATGGTGAAATTAGTACAACATTTCCAACAACAGATATGTACACTGGAACAGTAGAATGTACTACAGGAACAGGTAAAGTAGAATGGAATGGTACTAAATGGATTCTTACAACAAGTGGAATAACTAAAGGAAGCACTAAATGCAATGTTATTTTTAAGCAAACTTTTAATGGTGTAATATTAGCAAAGAATGAAGTAAAGACTCCGTTTACAACACCAGGAGCAGCAGTATCTACTGCAAGTGAAGCATTACTTGCAGCTGCAGAAGATGATTATGGTACATCTTATTACTTTAGAGGTGCTGTAACAAATAACTATGTAGAGTTTGCTAATAAATGCTGGAGAATAGTAAGAGTTAGTGGAGATGGTTCAGTAAAACTTATCTTACATAATGACAATACAACTGGAGTTGCTAATCCTTGTGATGCTGCAAATAATAGTGCTAGTGCAGCATTTGCAAGATACTCTGGTGAAACATATACAAGTGCATTTAACACAATTGTAAATGATAATGCTTATGTAGGATTTAAGTATGGAACACCAGGTTCAAATACATATGAAGCTACACATGCAAATACCAATAAAAGTACAATACTAACTAATTTAGAAGTTTGGTATAATAAGAATCTTAAAACATATGAAAAAGTAATAGCTGATACTGTATGGTGTAATGATAAAACAAATGTGACTGATACATCTTTTGACCCATGGAATTATAGTAGTTATAGTAATGTAACTGGTTTAGGATATGCTAAAAATATAACATATTATGGTGCTACCCAAAGACTAGTAAGTAAAAGTAATAGTGCTGGAGGCACTGGCCCAAGTTTGAAATGTAATGGAGAATTAAGTAAAATAAATTCAAAGGTAGGCTTAATAACAGCAGATGAACTAGCATTAGCAGGATATGCTTATGATTATTTTGAAAATACTACACCATATTTACAAGAAAATGCTACAGATGATTATTGGTGGTCCTTGTCGCCTGACAACTTCTTTGGTGGCTACGCTTACGTTTGGTGCGTTGGCATCAGATATGGCGTCTTCAGAGTCGAATACGTGAACCACGCCTACGGGCTTCGTCCTTCGATTTCTCTTAAGTCGACGACCAACGTAACCGGTGATGGAACCAGTGAAAATCCATACGTAGTAAAATAGAATCACAATTTGATAAAACTCCCTAAATATGCTATAATTGTAGTAATTAAGGGGGTTTTTATTATGGAGGTTATTAATTTATCTAGTAGGTCTTTTAAAGGGTTAAGGACTCTTGAATTACCTAATATTGTATATAATACTGAGGGTAAGATATATGTTTATGAGGATAAAGATAAGTGGAATAAGAGGATGCATTTAGTTAAGAGGCTATATATTAATAGTGGTCCTATATTTAGTAATAAGCTTGCGACTATAAATTCTTTGGTTGATTATGAAGAACAGATTGATATGCCTGAACTTGTTTATCCTGAAAAGTTACTTACTGTAGGTAGAGAAATAGTTGGGTTTACTATGCCTTATGTTCCATCTACTAATTTAAAAGAAATATTAACTAGTTCTAAGACTCCTGCTGAAGTTAAGATTAAGTATTTAAAGGATATTGGTACTATTTTAGAGAAGATGGAAGAGGTTCGTAAGTATGCTGATCTTGAGGATTTTTATTTAAATGATTTACATGAGGGAAATTTTATAGTAGATGAAGAAGGTACTTTAAGAGTAATTGATTTAGATTCTTGTAAGATTGCTGGTAATATGCCATTTTGTTCTAAGTATTTATCTAGAATGAATCCTTCTATTAGTAATCTTCCTGGTAAATATAAGTTAAGTAATTTTAGATGTTCTGGAGATATTATTCCTAATAAAGATACTGATTTGTATTGTTATATAATTACAGTTTTAAATACACTTTTTGGTAGAGAAACACATAGATTACCTCTTGAGACTTTTTATGATTATTTAGAGTATTTAAGAAGGATTGGTGTATCTACTGAACTTATTGATATAATTTCTGATATTTATTCAAATAAACCTAATACTAATCCTATGGAATTATTGGATGGGTTAGAGCCAGTATTTTATAAGTGTCATGAAAGTGTGTTTAAGAGTTTGACGAAGCAAAGAAGATGCCAATAGTGGCATTTTTTCGTTTGCAAAACTTGTCAAAAAAAAGAAGTTTTGCAAATAGACTTGCAAAACTTTACAAAAATATTTTTTTGTGTTATTATAAATTTGGTGATGAAATATGGTAATAAGAGAAGATTATTTAAAAAAAATGATTGATGCAAAAGATACTGATTTTATTAAGGTAGTAACTGGTGTTAGAAGAAGCGGAAAGTCAACACTATTATTAATGTTTAGAGATTATTTACTGAATAATGGTATAAGTGAAAATAATATTATACATATGAATTTTGAATCTGGTATATATGATGAAATTAATGATTACAAAAAATTATATAATTATGTAAAAGATAAAATAGATAAAAAAAAGACGTATTTATTGCTTGATGAAATACAAAATGTTGATAAATGGGAGAAAGCAATAAATTCATTTAAAGTCGATTTTGATATTGATATTTATATAACTGGTTCAAATGCGTATTTATTATCAAGTGAGTTATCTACTTTGCTATCAGGTAGATACATAGAAATAAAAATGTATCCATTATCTTTTAAGGAATTTTTAATTTTTAATGAATATACTCATACTAATTTAGAAGAAAAATTTAACGAATATTTAAAGTATGGTGGTTTACCTGCAGTAACATTGATAAAAGGCAATGACGAACTGGTTTTATCTTACCTAAGTGGAATTTATAATACAATTGTAAAAAAAGATATAATAGATAGAAATAATATAAAAGATTCAGTGCTTTTAGAAAATATAATAAAATATATATCTAACAATATAGGAAGTCCTGTTTCTTCTACAAAAATTAGTGATTATTTAAACAGTAATAAAATAGTTGATAAATCAAATCATCAAACTATTGATAATTATTTAAGTATGTTAGAAAAGTCTTTCATAATGTATAAAGCAGATCGAACTGATATAAAGAATAAATCTATTTTAAAAACACTTGGCAAATATTATATTTCTGATTTAGGAATAAGAAATATAATATTAGGTTTTAGAAATATAAATGAGGGACATTTACTTGAAAATGTTATTTATTTAGAATTATTAAGAAGAGGATATAAAGTTAATATTGGTAAATTCGATGAATATGAAGTTGATTTTGTTGCTGAAAATCCAACTAGCGTGAAGTATTATCAAGTTACCCAAAGCTTAATAAATGAAGATGTTAAAACAAGGGAATTAAGAAGTTTGGAAAGCATATCAGATAATTATGAAAAAATTATTTTAACAATGGATAAGTCTATTAATAATGATATTAACGGAATAAAAATTGTTAATATAATAGATTGGTTATTAAAAGAAAATTAATAAAGCAACATAAAATATAAGGTGTTTTGATTAACATCTTTTTTATTATTAGTATTTTTTTAAGATTTTTAAGTGTCTTTTGATCTTCAATTTATTGAAAAAAGAGTACTCTCGTGCTAAAATACTGACAAGGGAAGAGTGATATTATGAAAAATAAAGTTGAACCTAAAACATTATCTGGTTTTATGGAGTTAATGCCACAAGATCAAATACTTTTTAGTAATATTAAAAGAACTATTGAAGAGGTATATGCTAGTTATGGTTATTATGAACTAGATACTCCTATTATTGAGTCTTCTGAAGTTTTGCTTGCTAAAGCTGGAGGAGAAACGGAAAAACAAATTTATCGTTTTCAAAAGGGAGACAGTGACTTATCTTTAAGATTTGATTTAACTGTGCCACTTGCTAAGTATGTTGCTGCTAGATATAATGAGCTTACTTTTCCATTTAAGAGATATCAAATTGGAAAGGTATATCGTGGAGAGCGTGCTCAAAAGGGAAGATTTAGAGAGTTTTATCAGTGTGATATAGATGTTATTGGTAATGAGTCTTTATCACTTATGTATGATGTTGAAATTCCAAGTGTTATTTATGATATTTTTAAGAAATTAAATTTTGGTAAGTTTCAAATTCAAATTAATAATCGTAAACTTTTATCTGGATTTTTTGATGCTTTAGAGCTTAATGATTTAGTATCTGATATTTTAAGAGTTATTGATAAGATTGATAAGATTGGTTTAGATGCAGTTAAGGATGAGTTAAGATTACTTGATATTGCTGATGATAAGATTGGAAAAATAGCTGAGTTTATTTTAATTGAAGGAACTACTGAAGAAAAATTAGAAAAATTAGAAAATTTAGGTATTCAAAATGATACATTTAAGGAGGGATTAGAAGAATTAAAGTTTGTTATTGAAGGACTTAAGTGTATGAATGTTGATAGTGATTATTATACTATTAATTTAACTATTGCTAGAGGCCTAGATTATTATACTGGAACTGTTTATGAGACTAAACTTGTTGATTATCCTTCTATTGGTAGTGTATGTTCTGGTGGTAGATATGAAGATTTAGCTGGTTACTATACAGATCAAAAGCTTCCTGGTGTAGGTATTTCAATTGGTTTAACTAGATTATTCTATCAGTTAAAGGAAGCAGGAATTATTACAAGTAGTGAAGTATCAGCATCAGATGTAGCAATTTTACCAATGACGATGAATTATGCTTATATTTGTAATGTTTTAAATAAAGTTAAGGGCGAAGGCTTAAAAGCAGAGGTAGTATACTTAAATAAGTTTAAACAATTAATGAGATTTGCAGATAAGAATAATATTCCTTATGTAATTATTATTGGTGATGATGAGATTAATAATAATGAAATAGCGATTAAGGATATGGCTACAGGAGAGCAAACTAAACTTAAACTAGATGATATTTCTAAAATTAAAGAAATTGTTAAAAGATAGTTTGACATTATAAAAAAACTAACGTAAAATATAAATAGATTTTTGTTAAAAGACTATTATTACAAGGTTATATTTAAGAGAGGGCTAGATGGTGTAAATGCCTAATATATAGTAATAATGGAACACTTTGTTAAATAACAAAACGCTAGAAAAGCGATAAAATTATAAGACTGCACTAAGTGAAGTAAGGTGGTACCGCGGATATGTTTCGCCCTTACGTAATTAGTGCTTTTATTTTTTAGAAAGGATTGTTATGGAAGAGATTATAATTGAAAATAAAAAGAGGGAGTATGTTGCAGATATTATTAAGTCTATCTGTGAAAAGTATAGATTTAATAAAGTTAATAATGATGAACTTAGTAAGGTTACTGGTAAGGTTTATAGTTTGGATAGTAAGCTTATTATAAAAAGTGATAGTGATATTTTAATTAAAGATGCTGAAGTAATTAGTTTAGTGTATCAAATATTTAATCTTTTAAATGTAGATGCACTCATTAAGATTAATATAAGCGATTCTAAATATGATAAGTTAAAAGAGTATCTTGATCTTTTAGAGATTAACTTTGAAATTGATGATAAGATAAAGACTGATGAGTATGCTTATGAAGTATACTCTAATGATATTAAATTAGGTGAAGGTAATAGTAAGATAGAAGTTAAGATTGATTTAGAGAAAACTATTAAAGAAATAGAAGATAATGGTACTAATATTCCAGTAGAAGAAAATATAGATGTTTTATTTACAGCAACAAGTGAGAATGAATTAGAGACAGCGTCTTATTTAATGCAGAATTTAAGACTTAATGGATTTATTACTGAAATAGGTGATAAGTTAAGTGCTAAGTTTAATATTATTTTGAAAGATAAAGATTTAGAACATAATGAAGTTATTATTAAGGATAATGTAACTGGGGAAGAGACTAAGTCTAATATAAATGATATAGCAGAATATCTAGAGATGAATATATAGAAAGAGGGATAGAGATGAAACTAGATGTAAAAGATTTATATGATGGTATAAAGGATTATATGGATAAGGAGGTAACACTTCAAGGATGGATTAAGAATCATCGTAAGCAAAAGGAATTTGGATTTATTGATTTTTCTGATGGTACAAGTTTTAAGCATGTGCAGTTAGTTTATGATAATAGTTTAGAAGAGTTCGATGAGATAGCAAAACTTCATATTGGATGTGCAATTACAGTTACTGGAACAATTATTAAATCAGAAGGTGCTGGGCAAGATTTTGAGTTAAAGGTTAAATCTATTAAGTTAGAAGGAGACTGTCCAGAAGATTATCCAATACAGCCAAAGAGACACTCTAATGAGTTTTTAAGGGAGATGGCTTATTTAAGACCTAGAACAAATTTATTTAATGCGGTGTTTAGAGTTAGAAGTGTGGCAGCGTATGCTATTCATAATTATTTTCAAAGTCGTAACTATATATATGTTCATACGCCACTTTTAACTACTGCTGATTGTGAAGGAAGCGATCAGATGTTTAAGGTAACAACACTTAATTTAAATAATTTACCACTTACTGAAGATAAACGTGTAGATATGTCTAAAGATTTATTTGGTAAGCTTGCTTTTATTACAGGATCTGGTCAGTTACATGGTGAAGCATTTGCTATGGCTTATAAGAAGATTTATACTTTTGGGCCTACTTTTAGAACAGAAAATTCAAATACAAAAACCCATGCTAATGAGTTCTGGATGATTGAGCCAGAGATAGCATTCTGTGATTTAGCTGGACTTATGGATATTGAAGAAGAAATGCTTAAGTATATTGTGTTTTATGTTTTAGAGAGATGTTCTGATGAGATTGATTTCTTTGATAAGTTTGTGAGTAAAGGTTTGAGAGAAAAACTAGAAAAGTTAGTGTCTTCACATTTTACAAGAATTACACATCATGAAGCAGTTGATATTTTACTTAAGGCTGATAAGAAGTGGGAGTTTACTCCTTCATATGAGGATGATATTGCTAAGGAACATGAGAAGTATATTACTGAATACTTTAATGGTCCAGTATTTATTACTGATTGGCCTAAGGATATTAAGGCTTGGTATATGAAAGTTAATGAAGATGGTAAGACTGTTGCTGCTGTTGATTTAGAGGTTCCTGGTGCTGGAGAACTTATGGGAGGCTCTCAAAGAGAAACTAACCTTGCTATATTAGAAGAGAGAATGAACGAGCTTGGTGTTGATAAGAGTGCTGTTGATTGGTATGTTAATTTGCGTAAGTTTGGTGGCTGTTATCACTCTGGGTTTGGGATGGGATTTGAAAGATTAGTTATTTATTTAACTGGTGTTGAAAATATTCGTGATGTTATACCATTTCCAAGAACACCTGGTAACTGTGAATTTTAAGGAGGATTATGAAGGAGTTTACTGAAGAGGAGATAATTTCTTATGCTGATAAGTTACTTATTGGTTTATCCAGTGAGGAGAGTTTGTCTATTAAGGAAGAGTTTAAGTTTATAGATAAGAATATTGATAAGATTAATGAGATACCTAATTTAGCTAGTATTAAGCCAGCTACTAGTCCTTTTAATTTATATGAAGGAACGCTTCGCGAGGATGTTGCAGAAGAAAGTGTAGATATTGATGACTTACTTAGAAATACTGGTGAAGTTGATGGAAGAGAAGTAAAGGTTCCAAAGGTGGTAGAGTAATGATTGATGAGTTAAAGAGTAAAAATAGTGAAGAGTTAGTTAGTGAAAGTATTAAGAAAGCTAAAGAAACTAATGTAGAGATCAATTCATTTGTAACTATAATTGATAATCCAGAACATGTTAATAATGAAGAGAGTCCTCTTAATGGAATACCTTATGCTGCTAAGGATTTGTTTAGTACTAAGGATATTTTAACTACTGGTTCGTCTAATATTTTAGCAAATTATGTGCCATTTTATGATGCGACTGTTATTAAGAGATTAAAGGATGCTGGAGCTATTCTTATTGGTAAGACGGTATGTGATGAGTTTGGTTTAGGTGGAACTGGTACTACTGGGCATACAGGGGTTGTTAAGAATCCATGGGATATTACTAGAGGAGCTGGTGGTTCGTCATCTGGTTCTGCTACTAGTGTAGCACTAGGCATTGTACCTTTTTCTTTAGGAACTGATACAGGGGATTCTGTTAGAAAGCCGGCATCATTTTGTGGGGTAGTTGGGTATAAACCTACATATGGGCTTATTCCTAGATATGGAGTGTTACCTTTTGCATCATCCTTAGATCATGTTGGTTTATTTACTACGTGTGTTAAGGATGCTGCAGTAGTAACTGATGTGATTAAAGGCTTTGATGGTAAGGATATGACTAGTTTAAAAACTGAAGAGAGTTTGGCTTCTGGTCTTAATGGTATTATTTCTGGTAAGAAGTTATTTTATATTAAAGAATTAACTGATATAGAATATTATGATAATCCTAGTGAGGATGTTATTAGTACTTTAAGTTTGTTTAAGGAGAATATTGCTAAGATAAAAGAGCTTGGGGTTGAAGTTTATGAAGAAAGTCTAGATGAAAAGATAATTGATGCACTGGGGCCAGCTTATACTATTATTTCTTGTGCTGAAGCAACTAGTAATTTGTCTATGTATACTGGAATTAATTTTGGTATGCGTGGTGTTGGTAATAATATTAAAGATATGATTAAGGATCATCGTACTAAAGGATTTAGTTCTTTAATTAAGAGAAGACTTGTTATTGGTAGTTATGTTTTAGAGGAGAAAAATCAAGAAAGATATTATTTAAATGCATGCAGGGTAAGACAATTAGTAATTGATAAGATGAATGAGTTTTTAAGTAAGTATGATGCGTTAGTTATGCCGGCTAGTTTTAAAGCACCACTTTTAGTTTCTGCCAATGATGTTATTACAGAGAGTAAGAAAGATGTTGCTAGTACACTTTTAATTGGTAATTTTGGAGGTTATCCTTCTATTACTATTCCTTGTGGTTTTGTAGATGATATGCCATTGGGGCTTAACTTAACTGGAAGAGTTAAAGGGGATAAAGATTTATTAAATATTGCATATGGCGTTGAGCAAAAACTAGGGTTTGCTGGACAAATTGTAGGAGGTAAACATGAGTAAATATAAAACAATTATTGGGTTAGAGTTACACTGCGAACTTATTACTAATTCTAAAGTTTTTTCTCCTAGCCGTAATAGTTACTGTGAAGTGCCAAACTCTAATGTTAATGAGATTGATATGTCTTTTCCAGGTATTATGCCTTATTTAAATAAAGAAGCTGTTAAGAAAGCTTTAAAGATGAGTATGGTTTTAGGGTGCACACAACCTGATGAACTAGTATTTGATCGTAAGAATTATTTTTATCCTGATTTACCTAAAGGGTATCAAATTACTCAAGTTACGAAACCAGTTGGTATTAATGGTCATGTAGAACTTATTTCTAATGGAAAACCATTTGTAGCTGAGATTCATGATATTCATTTAGAAGAAGATACGGCTTCCCTTGATCATTATGATTTCTTTTCATTAATAGATTATAATAGAGCAGGTGTTCCATTAATTGAGATAGTTACAACGCCTTGTTTTGAAGGTGCTGATGAAGTTGTTGAGTTCTTAGAATATTTAACAAATAGTCTTAAGTATTGTGGTATTTCAGAAGCTGATACTAAGAAAGGGCAAATTAGATGTGATGTTAATGTTAATCTTAAAAATGATGCTGGTGAGTATGTAACACCTAAAGTAGAGATTAAGAATATTAACTCATTTAGTAATGTAGCAAGTGCAATTAAGTATGAAACGTATAGACAAACTAAAGCATTAGAACTTAATCAAACTGATGAGTTATGTCAGGAAACAAGAAGATATGATGAGACTACTAATACTACTATACGTATGCGTAAAAAAGAAGGAAGCATTGATTATAAGTATTTTGTTGAGCCTAATATTCCAAGAATTAAAATAGATTCTAAGTGGCTTGAGGAGATAAAAAGTGAGATACCAACACTTCCTAATGAAAGACTTAAGACCTATATGGAAAAGTATGGATTAAGTGAATATGATGGTAAGATTCTTGTTCGTAATAAAGATATATCTGATTATTTTAATAAATGTTTGCTTCTTGGAATTAATCCTAAAATAGCATCTAACTGGATAACTACGGAGATTATGTCTGTTATTAATAAGGAAAGCATTAATATTAAAGATTTATTCTTAACACCTGAAAGATTACTTCAAATAGTTAAAGCATTAGAATCTAATACAATATCTTCTAAGCAAGCTAAAGAGTTATTTGCTCTTACTCTAAAAGAGATGGCTGAACCAAATGCTTTAATTGAAAAGTATGGGATGAAACAACTAGATAATGATGATGAGTTAGAGTCTATTATTAAAAAGATTTTAGATAATAATGCATCTCAAATAGAGGCATACTGGAATGGTAAAACTAATATGTTTGATTATTTTGTAGGTCAAACAATGAAAGAAACTAGAGGTAAAGCTAATCCAGTTAAAGCAAAAGAAATTATTACAAGAGAGTTAAATGCAAGAAAGTAACTTAATATTTGACATAAAGCAACCATAAAATGGTTGTTTTTTTGAGCTTTTCTTTAGTATAATTAAACTTGAAGGAGAATATTATGATCAAATTAAAAGATGTATCTAAGTATTATTATAATAAGGGCCTTATAACTTCAGGTATTACTAAGATTAATGCTGAGTTTAATATAGGTGAGTTTATAGTAATTACTGGTGAGAGTGGTAGTGGTAAGTCAACTTTACTTAATGTTATATCGGGGCTAGATACTTATGAAGATGGTGAGATGTATATTGAAGGTAAGGAAACTAGTCATTACGGAGATGAAGACTTTGAAGAGTACCGTAAGGAATATATTAGTAATATCTTTCAAAATTTTAATTTAGTTGGAAGTTATACTGTATATCAAAACATTGAACTAGTTATGCTTATTAATGGATATACTAAAAAGGAAGCTAGACCTAAGATATTAAAGCTTATTAATGAGGTAGAACTTACTAAGTATAAGAATACTAGAGTGTCTAAACTATCTGGTGGGCAGAAACAGAGAGTAGCTATTGCTAGAGCACTTGCTAAGAATACGCCAATTATTATTGCGGATGAGCCAACTGGTAATTTAGATAAAAGGGCTGCTGAAAGTGTACTTAAAACGCTTGCTCTTACGGCTAAAGATAAACTAGTTATTGTTGTAACACATAACTATGAACAGGTTGAAAAGTATGCGACAAGAAAAATAACAATGTTTGATGGGAAAATTTTAGAAGATAAGGTTATTACTAAGATTGATGAAGTGAAAACAGATGGTAATTTGGAAAGTAAGAAAATGAAACCATTATCTAAATTTAGGTTAGGTGTTAGAAATACGTTTAATATTGTTCCTAAGTTCTTATTACTTCTTGCTGTGTTTTTATTTATGTTTGCAGCTATTACTACTGAGATGGCTGGTTTTAGAGAAAATAAGTACGAGGAAGAACGTATTGGTTATAATTCATATTTACAGAATAAGGACACAAGTAGAATTATAATTAATAAGAGTGATAAATCGCCGTTTACTGATGAGGATTATCAAAGAATAGAGGCACTAGGTAATATTTCCAGAATTCAGAAAGATGATTATTTGGAGGATTTAAGTGCTAGTTTATATTCAGATTATTATTATATAAGTGGTAGAGTTATTAAGAAAACTAGTCAAAAACTTGATTTAGGTAGAAATATTGAGAAAGATAACGAAGTTGTTATTCAAATGAATAAAGAAAATAATTCAATAGGTGATCCTGAGAAAATTCTTAATAAGGAGTTTATGTATAATTATCAAGATAATACTGATAAGTTAAAGGTTGTTGGGATTATCTTTAATGATGATTTGGATTATGAATCTATTATAGAAGTGTCTGATAATAAGATAAGTGAGTTTGTTTTAAATTATGTAATTAGTCATACTTCACAAACTTTAGCGGTTAATGGTGCGGATACTTATTGTAATTTATTATATATTGATAGTGTTAATGATAGCTCTATTTATGTTAATGAGAATTTAAATAATAATAGTTATCCTATTAAGATGATCAGTTTATCTTTAGGTAATACGTATGTTAATAAGGTGTTTGATTTGAAGGTAGAACATGTAATAAATAAGTATAATTCTAAAAGGTTAACTGGTTATTCCTATGAAGAAAATACTTGTTATTTAAGTAAAAATTTAATTAGAAATACTTTAATAAGTGATAAGTATCAAACTAGTATATTTGTTAAAGATGAAGTTAAGATAAATGATACGATAGAAGAGTTAATGAATTTAGGATATAGTACTTATGCTGTTAAAGATATGCTGATTAATGAAAGTGCGACAATGACATATATTTATAATATTATTAATTTAGTTTTGATGATTATTATACTTGTGGCGATGTTCTTTATTTCATATTTAATTATTAAATTAATTTTAAAATCACGTAAGAATTATTATACGATTATTAGAATACTCGGTGGAAGTAAGAAAAACTGTAAGAGTATCTTAAAGATAGAGTTATATACTATTTTAAATATAGCGTTCATTATAATTGCTTTCCTTGTGTATATGATAACTCGTGGTATGATAGATATTTCTTTAAGAAGTAGTTTAAAATTATTAAATATAAAAGATTATGTTCTAATTTATATTTTGATATTTGCACTAACTTATTTAATAAGTGTTCGTTTTGGCAGATTTATCTTTAAAGAAAGTGCGATTAAGACTTATAACGAAAAGGAAGAGTAATGATAAGACTAGAAAAAGTAAATAAATATTACAATAAGGGTAAGAAAAATCAAATCCACGTTATAGATAATACAAGTTTAGAATTAGGGGAGAAAGGTTTAGTTGCTCTTTTAGGTCCTTCTGGATGTGGTAAAACAACTCTTTTGAATGTTATTGGCGGTTTAGATAAAATTAAAAAGGGAAAAATTTATGTAAATGGACAGAAGATAAGTACAAGAAGGTCTTATAAGGTAGATAAGATACGTAATTTAAATATTGGATATATTTTTCAAGATTATAAGTTAATAGATAATTTGTCTGTATATGATAATGTTGCGATTGTCTTAAAGATGATTGGTATTAAGGATAAAAATGAGATTAAAAAGAGAGTTGAATATATTTTAAATAGTCTTAATATTTATCGTTTTAAATCAAGACCAGCATCAATGCTTTCTGGAGGGCAAAGACAAAGAGTTGGAATTGCTAGAGCGTTAGTAAAGGATCCGGATATTATTTTAGCAGATGAACCAACTGGTAATTTAGATTCTAAAAATTCTTTAGAGATTATGAATATTATTAAAGCAATTTCTAAAAATAGATTAGTTATTTTAGTTACACATGAGACAGAACTTGCACATTTTTATGCTGATCGCATTATTGAGATTGAAGATGGTAAGATTGAGAAGGATTATACTAATGATAATAAGAATGGTTTAGATTATCGTATTGAAAATAATATTTATTTAAAAGATTTAAAGCATCAAGAAGTTAATGATAAAAATTTAAAATTTCAAATTTATGAAAATAAGGAAACTAATTTAAATATTACTTTGGTTGTTCAAAATGGTAATATTTATATAAAGAATGACGGGCCTGAAAAAGTAGAAGTTATTGGTACGGATTCTAATATTGAACTTATTGATGATCATTATAAGACAATTGCTAAAGAAGATGCTGAAAAATATAATTTTGATTTTCAAAGTATTATTAGTAAAGATTTTAAGAAGAGGTATTCTAGTATTTTTAATCCGATAACGTTTATAAAAAGTGGTTTTAAAAAGATTATTAATTATAAACCACTTAAGAAGTTTTTACTTCTTGGGTATATGGCGGCAGCTATGTTTATCTTATTTAGTGTAAGCAGAATAGCAGCAACTTTTGTAGTAAAAGATGAAGATTTTATTAAGTATAATGATACATATATTCAAATTAGTACTAATAAGTTAAATGTTGCAGATTATAATAAGGTAACTAATATAGATGATATTAATTATGCTATGCCAGGAGATTCTTTAGTTAGTCTACCTTTAGTGTATAATAATTTACTTCAAACTACTGGTGTAAGAGAGTATGTTACGGGATCTCTTGCTAGTGTTAAATTACTTAAGAATGAAGATATTTTATATGGTAAGATGCCAGTAAATAAGAATGAGATAGCAATAAGTAAGACTGTTGCTGAAAAGGTTTTAAGTAATGGTTATGCTAAGGAAGCAGGTATTAATACTATTAATGGATTTGTTGGTAAGATTATTAGGTTAGATTATTCTAGTGATATGATAGTAACTGGTATAGTGGATACGTCTAATCCTTCGGTTTATGCTTTTGAAGAAGAGTTTACTAATATCTTATATAATAATGCTTTAAATGAAGATAAAGCTATTGAACTTTCTAATATGGGAAGCGTGGAGTATGTTTTAAAGGAAGGCAAGAATCCAGAAAATACTTATGAGATTATAGTTCCTTATAGTCAAAGATATGCTTATCCATTAAATGAAAAAGTAGATGAGAAAATTAATGATAAGAAATTAAAAGTTGTTGGTTATTATTTATCTAGTAAGACAAGTAAGTATATAACTAATGAAGAGACGATGAAGATGCAACTTATTAATAATTCTAGAAGTATTACAATTAGTTCTAATGATAAGGAAACTGTAATAGAAGAGTTAAAAAATAGAGAAATAAGTGCCAGAGATACTTATGAAATAGCAAGAAATGAATATATTAGGGATAATGAGAGTGCAACGAATGCAATTTTAATATTTTCGGCAGTTATTATAGTAATATCTTTAATTGAGGTATTCTTAATGATAAGATCATCATTCTTATCTAGAATTAGAGAAATTGGTATTTATAGAGCAATTGGTGTTAAGAAGAAAGATATTTATAAGATGTTCTTAGGTGAAATTCTTGCAATATCATTTACTGCATCTTTAGGTGGTATTATCTTAATGACTTATGTTTTATATAATATTACTCAGATTAAATTTTTAACAGATTTCTGTGTTCTTAATCCATTTACTATTGGTATTTCGGTTATTATTTGTTTTGGATTTAATATAATTGTTGGACTTATTCCAGTAGCAAATACCATGCATAAAAGACCAGCAGAGATTTTATCGAGAAAAGACATTTAGAGTGTCTTTTTTTCTTGAAGTAAAATTAAATAAATGTTAATATTAAATAGGAAAGTAGGGATAAGATGAAACATATTATGCCAGTAAAAGATGATACAGATCCTATACTTAAAGCATATTTCAAAGTTGAAGAAGAGGCTTTTCCTAGTAAAGTAGAAGAACTTTATATTAAACTTGCTAATTTAGTAAGTGATTATTTTGAGTATTATGGTGTGCTTAGTAAAAAACAAACTGATTATGATGCTAGTTTTAATATAATTACTAGTTATGGTTCGAAAATGATGACTTTAAAAGCTAAAATATTTGTTATAGAAGAGCAAATTAGAAGTATTGTTTCTGGACAGATGAACAGTAGTGATGTTAATCTTTTACATAAGTTATCATCACAACTTTATCCATTAAAACGCAGTTTAGAAACAATGCAGAGACAAGATGATAATAATAGAAGAGTGGTAAACTCTAAAAATAATGAAATAAGTTCGGTTCATAGTTTACTTATGAATATAATAAGTGGTATTCGTGATATTCTAAAAGAAATTGTTAGTTTGGATATAAATGGGGTTAGAAAATTAGATAGAATAAAAGTAACTGATAAACATGAAAATGAGATAAGGGAAATTTTTAAATTTAGTAAAGATTATGGGGATATTTTTATTTCTTATTTACATTCTAGTGTAGATGCTAGAATTGCGGCTTTTAATATGATTGAAGCAATTGCCGAGAAGATTATTTCTTTATATAATCATAATGTTTTAGGTGAAGGCTTTAGTATTGAAGAGACTGATAGGTATAGGGTTGCTGATCATGTTATTGCTTCGGCTTCTTTGGATAATCTTATTAATGGTAGGGATGTTAATGATATTGAAAAGTTGCAATCTGAGGATATTCCTATTTTAAATGAAAGTACAAAGTTTTTAACTACTGGTTTAATTAATCCGCAACTTATCGAAAGGTATAAGACAGAAGTTGTTAGTTATAATAATAGAATGCTTTTAAAATCATTAGAAAATGGTGCTCTTAGAAGTTATTATATTTAAAATTAAGGGAAATATCTAGATTTCCTTTTTTTAGTGTGATATACTAATTTTATAGTAAAGAGGTTGGATAAAATGTTTGGAAAGATAAAGTATATTAGTGATAATACTGCGGTTGTTGAAATTAATAAAGATGGTAATCTCGTTAGTAATTTAATGAATTTACATGTTGTATTTGAATCTAATGGTGATAAACTTTTGGGTGAAGTTAAGAATGTTGATGAAAACTCTGTAAAGATAGAGTTATTAGGTGAGTTTGCTGGTACTCGTTTTATTGCAGGTACTATTAAGAAACCTACTTTAACAAGTACTCTTAGAGTAATTAATGAAGAAGAACTTGATATTATAATGGGTAAGGCTGATGAAAACTCATTATATATTGGTAAGAGTCCGATTTATAAAGATAGAAGTATTTATGCAAATATTAATGATTTATTTTCAAACCATTTAGCAATATTTGGTAACTCTGGTTCAGGTAAATCTTGTTCAGTTTCAAGAATAGTACAAAATATATTTTTAAATCAAAACTTCTTAGCACAGAATGCAAACCTTTTTATTTTTGATGCTTATGGTGAGTATAAGAATGCTTTTAGAGATATAAATAAGATTAATCAAGCATATCAATATAAGTTTTTAACGACTAATCCAACAGAAGAAACGGATATGTTATTTCAGTTACCTGTTTTCTTATTTACTAATGATGATGTAGCACTTTTGCTTAATGCAGATAATCATGCACAACTTACAATTATTGAACGTATGATGAAACTCGCTAAATTATTTAGTCGTAATGATGCAGTTACTGAGAAACTTAAGAATCACTTAATTGCTAAAGCTATTCAGTCAGTATTATTTAGTAATCAAAATGCTTCTGGTAAGAAAAATGATATTTTTACAATTATTTCATCTTGTCAAACACCTGCATTTAATATGAATACGGAGATTCAAGGTATTGGTTATACAAGAAGATTTAGTGAGTGCTTTAAAATTGATAGTAAAGGTGAGTTTGGTGAAAGTGTTCTTATTAATGAATATATTGCTAAAAATCTTAATGAAGAGTTAGAAAGTACTATTGAGGTTCCTAGTCAGGCTTTCTTTACATTAAGGGATATGGAGAAGGCTTTAGAGTTTACTTTAATTGGTGAAGGGTTCTTAAATAATAGATTAATGCAAGATTCAGCAATTATTTTAAAGGTTAGATTACACTCTATTATTAATAGTCGTAATGCATTGTATTTTGATATTAAGCAGTATATTACTTTAGAACAGTATATATCTAGTTTGATTGTCCTAAATCATAGACGTAGTCAAATTATTAATATTAATTTAGAAGATGTTGATGATAATTTAGCGAAGGTTATTGTTAAGATTGTTAGTAAGATGATATTTGATTTTTCTAAGTCACGCAAGATTAGAGCATCTATTCCATTTCATTTAATTATAGAAGAAGCACATAGATATGTAGTTGCAGATAATGATAAGTTCCTTCTTGGTTATAATATATTTGAACGTATTGCTAAGGAAGGCCGTAAGTATGGCGTACTTATTGATTTAATTAGTCAAAGACCAGTTGATATTTCAGAAACTGTTGTAGCACAGATGAGTAACTTCTTAGTTTTAAAGATGACCCATCCAAAAGATTTAGAATATATTGAAAAGATGCTTCCAAATGTATCAAGTGATATTATTGAAAAACTTAATTCTTTGCAGTCTGGTACGTTAGTATCATTTGGTAATGCCTTTAAGATACCATTACTTATTAAGATGGATTTACCAAACCCATTACCATACTCTAGTAACTGTGATGTTATTGCTAGATGGAAAGGAAATAACTAATTATAGTTAAAGTGATTATGAAGAAAGAAATGAAAAGGGAAGTAGAGGATGCATTAGAGATATTAAATGGCTTAATTAGTAATTATAATGATTTCTTTATTAATGAAAGTAAGCCGATTCCAGATGAGATAAAAGATACTTATTTAAATGTTGCTAAAGCGTTTATGAACGATCTTAAAGAAGAAGATTTAAAGAAATATCAAAAGTCTTCTTCTTATGAAGATTTGGTAAGTAAATATAATACTCTTAAAAGTAATGTTAGTGAAGCAGAATCTAGAATAAAAGATCATAATGATAAAGTAATAATGCTTGATAAAGAAAATAAAATTAAAGATATGGGTGAGATTAGTAGTGATGCATCTATTCAAGATGATATTATTACTGTGCCTAGTGAAGAACTTCTTTTGGCAAGTAGTGCTGATGATAAACTTAAATATGTTACTGATAAGATTAAGTATGTAACTTCTTTAGAAGGCACTTTAGAAGAAGAAATATTAATTCTTACTTATACTAATAAGGATTCTAAGAGTTATATGAATGCTCTTAAAGATTATCCTAATGTTGGGGTTATGCCAATAAATAAGTTTATTTATTCATTAAGTGATATTAAAACAACAGAGGTGTCACTTAATAAAGTGATAGATGAAGAATTATCTAATAACTTAAAGGATGATAATTATACTAGAAATTTAGTTTTATATTTATTACATTATCATCAAAATACATATTCTTCTTTAGCGTTTAGTGATAAAAATTCTTATAATGATTATCTCGATAGTTTGAATTTAAAGACACTTAAGGGTGAAACAGTAAGTAGTCCAGCGATTTTAAATATTACTGATTTTCTTACTGAGAATAAAGTTAATTATAAGATTAAGAATATTTTAGAAGATAATGAGATATTTAATGTAATTAGTTTAGATAATGATATAGATATTATTTATTTTGAGTTAGATGAAAAAGGTGAGAGGCCAGTATTTTTTAAAGATAGTTATAAGGAGATTATTGATAAGATTAGAAGTGATTATGAAAGTAGTCATACTAAGTTAGTTGAGTGTTATGCTTACGAAAAGAAAAACGGTTCTATTATTAATAATTTATATACTAAGTTATATGATGCTGGTGTTAAGTTTGCTTTAGAAGATGCTAGTGTTCTTTTAGAATTATTAGAAAAACAAAATCCTAATTTAATGGTATCTATTAAAGAAGCAATGCAAATAACAATTAATGCTTTAATTCAAGAAAATAAAACTCTTGATGAATTTAATGATTCATTAAGTGAACGTAAGCTTGCCGAACTTTTAAAACCTATTTATGATAAGTGTGATGTTTTAAATGATTTAGGTACAGAAACATATAAAATAGCAGATAGTCTTAAAGATAATTTAAATTATAAGTATATAGTAGTTGATAGTTTTGAAGAAATAACTACTTCTAAGTTTAAATTAATTCAAAGGATTAAAGATATTACGCAGGCTAATTTACTATTTTTAGGTGATGACTGGCAAAGTATCTATTTAAATAGTGGAACTAATCCTAAATATATTAAAAATATTAAGAAGTATTATCCTAATATTAAAATTACACTTCTTCCATATAATCCAGTTAACTATAAACTTTATGAAATTGCTAAGTTAGTTATTGGGAAGACAAATAATTATTATGATAAAAAAGTTACTGGTACGAGTAATGGTTCATCTATTGGAGTAGTGTATGTTAAAGATAAAAATGAGATTAAAGATAAAATAGCAAATAAGATTAAAGATTTAACTGGTAGTATTACTCTTTTAGGTAGATATGCTAGTGATAATCCTAATATTCCTGATGTGAAATTTGCTTTAATAAATGATTCTAAAACTTATAATTCAGACTATACTTTTATAATAAATACAGAAAAAGGTTTATGTGGTTATCCAAATGAATTAATTAATAATGTTATCTTAAATAAAATAATTGAAATAGAGCCAGCAATATATAATGAGTATCGGTCTTTAGCAAATGTTATTAGAAATACTAATAAAAGAGTGTATTTGGTAGTTAATGAAGAAAACACCTCTAAAGTATTTAAGGATATTTTTAATATTTATAAGGATGATATTTCGAGAGAAGAAAATGAGTGCCCGGTATGTGGAAGTGCTCTTGTTATAAAACCAGTTCTTGATAAGGAAGAACTAGCGTGTTCTAATGAAAAATGTAGTTATTACAGAGAGATAAATTAGAATTAATTGTATGGGACTTGAAAAGCACATTAAATTGTGATAGACTTGAAGTTAGTTAAAAAAGTTTTGATTAGGACATGGCATTATTCTTAGTCTTATTAAGCGAAGTTATGATGGTGAGAGATAACTAAAGAAAAGAGTATTTGTTACTACCTATGAACTGGTCTTGAAAAAGAACCCCGGTGATGAGCCGTTACTTAAATAAAGGTAAAAATGGATGGTACCGTGTTTATGCACTCCTGCTAATTATGGCAGGAGTTTTTTTAACTAAGAAGGAGGATTTTATGATAAATATTAAAGAAAATGAAGAACTTCATGTATTAAACCATAGCTGTGCTCATTTACTAGCACAAGCTGTAAAGCATTTATATCCAAATGCTAAGTTCTGGGTAGGACCTGTAACCACAGAAGGATTCTACTATGATATCGATTTAGGAGATGTTACTTTAACAAATGATGATTTACCTAAGATTGAAAAAGAGATGAAAAAAATTAGTAAAGATGGTAAGAGAATTGTTCGTGAAGAAATATCTAAAGAAGAGGCTTTAGAAAAGTTTAAGGAAGATCCATATAAAATTGATTTGATAAGCCGTATGGATGAAGATAATACAGTTATTTCAATGTATACTCAAGGAGATTTTACTGATCTTTGCCGTGGACCACATGTAGCAACGGTTAAAGAACTTAAGCATTTTAAACTTTTAAAAGTAAGTGGTGCTTATTGGAAGGGTGATGTTAAAAATAAGATGCTTCAAAGAATCTATGGTGTTTGCTTTACTAATGAAGAAGATTTGAATAATTGTCTTGCGGAAATAGAAGAAGCTAAGCAAAGAGATCATCGTAAGATTGGTAAAGATATGGAAATATTCATGACTGATGAATTAGTTGGTGCTGGTATGCCTTTATGGCTTCCAAATGGAGCAATTATTAGAAAACAACTAGAAAACTATATCTATGATAAGGAACAAAAGTTAGGATATAATCATGTATACACTCCATGTGTTGGTACAGTAAATCTATATAAGACTAGCGGACACTGGGATCATTATAAAGAAAATATGTTCCCAATGATGAAAGTTGATGATGAAGAATTTGTTTTAAGACCAATGAACTGCCCTCATCATATGCTTGTTTATAAAAATAAGTTACATTCATATAGAGATTTACCTATTAGAATTGGTGAATTTGCGACTGACTTTAGATATGAAGCAAGTGGTGCTGTTAAAGGACTTGAAAGAGTTAGATGCATGTGTCAAAATGATGCACACTTATTTGTAACTCCTGAACAAATTGGTGATGAATTTAAAAAAGTTGTAAGTCTAATTCTAGATGTATATAAAGATTTTGGTATTAAGAATTATAAGTTTAGATTATCTTTAAGAGATAAAGAAGATAAAGAAAAATACTTTGATGATGATGAAATGTGGGATATGGCTGAAAATAAGCTTAGAGAAGTACTTAATGACTTAGGTGTTGAGTATTTTGAAGCTAAGGGTGAAGCAGCATTCTATGGACCTAAATTAGATGTTGAGGTTAAACCAGCAGTAGGGCCTGAGGTTACATTATCAACTTGTCAGTTAGACTTCTTACTTCCTAGAAGATTTGAATTATCTTACATTGATAATAAGGGTGAGAAACAAATACCAGTAGTTCTTCATAGAGCTATCTTTGGAACTTTTGATAGATTTACGGCATTTATTATTGAAGAAACTAAGGGTGCATTTCCTCTATGGCTTGCTCCTTTACAAGTTAATATTATTCCAGTAAATCCCGACTTACATTTGGACTATGCTGATAAAATATGCAAACTTTTAAAGGATAACAACGTAAGAGTAGAGGTAGATGATCGTAATGAAAAGATTGGCTATAAGATGAGAGAAAGTCAAACTAAAAAAGTACCTCTAACACTTGTTCTTGGAGATAATGAAAAAGATAATAATCAAATAAGTTATAGAGAATATGGTAAACAAGAAACAATTACTTGCTCTATAGATGAGTTTATTAGTAGGGTTAATAATTGTATTAAGAATAAGGAACAAAACTTATAAAATATGTCAAAAATACAAAAATGAATATTAGTCAATGATGTGAAACAAAAAAATATAAAATAACTTAGTAAATAACTGAGTTGTTTTTTTATAATTGTAATAATTTATTTCTCATTTCTATTGGTGATAAAAAATTTAAAACCTGCATAGGAATATTATTTGATCTTTTTAAATACAATTTTCCTTGATATCTTAAATCTTCTAATGAGTAAAATGATAAAAAAGAATAAAATCGTTCATTATCATTTCTGTGGCTTCTTTCGACTTTGCCATTATGTCTAGGTGTGCGAGGTCTAATTTTATGATGATAAATGTTGTTAGCCAAACAATACTTGTCCATTGGATGAATAACTTTAACTTTTTCTTGATTATAAGTGAATTCTATACCATTATCAGTCTGAATTTCTTCTGGTTTATATTTGTAATAATCAATACATTTTTTTATAAAGTCAACTGTGCTTTCTGGTGTGTGTTCAGTATACCAATATAAAAACCTTTCACGTGATGCCTCGTCGATGCATGTATATTGATAAAATCTTATATCGTCAGGTAAATTATTAGTTTTACATTCGTTAGGAACGTATTTAACATCTATTTGCCATTTTATTCCAAGCTGTTTTGGAGTTTCATAATGTTTTATTTGTTTTTTTGAAGTACCACTAATTAATACTTGATTATAAAATCCGATTCTTCTTAATAGTCTATACAAACTAACAATATGTCTTGTATATCCTTTATTTCTTTTTAATTTAATCCATAATTCACATAAGGTTATATGAGGATTCCTTTTTATAAAAGCTTTTATCCATTTTACTTCTTCATCAGTATGAGCATTTGGATGTTTCGATTTTGGCCTATGAGAACCATCCATTAATGATTCTGGTGTACCATTATATTTTTTATTCCACCTCCATAAAGAAGTTCTTGAAATATGATATTTTCTACATACATATTCAATTGAATTTCCGTTTCTATATGTTTCTACAGCATGAAGTCTTGTTTTTAATTCATGGGGTAGATATCTCACATTATTTTGTGTTATACTTGTCATGACTTAAGTCCTTTCTTATATTTATTGATTTTGGTTCAACTCAATTATATAAGACTTAAGTCATTTTTTATATAATAATGTTTCACATCTATTGTATTACAACAATAAAATATGTCAAAAATACAAAAATAACTTTTAATAATACAATAATAATGATATAATTAAAGTACCTAGAAGATGGTCAAATATAAAACCGACTAATGGTGAATATAGGGAATCTAATTAGCAGTGGTGTTGAAAACTAGCTAGCCTAGGCTCCTAAAGCTGTCTATGTGATGCCCACCTTGCGTGCGCGCGGGTTTTTATCACTGCGGCTGTCTTCTAGGTTTTATTATATTTATAAAGGAGAATATATGTTCGAGAGATTAATAACATTAATTGGTGAAGATAATTTAAATAAATTAAAAAAAGCAAATGTTTTAATTGTTGGTTTAGGTGGAGTAGGTGGCTATGCCTTAGAAGCACTAGTAAGATCAGGTATTTATAACTTAACAATTGTAGATGGTGATATAGTAGAACTTAGCAATTTAAATAGGCAGATAATATCTAAGCGGAATGTTATAGGGAGACCTAAAGCTTTAGTAGCACAAGCAAGAACTCTAGAGATAAATCCGGACGTTAACTTAAGAGTTATTAATGAGTTTATTAGTGAGGATAATTTTTCTTTACTTAAAATAGATGAATATGATTATGTTATTGATGCGTGTGATGATTTGAATTTAAAGATGCTTCTTATAAAGAATGCTGATAAATATAAGTTAATTTCTTCTATGGGGACAGCTAATAAGATGGATATGACTAGATTTAAAATTACTACAATTGATAAGACTTCATATGATCCACTTGCTAAGATGATCCGTAAAAAGATAAAAGATGAGAAGATACGAACTAAATTTAAGGTGGTATCAAGTGATGAAAAAGTAATGAAAAATGGGACTAAGTTAGGCACTATAGCATATATGCCAGCAGTATCTGGTTTACTTTGTGCATCATATGTAATTAATGATATAATAGATAATAATTAAAGGAGTTCATACATGGAAATATATAAGATTAAAACTGAATTAATTGAACAAATGAAATCGAAATTTAAAGGTAATATTTATCATTTTTCTCAAGTGAATTTTGCCTATAATTCAAATAAGATTGAAGGCAGCCATTTAACAGAAGAAGAAACTGAAGCGATTTTTGAAACAAATTCATTTATTCCTAAAGCCGATGAAGCTGTAAAACTAGATGATTTAATTGAAACTATAAATCATTTTAGATTATTTGATTATGCTTTAAATATAATTGATGACGAACTTAGTAAAGAAAATATCATTAAAATGAATATGATATTAAAGAGAAATACTACTGATGAAATAAATCCAAGATATAATGTTGGTGGCTTTAAAATTGTTCCTAATAGGATTGGTTTAATTAATGTTGTTGAAACTTCTAATCCTGATAATGTAGAAAAAGATATTGACGAGTTATTAATGTGGTACAAAGATATTAAAAATATTACTTTAGAAGATATTATTGAATTTCATGTAAGATTTGAAAAAATTCATCCTTTTGCGGATGGCAATGGAAGAGTAGGCAGAATGCTAATGTTTAAAGAATGCCTTAAAAATAATATTATGCCTTTTATTGTATTAGATAGAGATAAAGCATTTTATATGAGAGGCTTAAAAGAATATAATAACGATAAAATGTTTTTAATTGATACAATAAAAAACGAACAAGATATTTTTGAAAATGTTTGTAATGAATTATTAAATTTTGAAATATAAAAGGAAAAGTATATTTATTATTGCTTTTCTTTTTTTAATTAACAACATTATGAATAAAAATGTTTGTTAAATTACGTTTGATATAGTATAATGTATTAAAGGAGGAATACTATGCTTAAGGAAAGCAAAAATAAGATTGTAGTAATTGCTTCAGTAGTTGGTGTTATACTTGTTGCAATAATTATTTTCTTATTGTGGTTTAATAACCGCAAATTTAATGTATCGTTTGATCTTAATAATGGCACTGAAGTAAAAACCATAAAGGTTAAATATAATAGTACTATTAAAGATAATGATATATTAACAAGAGATGACTTGGGAGAAAATTTTAATGGATGGTTTGAAGTTACTAATGATGGAAAATTAGCTGAGAAAATTTTTGATTTTGATAAAAAAATTAAAAAAGATACCAAGTTAAAAGCTGTTTATAGTGATTCTATTGATACTATAACTGTTACATTTGATACAAAAGGTGGCAGTAAGATTGATTCTAAGACTTTTAGTGTTGGAAGCGAATTAAGCTTACCTAAAGAGGAACCTGTTTATAAGGGTTATGTTTTTAAAGGGTGGATGCTACAGGATGGAACACCAGTATACAACAAAGCTATTTTAAATGAAAGCGTTACTCTTTATGCTATTTGGGAAAAGGAAGGTTCAAGTAAAACTACTACTAGTAAAAAAACAACTACTACTAAAGTGAAAACTACAGAGGGTAAAATTTCTTATTATTGTGAGGATGGATTTACTTTAAAAAATGATAAGTGTGTTAAAACAGTAAAAGAAGCAGCAAAATATCGTTGCCCACAAGGATATTATGCAAGTAGTACTGATACAGATTATTGTGTTACTTATATGGATCCCGAGTATGAATCTTACTGCCCAGATTATTCAACCTATAAAGCATCAGAAGCAGTTTTAGATTCTGATAATGACAAATGCTATTATAGAAAAGAAATAAAAGATGAGCAAAAATATTGTACTAGTCATGGACGTGTTTATTATAATGGATGGTGTTATTATGCTAGTGCTCCAGCAAAAACTAAGAAAGTTTGTCCTATGGGTGAAATAGACGGTAGTGAGTGTAAATCTACGATAAAGAAAGTATATTATTGTGATAATAATTATACTTTAGACGGTAAATATTGCATTAACGAAATAATAAAATCTGCTAATAAAAAATAACCTTTATTGGTTATTTTTTTAGTCTTTATTAATTAAGAATGATGCTAGTTTTTCTGGGTCGTCATTATTCATAACTATACTATATATTAAATCAACAACAGGCATTTTAATTTTTTTTCGGTTAAGCAAGGTATAGATACTTTTTAGGGTATAATATCCTTCAACTGTAGTGGTTTCTAAAAATTTTTTAGCTCCATCAAAGTCTTTTTTACCTAAAAGAATACCATATGAATAGTTTCTACTTTTTACGCTTGTACAAGTAAGAAGTAAGTCTCCAATGCCAGCAAAACTAAGTATTGTTTTCTTTCTGCCACCTAAAACTTTTATAAGCCATTTAATATCATGCATTGATTCAACTATTAAGAAACTTCTAGTTGATTCATTATAACCAAGACCGGTAATAATGCCGGCTGCTACTGCAATAACGTTTTTAATTGAACCACAAAGTTCAACGCCAATCATATCAGAACTCTTTCTTAATTTAACACTATTACTTGATAGGGTTTCAATTATTAATTTAGAAGTTCTTCTATTAGATGCTGCTAAACTAAAGCCAATTGGTTCGCCACTTGCTAAATCTACTGCAAAGCTTGGGCCTGATATAACTGCATAGTTACAACTATTAGAGTTCTTCTTAAATACTTCATGAACAAACTCACAACTTCCTTGTTCAATTCCTTTACTACCAATACAGTAAACGGCATCTTTTTTAGCATATTTATTAATTTTTTTTGTTACATCACCAATATATTTAGCACTTGTCATTAGATAAATAACATCAGCATCTATTACAGCATCTTTGATACTATCAGTAAATTTCATTTCCGTAGGTGTTTTAATACCAGGAATAATTTCTTTTCCACCCTGTATTTCTTTTAATTTATCTTTACTACTGCACCATACTGTTACATCATTGCCATTTTTAAGCAAATTAACAGCGATAGCAAAGCCAAATGCCCCTGAACCTATAACTACACATCTCATTACTTTTTCATCTCCTCATTGACCTTATTTAGGCCATTTTCATATTTATTAAAGTGTGGACTATAAAATTTTGTATTAACTAGATTATCTGGTAAGTATTGTTGTTTGACATAATATTTAGGATAATCATGTGGATATTTATATTGTGGACTATTTGTTCTAATATGACTAGGAACTTTACCAGCACCACCTTTACGTACAACATTAATAGCTCTATCTAATGCTACATGTGCGGTATTACTTTTAGGAGATAGGGCCATTTCAGTTACAACAACACTTAATGGAATTCTTCCTTCAGGCATACCAAGTAGTTTAACAGCTTCGATTGCAGCATGCACTTTAGGCCCGATTCCAGGATTTGCTAGGCCAATGTCTTCATAAGCAATAACGCTCATTCTTCTAAAAATGATATCTAGATCTCCTGCTTCTAAAAGGACTGCTAAATAGTATAGGGCAGCATCTACATCACTACCACGTATGGATTTTTGAAAGGCACTAATTGTATCATAATAACCAGAATCATTTTTGTCAGCAAATAGGGGAACTTTACCATTAACTGAAGTTACAACTTCCTTAGTAACCTTTTTATCACTAGAACTATAATAGCAAACTTCTAGAAGGTTTAGTGCACTTCTTAAATCACCATTTGAATAACTTGCTATAGCTTTAATTGTGTCATCATCTATTGTAATATCTTCTAGTTTTTGAATTCCTTTTTTAAGTCCTATAATTATATCGTCGGTACTTAATGGCTTAAGTTCGAATATCTGACATCTACTGCGAATTGCTGGATTAATTGAGTGATATGGATTAGATGTTGTAAGACCAATAATTGTAATTAAACCACTCTCTAAATATGGAAGTAATATATCTTGTTTATCTTTATTCATTCTATGAATTTCATCTATAACTAAGATCATTGAGCCATTCATTTTAGCTTCTTCAATAACAATATCAAAGTCTTCCTTTTTGTTTACTACGGCATTAAGTGTTCTATAGGTCATATTAAGTTCATGAACTATGGCACTAGCAATACTCGTTTTACCTGTTCCAGGAGGCCCATATAAAATCACTGAAAAAAGAACCTTATTATGAATGAGATTGCTTATAACTTTACCATCACCAACAAGATGATTTTGCCCAATAACGTCGCTTAGCTTTTCTGGTCTTAAAATATTTGCAAGTAGTTCCATAAGTTTTTCCTCCAACTAATATTATATATTATATTTGAAAAAAACTAAAGACAAATGTATAATTAAATTGTGATGATATATGAATGAAAACCTAGAAAACTATCGTAATTATTTAAAATATGAACGTGCCTATAGTGATAATACGGTAGGTGCTTATATGAACGATCTAAATAAATATGAAGAGTTTTTAAAGAAAGATATTTTAGAATCGGATACTGAAGATTTAGAAAAGTATTTAAAATATATTAAAAACTTAGAAAGTACTACTGTAGCTCATAAAATAACGTCAATTAAGTCATATTTTAATTATAATATTAAAAGAGGAGTAGTAAGTGGGAATCCAGCTGATAAGGTATCTAGACCTAAACTTACTAAACACTTGCCAGAATATTTAACTGAGGAAGAAGTAGGAAAATTATTAGATGTTGAGGTTAAATCTCCTTATGATTATCGCAATAAGACTATTTTAGAACTTTTATACTCTTCTGGGATTAGAATTAGTGAGTTAGTTAATATAAAGACTCCTAATTATGACAGTGAAGAATGTTTAATTAGAATTATGGGAAAAGGGAGTAAAGAAAGAATTGTTCCCCTAGGCGATTATGCTGTAAATATTATGAATGATTACATGAACAATTATAGACCATTAATTAATAAGAAACATACGGATTATATTTTTATAAATAACAGGGGAGATAAGATAAGTAGGCAGTTTATTTTTAAAGTTATAAAAAAAGAAGCACTAAAAAAAGGTATAAAGAAAGACATCTCTCCTCATACCTTACGACACACATTTGCAACTCATTTATTAAAAAATGGTGCGGACCTAAGAATTATTCAAGAACTTCTTGGCCACGAAAATATAAGTACCACTCAAATTTATACACATGTGACTAATAATAAATTAAAGAGTGACTATGAAACTTATTTCCCTAAAGATTAACGTGCGTTGTTTTCATTATGACATCCAGAGTTTTTACATCTAGAGTTATTTTTTGCTGATTCTCTTGCTGAGTTTCTAGCCTTAGCTTTGTTTTTACTTTTCATATCTTACCTCCTATACTTATTATGTACTAAATTAGTTTTATAATTCGTTTAATAAATGGAAAATAATGGTATAAGAAGGCATATATTTTATTATGAAAGAAATATTTTTACCATTTATAATATCTTTAATTGCTGGTTTATCTACACTTATTGGTTATTTGTTTATTTATATTAAGCCATCTAAAACAAGTAATTTTATTGGAGCATCGCTTGCTTTTTCGATGACAATAATGATGATAATATCTATTACTGATTTGATTCCAGAAGGTTTCTTTTATTTAAAAAAAGAGTATAATATTTTCCTTGCTATTTTAATATTAATTATTGCAATGTTTTTGGGTTATATTTTAAATAGATTGATAGGTAAACAAATTAGTAAATCTAAAAAAGAGAAGGGGAGTTTGTATAAATTAGGTATACTATCGATGATTGCTTTAATGTTACATAATCTTCCAGAAGGAATTTTAACTTTTTTAAGTTCAAGTATAGATATTAAAATAGGTTTAAAGTATAGTATTGCAATTATGCTTCACAATATTCCTGAAGGTATAGCTATTGCAATTCCAATATATTATAGTACTAGATCTAAGGGTAAAGCTTTTTTTAATACTTTTATAAGCGGTTTGTCTGAGCCGCTTGGAGCAATTCTGGCTTATATATTTTTGTATAAATATATGTCTAATACATTAATTAGTATAATTTTACTTATGACTGCTAGTATAATGATTAGTATATCTATTAATGATATATTTAAGGAAACTGAGAAATATAATAAGCTATCAGTAATTAAAGGGATTTTATTAGGTATTGTTATTGGTTTTATAACTTTTATACTCACCTAGCCTATATGTAAAGTAACTGTACACATATAAGGAGAAGGGGAAAGAGTAGTAAAATATAAAATATTATATTTGAGTACATGCGTACGCATGATGATATAATAATTAATAATCAAATATAATAAATATATATTACATATTAGAAATCAAGAATTAATATATATAAAGAGTAATTAATTATAAATATAAAATGAATTTAGAAATAAAAAAATAACTTAGTTAAAAGTTATAATAATTAGTTTATAAAGATTAATGATTTACTAATAAGGAATTATATTATAAATTATCCAAAATTATTATCAAAAGTAAGAGTTAACATAACATACATTATAGGAAGTTATACTAAAACTTAAAAAAGCTTATAAATTGTATTCCTTAATGATTTAACTATAAATCAATAAATTCATTTATAAGATATTTATAACTAAATTTTATTAAATTATAAATATATAAATTTGTAATCTATCATACTCTTATTAATTATTATCTTTTAAGAATATATTTTATAACTATATTATTAGTTATGTTACCTATAATTAATTTTTGCTAATAAGTTAATAGATATATAGATTGTTTTATTAAAACCACTCCCCTTTTTATGTGAAAATTTAAAGTAGGGGAAGTGGTTATTTTTTTTAATTCTTTTTTCGAGATTCAATTTCGTAAATTTTTTCGTAAACTTCAGCTGCATTTTCTGTGTTAATCTCAGTATAACCGAGTTCACGTAGAGCTTGAACCTTAACAGTATTAAGTTGCTGAGTACGAGACAATTTTTCTTCTTTACGAGTTTCAATTTCTTGAACGAATCTATTGTGGGATTCAATTACCCTATTCTTACTTGCATTTCCACTATTGTAAAGGGTAAAGGCAGAATGGACAATTCCTTCAAACATAAATTGTTTATCTTCATTAAATTTAAATTCATTTGGATTAGTAAACCCAGCTGCCTTACTCATATAAGCAAGCATATATTTAATTTCTGGAATGTTCTCAATAGATTGAAGTAAACGGTACATATAAAGTAGTGCATAATAACTTTCTTCATGATCGTCTGTATCAAGTAATTTTTCTTTAATTAAGAAAGAAATATCACTTACTAGTTGTTGCTCTTCTTTCTTTAATCCTTTTAAATCAAGATACTCCCCTTGCATGTTATCTTTTAATCCTTTGCTTAATCTATCTTCTACTTCCATTAGGTATTCTGTAGTGACTTTAATATTTTTAATAGTTTCTTCATCGCCATCTTCAATATCTAATAATTTAAGTAAAGATATCTTTTTCTCCTTTGGCCATTTGCTTAAATTAGGTAGTTCTAAATAGTTATAAACCATTTGTCTACTAACTCCTAAATACTTGGCAAGTCTAACTTTAGAGATGCCTAATTCTTGTAATATATCATTTAAATATTTCATAATATTTTTAATTTCTCTCCTATTCATTATTGTTTACATTATTATTGTACCCAGTTTACGTTCACTTGTCAAGTAAGTTGGCATTAAAAAAGCCTAAAATTAAAGGCTATATTTTTATTTTATTGATTATTTATAAATACCAAAGGTTTTCACCATTTTTCATTACTGTCTTAATTATTCCTGAACCTAGACATTGTTCTCCTAGGTAGAATACACATGCTTGACCAGGGGTAACTGATTTAACTTTTTCAGGGTATTTTACAAGGATTTCATTATTTTCTAAATACTCAAGGATTACTTCGTAATCGTTACCGCGATATCTGAATTTTGCAGTGCAGAATGTTGGTCTTGATGGCGAGATGAAATTTACGTTATCTACTAAGCAAGCATCTGAATAAAGTTCTTCTGGATCATCACCAAATGATACATATAAGATATTTTTTTTAACATCTTTACCTACGACAAAGTGTTTTTCTAAGTTACCAGATACGCCAACATTTCTTCTTTGACCAATTGTATAGTTCATAAGGCCTTGATGAGTACCGATAACATCACCTGTTTTAATATCAATAATATCACCTGGATTAGGTTTTAAGAAGTTAGAGATAAACTTTTGATAGTTACGTTCTCCAATGAAACATATTCCAGTGGAGTCTTTCTTTTTAGCAGTTGGTATACCGGCTTCTTCAGCTATTTTTCTTACTTCTGGTTTAGTTAAGTGCCCAATTGGAAATAATACATCTTTAAATTGTCCGACAGGGACTTGTGCTAGGAAGTAGGTTTGATCTTTGTTTAGGTCAGCAGCTCTACATAATCTATTACCAACAATTCTAGCATAGTGACCAGTAGCGATTTTATCTGCACCTAGTTTTTTAGCTTCTTTAATAAATAAATCAAATTTAATATATTTATTACACATTAAGTCTGGATTAGGTGTTCTTCCAAGTTTTAACTCATTTAAGAAATATTCAAATACGTTATCCCAGTATTCTTTAACAAAATCTATACGGTGAAGAGGAATACCTAGTTTATTACATACTTCTAAAGCGTCGTTATAGTCCTGTTCTTGAGGACAAATATTATCATTAAGAGTTGGGTTACCAGAAACGTCCCCATTAACCATGGCGTCCCAGTTACGCATGAATAATCCAATTACTTCATATCCTTCTTTTTTTAGTAAGTAAGCAGCTACTGAAGAGTCAACTCCCCCACTCATTCCAATTACAACTTTTTCCATAAATATCACATATATATAATAGCAAATTATAGAAGAAAAAGCAAAAGGCTTATGATTTTATTGCTTAGAAAATAAATTAGGGTTTCATTTATTAATGCTATTCCTAAAAGGATACTTAATCTTTTAATGTGTTTAATAATAATAGTACTTTTATCTGTATGAAGTTTTTGTATGAATGATATGCTGTAGGTAATGCTTATTATACATAAATAACTAATTATTAGAAGCCAAACTAGTTTATTACATATAAATACACCTGTACCAAATAAAAGCCCCGAAATACCTTTATATTTAATCATAGATGCTATAAAGAAACCAAGTGATGCTATTTCATAAAAATTATAAAATAGCACTAAGATGCTTCCAAATACTGATAAAGATAAAACAAATAGTACACATAATATTATAGAGTGAATTATAATAAAGTTTTGTGGTTCATTAATAGATGTTTTAATATTGCTTAGACTAGTTATAATTCCTTCTTTAACGCTTGTATCTAAATTTAGAAAGATGTATACACCAAATAAGAAAGCAATTATTAATAAGCCAAATAAAAACTTAATTAGAAAGGTACTGCTATTATTTTTTAATTTCATAGCGTTCTCCTAATTAAGTATATACTTTTTATTTAATTTAAGACCACATAGATGTTAAATTACCATCATTTTTATAATATTTATCCATTAAAACAACATGGGTAAAGGTATTTCCTATATTTGTTTTTAAATATTTTTTAGCAACAGCACCACCAAGGTTTGGAAGGCTTTCTGCAACATAAATACTGTCTTCGTCTATTCCAATAATCATCCCAATGTGGCCCCAGTAATTGATTAAATCACCTGCTCTAATTTTTCCAGATTTAATTAGTTCTGGTGTTAATCTTACAAATTCTCCTAATTTAGTCATTTGATATGGATAGTCACTGTCTCCTGCACCAATATCTCCTGGATCAAAGCCGGCATTTTTTAAGGTCCATGAAATGAATCCTGAGCAGTCTAGTCCATTGGGTTTCTTAGAACCCATAATATAACCATATTCAGGTGCTGGTTCTAGGTTTGTTAAAGGACATCCCCATATTGCAGGTCCTCGATAAGAAGCAATAATATCATCTTTTTTAGAATCATCTAAGTATAGTCCTACTTTGTAGTAACGACCTTCACCATCAGCAAAGTGAACTCCACTAGGATGAACTCTACCATTTTCATAAAAATAAGGTATTCTATATTTAAACTCTAGTGTTAAAAATCTAGCAGCCTCTAGGGCCCCAGCTCTTGTTTTATAACCACTTTCATTTATTCTAAAGCTAAGTAACTTATCTAAAAGTTCAGCTTCACTCTTACTATATCTATTGCAAGGAATAACCTCTTTCTTCTCTTTATGGTAGGTTGGCTTTTCAATTATATCTGTAACTACTATTTTTATACTCTTACTTTCTGTCTTTATTTCACACTGGCCAGTGGCATTAGCTTTCATTACACCATTATTAATACTAACAATGTCTTCGTTGCTAGATTTAATTTTACTTAACTTCTTATTATTATCAATAACAAGCTCATCATATTTTAAACTTTTTTTATCACCTAAAACCATATAAATAATATCATCTTCAAAATTAAAAGATAAAATATTATCTACATAATCGGTTAAATTAACTTCTTTAGTTTTTCGATAATTATTTTTAAGGTAAATCTTATAATCTTTACTTATTTTTAGTGTTAGATTGCATACCCCATTAGTTGATGGACTGCTTGTATTATATGTATCATTATAAGCGGTGCAGATAAATTCTTCTTTAGAGTTTCCTTTAATACTTATATCAAAACTAGTCTTATCATCATTAATCTTAACAATGCTAATATTGCTTAAACTTAAAAAGATATTGCTTTTATAATATACTGCATAAAAAATTAGGAACAATACTAGTATTAACAAACTAACCAAGACCCCAATTATTATTCTTTTAAAATCTTTCATAAATACGACCTTTTACTTATAAATTAAGTATAGCATAATAAAAATAAATAATAAATACTTTAATTTTAATATTTTTTTTAGTATAATTGTTTCATGAGGTGAAGCATGGCATATAAATCTAAAAAGAAAAGCCTAGGAATGAAGATATTCATTTGGATTATGATTCTATCAATGGTTGGTAGTGTACTAGGCACTGTTGTATATTATATTTTTGCATAAGAAAAGAGCATTTATTTGCTCTTTTTAAAATACCCAAATATTTCTGTTATTACTTCATATATGCTTAGAAAGAACAGTTTAACGTCTACTTTAAGGCTTTCAATTTTAACGTATTCTAAATCATATTTTAGTTTATCATCGTTTGTGATATCTCTTCTTCCATGATATTGTGCAAGGCCAAATACACCTGGTTTAACTTTATATCTTTCGGGATTTAAAAATTCTTTTGGCATTGTATCGTCATGAGCCATAAGTGCTCTAGGACCAACAAACGACATATCGCCTTTAATAATATTAAAGATGTTTGGTAATTCATCTAATCCACTTCGCCTAAGCCAGAAACTAACTTTAGTGATTCTTTCATTATGAGAAAGTGTTGTATCATCTTTCATAGATTTAAATTTATATATAATAAATGGCTTCATATTAAGACCAAGTCTTTCTTGTTTAAATATTATTTTACCCCCTAAATCTATTTTTAAAATAATATAAACAATAATGATAACTGGCCAGATTACTGATAAAATAGCAAGCCCTAAAAAGAAGTCAATTAATCTTTTAACGTTTTTATACATTGCTATTACCTAATCTCTTTAAAAAGAAGACTTTCTTTCTCATTTTTATTCTTGTAATTATTTTATATTTAGGAATATTTTCTAAGATACCAGTTTGTTTCTTTAATAAGTAATTAAAGTATTCTTTATTAGAGTTCATTAAAATTGGTCCATAAATTAGTTCTTTTTTACTATATTTTTTAAAGCCTCTTTGGAACATTATATTAATATAGTATTTTCCATTATCATATATAACTGCTTCATGAGATATATAAAATCCATTATTAGTTAAAAATTTACGTAATAAGAAGTGATCGTTATTTGACTCAATAATAAGTTTTTTAATTTGTTTAAGTTTATTACTAGATAATATCTTTATAATAGTTGATGCACCCATTCCTGATATAATAACAGTATCTATTTCGTCAGTAATAACATCTAGACCATTACCACACTTAGCAGTTATTTTATCATCTAAGTGATACTTTTTTACATTTTTAATACCATTTTCTAAAGCGTTTTCAGATATATCTGCAATAAGAACTTTTTTGGTTATATTATTTTTAATCATGTATACATCTAATAAAGCATGATCACAACCAATATCAGCTACTTTATCATCTAGAGTAACTAATCCTGCAAGGGACTTTAAACGTTTACTAATTTTCATATTAATCCACCATAAAGTCTTTAAGTTTCTTAGCTCTAGAAGGATGTCTAAGTTTTCTTAATGCCTTTGCTTCTATTTGACGAATTCTTTCACGCGTAACGTTAAATCTTTTTCCAACTTCTTCTAAGGTATAACTTGTTCCATCAATAAGCCCGAAACGAAGCTCTAATACTTGTTGTTCACGAGGTTGTAAAGTTGATAATACGCTTTTAATTTCCTCTTTTAATATCTCATTAGTTGTATATTCTTCTGGGCTTAAGCTTCTTTCATCTGGAACAAAATCACCTAAATGTGAATCTTCTTCTTCACCAATTGGAGTTTCTAAGCTTACTGGGTCTTGACTAATCTTCATGACTTCACGTACTTTATCTGGACTTATACCCATTTTTTTAGCAAGTTCTTCATCAGTTGGTTCACGGTTAAGTTCTAGAGTTAACTGTCTTTGAATTCTAGCCATCTTATTGATAGTTTCAACCATATGTACGGGAACTCTAATAGTTCTGGCTTGATCGGCTAGGGCTCTTGTTATTGCTTGTCTAATCCACCAGGTAGCATATGTACTAAATTTATAACCTTTATCATAGTCAAACTTTTCAACAGCTTTCATTAAACCAATATTACCTTCTTGAATTAAATCTAAGAATAGTAAACCTCTACCTACATAACGTTTAGCTATTGATACTACTAAACGTAAGTTAGATTCAGCTAGGATATTTTTAGCTTCTTCATCACCATTAGCTACTCTAATAGATAAATCTGCTTCTTCTTCTGGACTAAGCAAACTAATACGTCCTATCTCTTTTAAATACATTCTTACTGGGTCATTAATATTAATATCTTTAGTTAAATCTTCATCAGTTAAAAGTTCAACTTCTTCTTCTTTAACATTTTCTGGGCCAGCTGTTTCACCACTATTATTTTCTTCACCAGTAACTACAGTAATACCATTTTCTATAAATAGATTATATAATTCATCTAAAGCATCACTGTCAATGTCTAAACCTTTTAGGGCATCTGCTAATTGTTCAAATGTAATGAATCCTTCTTTTTTCCCTAATACAAGTAATTCTTCCTTTCTTTCGTCAAATGTTTTGACTTCGTTAATTTTCTTCATATTCTTCACTCCCTCGTTTTATTTTGATTATTAAATCATTAATTTTTTCTTTCTCATTGATATCTGTTATTTTCTTTATTTCCTCTTTTAGTTCTTTGATTTTTTCTTCATTATCCCAATTTTTAATATATTTAATAAGCATTTCAAAGTCATCTGGACTATAATCTTCAATACTTAATATTTTTAAGATTAGGTCACTATAAGGATAACTTTCAGTATATGATATAAAATCAGCTACATTAAAAGCGTTATGTAATTTATAATATGCTAGAATGTCATTAGCAATAAGCCGGTAAGTTTTGTCTGGAATGTAGCCTAGTCTTTTTTCGTATAACTTTATGTATTTAGGATCGCTCATCATAATATTAATCAGTGCTTCAGCGCTTTTCTCATTACGGCTTAATTTTCTTTTATTTATTTTTACTGGGGTTATTTTAACTGGTTCTTTCTTAATAAGCTTGCTTTCTAATAATTTCTTATCTAAATTGTACTCACTTGCTAGTTTACTAATAGTAACACTCTTTAAAATATCATCATTACTCTTATTAAGTTCTTCAATAACTGAGTTAATGTAGTTAGCAAGCTCATCGGCTTTATTTAAGTTACTTTCACTCTTAAGCATGTTCATCTTAAAGTCAAAGTATGTTACTGCATTATTAATCGCATCACGATAAGCATCAACACCATATTTTAAAATGTAACTATCTGGATCTTTTTCTCCAGACAGCCTCACAACCATAACTTCTAGATTATTTTTAATAAGAGTTTCACCATTTGCTAAAGTACTTTTTTCTCCTGCTTTATCATTATCCATACACAAGATAACTTTAGCGTTAAGCCTTTTAAGTAGTTTAATATGTTCATCAGTTAAAGCTGTTCCCAGAGAAGCACAAACGTATTTTATTCCAGATGAGTAAACTCTAATTGCATCCATTTGGCCTTCAACTAAGATAACTTTTTTCTCTTTAGATGCTTCTGTTTTGCATTTATCATAGTTAAACAAGATATTGCCTTTTTTAAAGATAACGTTTTCCCTGGAGTTTATATATTTACTATCTGACTCGCCATTAAAGATTCTTGCTGAGAAAGCAACGGGCTCTCCTTTATCATTATTTATTGGGAAAGTAATTCTTCCTCTAAATAAATCTAAGAGGCCAGTACTTCCAAAGCTTGCTAGAGATACATCAATAATTTCTTTATCACTATATCCTTTACTTTTGAGTAACTTACTTAAATTGTTATCATTAGAAGCAAACCCTATATTAAATTCTTCAATTGTTTTTTCATCTAGGTGCCTCTCATTAATTAAATATTTTCTGGCTGTATCTCCACTAGTACCATTTAAGTTATTAACAAAGTACTTACTGGCAAGATTCGTCATATCATAATACTTTTGATTAACTCTATTTTCATTGATGTTTATGTTTATATTATAACCTATTTTATCAGCAATTATTTTAACTGCTTCGATAAAAGAAACGTTTTCATAATTTTGAACGAAACTAAAGACATTACCACTTGCTCCACATACAAAGCAGGTATATATTTGTTTATCTGGTGATACACTCATACTGGGGTTGTGATCGTTATGAAATGGACATATCCCAAAATAATTTTTACCTTTAGCCTCTAATTTAATATAAGAACCAATTATAGAAACTATATCAGCGTTACTTCTAATATTATTTATATCTTCTTCTGCAATCCTTGCCACATATATCACCTTAAATAAACCCTCTATATATTATTTATTACCCATAACATGCCTATTTCCTTTATTTTTTTGACAAAAATTGCAAATTTTCACATTTTTTTATAAAAAAACTACCATTTTAGGTAGAATTTTCCTTTATTTTAATAGTTTATCAATATATTTATGCATGATACTTGTTAAGAATATTGCACTAATTACTGCAAGTGATGGGAAGCTAAATGATAAAATAAACATTAAGATTCCTAAAATTAATGCATAACATATTCTTCCTCTTTTAGTATATGAGCTAGTAGTTCCCATTGTGCTTACAAACACTAAACTAAAGATAGTTCCATTGGAAAGTAATCTAACAAACAAGCTATTAATATCACCAATAAAGCTTAAATAAATAACCATTAAGATGCTATAAATAAGAAAACTATATAAAGGTATTTCTTTTTTATAAAAGTCTTTAGTAGATAAATAAAGATAACATGCAAGAGATAGAAGCGTGCATGATGCATTAAGTCCTGCACTACCCTTTCCAAGTAAGTAATCTAGTCCATCTAAATTGGTATTGCTATTTATAACTAAATTTAAATAACTGGTTTCATAAAAATTGCTTATTAGAATAACAATTAAAGCTATGACACATACTATATTTACATTATTCTTATTAATCTTCTTATAAATGAATAATGATATAAAACATATAAGGCCAAAAACAATTATACTTGTATTTGGAAATACTAGTGAAGCACTAAGAAGCCCATAAAAAGGATAAAAACTTGTTAATGGTTTTTTCTTTTCTAAGATAATACTTACAAGTGCTCCAGAGGCAAAACCGACTAAATCTAGTATTAGTGGATGAAGTATATATATGCCATCATAACTTTTAATTCCATTTTTATAAAATCCAAATATTAAAAGAGGAATAATACTAATATAAAGATAACTAATTATTTTTTTAATGTTTGTCTCTTCTCTTACAAAAGTACTCATTTTACTACCTCTCTTTTACTAGGACACATGTATGTGCATAGTCCACATTTAATACATTTATCCATTTTATAATTAAGTAAAGGATCACACCCCATCGGACAGCCCATATTGCATAAGCCACAGTTAATGCAATCTTCTTCTTTAATATTAGTTTTATCTATTAAAAAGATACTTCTTACTTTTGGTGTTACAACACCATCAAGACTCTTTATTTCATATCCACTCATTAAGCCATTAATTATAACTTTTTTATCATCAAACATACCATAATATCTATTAATAATATCTTTAAAAGAAGAACTGTTTTTAACGTGAAAACTTTTTCCCTTAGCCCCAGGCACTTTAATATAGATATAAGTCTTATCACTGGGTCTTCTTTTCTTAAGGGCATGGTATATTTCCATAATTTCACTTACGCTTAGAAAGCAAATACCCTTATCCATCTTATTATTACTTACAAGTTCTTTAACTAAAATATCTTTAAAACCTAATGGATACTCCGAAGGCATGAGCCTTAAATCAATATTAGGATAAGTACCAATGTAATTAACTAAAGAGCTTACTACATCTGAATCACCACTATTTACAGTTAAGAAACATTTATGAAAATCAAAAATACTAATTAAAGCATCAATACACTCAAGTAAGTTATCCGTATTCTCACAAATAATACTAGAGCATACATGTTCAAAAGGATCCTTATCAAAACCACTAATAATAAGTGTTTCTCCTTTGATAGGTTCACTTATGTCAGTATAACTTTTAATTAGGCTAGATGCTTCTAATTTATCATAAAGTCTTAAATTGCGCTTACTATAAGTAATATTTCTTTTTCTTTCCTCATAATCATTTTCAATAACAATACAAGGCCTATACTCACCATCGCAAATCATCTTAGTAGCACCTTTAATTTCTCCACTAATCGGACTATAAATAGTATTACTATCACTTTTTAAAATAGCATCATTAAAGCACACTTTATCTCCATCTTTGATACATAGCTTATAACTCTTATCATATGGTACGTATACTAAATCAGGGTCTAAAAATTCACATAACGTACTTTCAAAATCATTATCTTTTATATTAACAAACTTTCCCAAGCTTATTCACCTCTAATATAATATTATTTTACTAGAATTATAGAGAAAAGTCTATCTATAAAAATTATGTTTAAAATAAAAAAATTAGGCACTTAACCTAATTTTCTGTGTATGTACAACTTGAACATTTTATTTTTTTGTTCTTTTCAGTAAGCAGTGCTCCACATTCAGGGCAAGTTTCACCAGTTGGTTTATCCCAGTAAGCCATTTTACATTTTGGATAGTTATCACATCCATAGAAGATTTTTCCTCTTTTAGAGTGCTTTTCAACTATATTACCACCACATGATGGACATTTACATACTATACTTGTTTCTTTTGGTTTAATGTATTTACAAGTTGGATAGTTAGAACATGCAGTAAATTCTCCATATTTACCAGTTCTTATTACAAGTGGTGCCCCACATTCCGGACAATTTTCACCAGTTTCTTCGGCTTCCTTTTTTTCCATTTCACTGAAAGCTTTTTTTACTAAAGGCTCAAATTCATTATAGAATGTTTTAAGTACTTTGATATTATCTTCTTTAGCATTAGCTATTTCATCTAAATCGTTTTCCATGTTTGCGGTATATTTAACATTTATAATATTTGCAAAGAACTCTTGAAGTTTATCTGTAGTTTCAATACCAATATCTGTTGGATAAAACTTCTTATCTTGAACTCTCACATAGCTTCTTTCTTTAATTGTTTCCATTATTTTAGCATAAGTTGATGGTCTACCAATTCCTAGAGCTTCTAGTTCTTTAATAAGAGTGCTTTCCGTAAATCTAGGTGCTGGTTTAGTAAAATGCTGTTCTTTTACAATATCTTCAGATACTATGACTTTTGTTTTGTAATCACTAAAGTCTGGTAAGATGACTTCTTCACTATCCATATATTTATTATATGCTTTTAAGAATCCGTCAAATGTTATTACTTGACCTGTTGCTTTAAATAAATAACCATTATTTTCTAAATTTATAACAGTTGCTAAAACTTTAGCATTAGCCATTAAACTAGCTAGGGCTCTATAATATATTATTGAATATACTTTAAGTTCGTCTGGTGTTAGGTATTCTTTGATAGAGTCTGGGGTTCTTGTAATAGATGTAGGTCTAATTGCTTCGTGGGCATCTTGGACGTTTTCTTTTGCTTTACTAACTTTTACGTGCCCTACGTAGTCATCACCATAAGTTTTTTTAATATAAGAGTATGTATCTTTAACAAATACGTCTGATAATCTTGTACTATCTGTTCTCATGTAAGTAATTAATCCGACAGTCTCTGTACCGATATCAACACTTTCATATAGTTTTTGGGCTATTTTCATGGTTTTACTAGCACCAAAGTTATATTTGTTAGCACATGCCTGCTGAAGCGTACTTGTTGTAAAAGGCATTACACCTTTCTTTTCTTTTTCTTTTTTATCGATGCTTTCAATATTAAAACTTTTAGATAGTTTAGATAAAATTTCATCAGCTTCGACTTCACTTTTAACATCTATCTTTTTACCATGATATTTTTCAAGGTCTGCTTTAAAATCTTTAAAATCTGCTGTTATAGTCCAATATTCTTCTGGAATAAATGCTTCAATTTCTCTTTCTCTATCTACAATAAGTTTAAGAGCTACACTTTGAACACGGCCTGCACTTTTACCACCTGTTTTAGACTGCATAAGTTTAGATAATCTAAAACCAATAATTCGATCAAGCATTCTTCTAGTTTCTTGAGATTTAACTAGATTATAATCTATTTTTCTAGGCCTTTTAAAGGCATTTACTACTGCATCTTTAGTTATTTCATTGAAGACTACTCTTTCGTATTTATCATCTTTAATACCTAGAGCGTCTTTAATATGCCAACTTATTGCTTCCCCTTCTCTATCGGGGTCGGTTGCTAGATATACCATATCACTTTTTTTAGCATCACTTTTAAGTTCTTTAATAACGTTTGCTTTACCTTTAATAGTTGTATAGTTAGGTTCAAAGTTATTATCTACATCAATACCTAGACCATATTTACCAGTGGTTGCTAGATCTCTAATGTGTCCTTTGCTGGAAACTACTTTATAATTACTACCTAAATATTTACCAATTGTTTTTGTTTTACTTGGGGACTCCACTATAACTAAATTACTCATTTGTCTCCTCCTTACTTGTTATATTAACATATTTACTTCTTTCTTTAAATAAATAATTAAAATAATCATTTTTAATTGCTAGGGCACTCATTTTTTGTCTAGTGTTAATTTCACTGTTGATTGCTAGTAATTCTTCAGATGTATAAGTATTTTCGCTATCTTTTGGAATAAAGTTTCCCTTTGTAGCACTGAAGTATCCTTTATCATCTTGCCATGAGCCATCAGCAAAGACTGTTCTACCATGATTATTACTAAAAATGTCTGTTCCTAAATATAATCTTGGGTCATAGTCCATATTAAACATATTAAGTAGTGTAGGAAGCAAATCTATGATGCTTGTATATTTAGTAATTGCTTTACCAGGAGTTGCACTATTATATATTACCATAGGCGTTCTATCTACTTCATTATTAACTGTAACATCATAAGGAAGTACCTGATTAATTTGTTTAGTAGTAAGTCCGTATGGATAGTGATCGGCAAATATAGCAATAACAGTATCGTCTAATTTACCTGCTGCTTCTAGTTTTTCTAAAAGAAGTTTTAAGGCAGCATCTAATTCTTTTAATTTAGACATATATCTTTTTGTATTAATACTATAGTCATATTCACTAAATTCATCTAAGTGTTTATCACCCATTTCACTTGATACCGTATAAGGTTGATGAGGTGTTACTGTTGTTAGATATGCCATAAAGTGTTCTTCATTTATAAAGTAAGGCGTTGCTTTTTCAACAAGTTCTGTATCACTAGGCCACTCTTCATAAACACTACTCCATGGTATTTTAAGTTCGGTAACATTTCTATAAGCCATACTACCCATGTTAGGATGGAACGTTCTTCTTGCATAGTAATACTCAGCGTAATCATGATAACTACTTGTAGTATAACCTTTATTATTAAATATATTAAAGATTGCTTCTGGATAAACATTCTTTTTATAAGTGTTTGCTGTGCATGTATTATTAATTGTAAATAAACTTGTCATACTGGTCATTTCATTATTACCGGTACTACAGTTATTTCTAGGACTATAGTTATTTCTAAAGCTAAATCCTTCAGTATATAGTTTATAAAGTGTTGGATATTCTTTTTCATTAATAAAGATTTCGTTAGTTGATTCCATTAGTATTACAATTAGATTCTTACCTTCAAAGATACCAGTATATTCATTTTTAGGTGTGATAGTTCTATTTATAAAGTAATTATTAAGCTTATTATATGTTTTATTAACTTCATTTTCAATTAAAGCTTTCCATGCAGTATCGTCAATAGTTCTTGTATAGTCAGCATTCACATTTGAATTACCTATTTGATTACTAAATGCAGAGTTACTAGATAAGTCTTCACTTACTTCTATGTGGAATATATTACAAATAATATCACTAAAGCCATATGTAAAGATACCGAACTGACTAACTGATAAGTTAGAGTTATCACTTGAAAATAATAAAACTTTGTTAGGAACTGCCTGGCTTTTATTTTGCATAAATGATAATGTTAATGTACTGAAATATAAGCAAGATGTAATTACTAAAGCAAGAGCAGTATATAAAAGGGCTAAAGTCTTAGTTAAAGCACTTTCTCTTTTAAATATAAAGTAAATAGTTTTTTCTAATTTCTTTAGTCTATAAGCTTTAAATAAATACCAAACTAGTACTAACAAGATAATAAAGGGAATAATTACTAAATAACTTTTAAGTGGTGCTGCTCCAACAAAATCTTTAATATAGTCTGTTATCTTAGTACCTTGTTCTGCATTACCTACTCCCATAAAAAAGCCCATGTATGAATATAAATTGATTTCTACCCATGCATAGAGCATTAAAAGAAAAGCAATAATACTTGTTACTATATTTTTACCCCTATAACTAAAGCTACTTATAATAAGACTTAAAAGTGTACCAAATATTACTGAAGATATGAAAATTCTAATCAATGAAACACTAAAAAAATGACTACTAGTATTAAGTCTAACAATCATTTCCAAACTAAATATATATAAACTCATTAGAGTTGTGTTTTTAAATATGCGTTTTCCTAATTTGTCTTTCACTAAAATCACCATCATTTATTAAAACACTAATTGGCTTAAATGTAAACCTGTAATTATCAAGTAAGCCATACTGCTTTACATTATTTATATGCTCTTTTGTCGGATAGCCTTTGTGCTTAGCAAATCCATATTCAGGATATTCTTTATCTAGTTCATACATCATTCGATCTCTGGTAACTTTAGCAATTACGCTTGCTGCGGCAATACTTTCACTTAGGGCATCACCTTTAATAATACTGGTTGTAGGAATATCTAGCTCTAATGGCATAGCATCTATCAAAACATGTTCCGGTCTTACAGATAAATTATTAATAGCGTCTTTCATTGCTAACTTAGTTGCTTCATAAATATTAACTTCATCTATTACTTTATTATTTTTAATCCCTACTCCTATGGCAATGGCATCTTTCATAAGAATATCATAAAAAGTATTACGTTTTTTTTCAGATAATTTTTTAGAATCAGTTAGTCCTTCTAATTTATATCCTTTAGGTAATATTACAGCAGCTGCTACTACTGGCCCAACTAGTGGACCACGTCCTACTTCGTCTACACCTGCAATATAATTTATGCCACTACCATATAAATTATTTTCATAACTTAATAGATCCACTGTCTCGATTACTTTTTTCATTTACTTCTTTACTCCTTAAACTTGAAACAAACTCTCTGTCATATGGAAACATTCTTAAAAGATTATCCCTTGTAAGATTATCTGGGCTACTAAAAATTTTATATGGTTTATTATATCCACCATCTTTTTTAACGAATATCTTGGCAAATTCTTTCTCACTAGCGTGAACCATATTACTCCAATTAATACTAGGATAATCTAAAGTTTTCATAAGCATATATCTAGCGTAGATTAGCTCATTACTAACTCTATAATCATCTGGATTAAGTATAAGTTTAGTCTTTCTTAAATGATAACTATGATCATCAATTAGTCCCATTAATGCATATTTATCTCTTAAGGATTCAATAGATATGTTTAAGATAGATGGGCTCATTCTAAGAATATGAATAACATCTATTAGAGTAAACCCAAGTTCAAAACAAAATGTTTTAAAATCTCTTATATTATTTCTTAAACTCTCTGAAGTTCTACCTTTAATTTCTTCTGAACGGTTATGTTGTAAATATTTCATAAAGTCTTTAAAGAAAGCATACTGCTTATCAATAGATAATAATTTATTTAGTTCTAATTCTTCAAATAAAACTTGCTCTAAGGCAAGAGAATCTTCTTCTTTCCATTTTACGCCCATTAATTATCATTCCTATCTAAAGTTATTCCTTTTATGTATTCCATTCTTACATCATCTATAATAGTTTTACTAATAATATTAAATGATGCTTCCCCTTTTATATTTAGTTTATTTTTAATAATATCATAATCACTTAAAGTATCATCAGTTAGTTTATCTAATCCATATCTTTCTTTTAATTTATTAGGATAATATTTATTTAAACACTCTAAGATGTGATATGCAACATCATTAATTGGTAGTACTTCTAAACGAATTGCTCCAGTAGCTGCAAGGTTATAAGCGACAAGCTTATCATCCATCTTAGGCCATAATACACCAGGGGTATCTAGGATAACCATATTATATTTAGTTTTAAGCCATGTATTGCTTTTAGTAACTCCGGGTTTATTTCCTGTACTAGCAACCTTTTTATGAGCTAGTTTATTAATAAATGTACTTTTACCTACGTTAGGGACTCCCATTACTAAAGCTTTAATTTCTTTAGGCTTTAAGCCTTTTTCTTTTCTAATATCATTTATCTTATTAATAACTTCACTAGTTGCATTAAGTACATCCTTATAATCATCACCACTACTTAAATTAGTTAAAACTACTTTATATCCTAAATTTTCATAGTAATTAATCCACTTATTAGTAACTGATATATCGCATAAATCTTTCTTAGTCATAACTAAAACTCTAAATTTGTTTTTGATAATATCATCAATATCTCTCATCTTTGATGAATAAGGTATTCTAGCATCTATAAGTTCAAATACTACATCAATTAAAGGCATTATCTTCTTTACCTCATTTTTTGTTTTAGCCATATGGCCTGGATACCAATTGATACTCGTAGATGGTAAACTTTTTGTATTTTCGTTCATTTTTTTATTTTTTCTCATTTCTCTTTTTTGGTACATATCCATTATTTATCACTTCCATTCTCTATCATTCTTGTTTCATTTAAAAAATTATCAAAATCGGATTTATATAATTTATCTTGTTTAACTTTAAATTTATCATACTCTTTATAAGCTAATTCTTTTGCTACATTTGCCGATATTTTCCCTGCACTGTGTAATATTTCTTTACCATTAAATTGCAAAAATGCATTCAATTTTTCTACCCAATC
>CAKOOK010000005.1 GCA_934098515.1 uncultured Bacilli bacterium
CAAAAGAACCAACAAGAGATGGTTATGTTTTTAAAGGTTGGGTTGATAAAAATGAAACTCCAATTTATAACAAAGTATTACTTGCAGAAGATACAACTCTTTATGCAGTTTGGGAAAAGTAAAAAAATGTATATTATAGTATGAAGTAAATTAAAACATTTAAAAAAATTATAAATAAAGTTAAATAAAGAATAGATTTTCTAAAAGAATTTCTATTCTTTTTTAGTGATAGTTTTTAAGTATTATTTATATCTTTATCTCATATAGTTTGATGAGGACGGTATAACATGTATAATACAGATGATATTGAAATAAAGTGTAGTACCAAACATTTGCCTTTGGAATATAAATTATTAGAATGGCGACTAATTTTAAATAGAGAATTATATGAGAGTAAAGTAATTGATTTAAAAGTTTTTAGTTTGATGGAACAATCAATACTTGGAAGAATGACAAAAATAAAAAATGAATATAAAGACAAGATTAATGATTGTTTAACTATAGGGAAAAATCATGGTAGCATGTCATCAGCCTAGTTATTTTGCTTTTTAAGGACATGAAAGGAGAGTGAGAAATAATGGATATAAAAATAGCAAGGGAAGATTTAAGAAAAGGAAAAACGATTTATGATATGCCACTTAGAGTAGTATATTATGCTCGTGTTTCAACAGATAAGGACGATCAATTAAATAGTTTGGAGAACCAACAAAACTATTTTGAAGAAATGATAACGGAAAATGAAAACTGGGTATTTTGTGGTGGTTATATAGATGAAGGAATTAGTGGGACTGCTGTAAAAAATAGAGATAAATTTCTAAAAATGATTGAGGACGCTACTCTTGGAAAAATAGATATGATAGTTACAAAAGAGATATCAAGGTTTTCAAGAAATACTGTTGATAGTATAAAATATACAGAGTATTTATTAAAACAGGGAGTTATTGTATATTTTTTATCAGATAATCTTAATACGATAGGGGAAGATTCGGAGTTTAGACTTACAATTATGTCAAGCTTGGCTCAAGATGAAGTTAGAAAACTTTCTGAAAGAGTTAAATTTGGTATTAATAGAATGATTAAAGATAGAAAACTTATTGGTGGTAATTTAACTGGATATTTCAAAAAAGATGGAAGATATGAAATTAATCCAGCAGAAGCACCAATAATTACTTATCTTTTTGAAACTTATGCATCTGGGAAAGTTGGTCTTAAGAAGATAGGACAAGATCTTGCAAAAATGGGATATTTAAATTCAAAAGGGGAACCATATTCTGATACAACTATGGCAAAATTTTTAACTAATCCTAGATATAAAGGGTATTATACTGCTAGATTAACTGAGGTTGAAAATTATAAAACACATAAAAAGAAAAAAGTTTCAAAAGATAGACAAATAATTGAGCATGATGATAGAGTTCCGGCAATTGTATCTGAAGAGTTATGGAATAAAGCAAATGAACTTCATGAGATGAGAAAAAAATCACCTGCAAGACACATTCTAAATTCTGAAAAATCTTTAGAAACTGCAAAATATAGCTGTTTATTATATTGTAAGGATTGTGGTAATGTATTTATAAGAGCTGGTGGAAGTAATAGAGCAAATAATCCTACATGGTCTTGTAAGAAATATAAGACAGAAGGGGTTGGTGCCTGTGCTTCACCAATCTTAAGAGAAGAATATCTAGATAAGATATTTGTACAAATATTTAGTGATTTTATAGATAATAAAAAAGAATATTTAAATGGGGTAATAAATGAATATGAGAATATTATAAGCAGTAATAATAGCTCTGATAATATTGAAAGCATAAACAATCAAATTGCAAAAATAGAAAACCAAAAGAATAAATTATTAGATTTGAGTATTAAAGGAATGATTGATGATTTAGAGTTTAAGAAAAGAAACGATAAGTTTAATAATGAAATTAATTTCTTAAAAAAGAAAATTTATACACTTAATAATCCTAATGCAGAAATTACAAAATTAAAGGAAAAAATAATAGAAGTTAGAAATACTCTTACTTCAAAAGCTGATTTACAAAAAGAGCTACCTAATTTAATGAGAATATTAGTTGAAAGAGTAGAAGTTGAAAAAATAAATGGCGATAGAAAACATGTAAGATTAATTATTTATTTCAATTTTAATGCGGATACAATATACAGAGAATTAGAAATTGATAACAAAATAAAAAAACTTGAGTTATCAAATTTTTATCCAAAAAAATGTTCTTTTGGTGATAAAGAGATTCAAAATAGCCTACATAAGAACACTGGAACTCTTAGTGGAACCCTTGAAAATAAAGGGAAAAATGCTATTTTCTGTTCCAATGGTAACACCAAGCAATCCAGGGTTTGTTGTGCTTGGGCAAAGGCTTGGGACTGAACTTTTATATGATTATTTAAATAAATTTGGTTTTGGTGAAAAAACAGGCATAGATCTTAATGGAGAAGCTAAGGGAATTATGTTTAGTTTGGATAAGATGGGACCAGTTGAAACTGCGACGACTTCTTTTGGTCAAGGAATAAGTGTTACGCCAATTCAGCAAATAAGAGGAGTTAGTGCTGCGGTTAATGGAGGTAATCTTTATACTCCTTATATTGTTAGAAGTATTAGTGAAAGTGAAACTAATGAGATGGTTGTGTTAAGTAAGCCCAAGTTTGTTAGAAAAGTTATTAGTGAAGAGACATCTAATCTTGTTAGATATGCGTTAGAAAGTGTTGTTGCTAATGGTACTGGTAAGAATGCTTATATTGAAAATTACAGGGTTGGTGGGAAAACTGGTACTGCTCAAAAAGTAAGTAATGGTAGGTATATGGTCGGTAATTATATTTTATCTTTTATTGGAATATTTCCTGCAGATAAACCTGATTATGTAGTGTATGTTGCAGTTAATAATCCAAAGGGTGTTACTCAGTATGGTGGGACTGTAGCAGCTCCTATTGCTAAAAATGTTCTATTAAGCTTGATTGACATTATGGGATATGTGGCTACGCCTAGTGATAAAACAAGAGAATATACATGGCTTGATGAGAAGTATAAATATGTTCCTAGTGTAGTTGGTATGGATTTAGATAGCGCTAAAAAAATGCTTAAAGGTTTTAAAATTGAGTATGCGGGTACTGGGGCAAAAGTTAGTTATCAAGAGCCAGAAAATAGGTGGGTAAAAGAAACAGGAATTGTAAAGTTATACTTGGAAGAATAGAAAAATTTGACAAATACGAACAATTGTGGTATTATGATTATGCGATGAAGAGGAAAAGTAACATTAACTCTTATACTAGTGAGTCAGGTATAGTGGAAACTGATTATAAGATTTTTGTGAAAGAACACCTTTGAGCAAACTACCGAAAGGCTTGTGCTTAGTAGACTAGTTCGGGAAGCAATCCGTTATCTTATTGCTAGGTTTGTTGGAACTGAAAAAAGAGATTACTAATAAATATATGTATATATAGTAATAAATTAAGGTGGCACCGCGGATACCCGTATTCGTCCTTATTTGTAGGATGATACGGGTATTTTTATATAGAAAAGAGGTGACATTATGAAGTATTTTACTAAAGAAGATAAAGAAAAATTCTTATTAAGTGATTATCTTAAAATGAGTGATGAAATGTTTAAAAAAGAAATATTTAAGGAAAGTGATAGACTTGCAAGAACTAAATATTTAATTGAGGTTTTAGGAGATGTTTACTTAGATATAGATACTTATAAGCTTTTTATAAGACAATTTCAAAGTTTTGGTGGACCTTATAGTGTTTTAGTAGATAAAGATACAATTAAAGGTATATATGAAATTTATAAGATGTATCCATTTCTAACTGATGAAGCTCTAAGAAGTATTTGGTACTTATATATAAGAGATTTATTTGAGGAATATGAACTACCTTATATACTTGAGTTATTTATTAAAACTTATGGTATGAAGGATGATACATTTGAAAAATATCTATCTTATGTTGAGAAAAAGGGTAGTGAGCATCAGAAAATGTATGATGAAGATGCTTTAAAAGTAAGTACTCTTCAAGATTATAGTAAGCGCTTTTGCTCCTTTATTGAAAGTTTGATTTTAAGAAAGCATTATACATTTGATAAAGTAACAGAATGTATACCGGAAGCTAGTCTTATAAAAAAGGATGAAGCACATTTGCTTGATATAGAAGAGAAAACACGTATTTTTATGGGTGCATGCTTACCGGTTAGTTATATCATGGTAGATGAGTTACTTAAGGGTGAATCACTTGAAGAAAGACCAGCATATTATGCAAGCACTGGTTTAAAGGAAGAAGCAACGTTTACTAAAGAAGAATTTCTACAAAGTATAAAAAAGAAAGTGAGATAAAAAAGATATGTCCTACAAGTATCTTAAAAAAATGAGAAAGAAGGATAAAAAATGAAAAAGGAAATTAGTTTATTAGAAAAAATTAAAATGATTGATGATACAAAGAAAATATTTGAAAAACAACTAGAAAAAAGACTATCACTTACAAAAGTAGGTAGTCCATTATTCGTAAGAAAGGATTCTGGACTCCAGGATGATTTATCTGGGGTAGAGACAGCTGTAGGTTTTAAAAGAGATGAGGAGTATTTTGAAATAGTACACTCTTTAGCTAAATGGAAAAGATATGCTTTAGGTAAATATGGTTTTGAAGTTCATACTGGCCTTTATACGGATATGAAAGCAATCAGAAAGGAAGAAGAACTTGATGATGTTCACTCAATGTATGTTGAGCAGTGGGACTGGGAAAAGGTAATTCTTAAAACAGATAGAACTATTGATTATTTAAAGATGACAGTAAGATCTATTTATAAAACTTTAAGACAAACAAGTATTTTATTAAAAAAGAAGTATCCGTTTCTAGCTTTAGAACTTCCAAAGACAGTAACTTTTATAACAAGTAGTGAATTACTTTCATTATATCCAGATAAGAGTGCTAAAGTAAGAGAAAGATTAATTACGAAAAAATATGGTGCAGTCTTTATTATGCAAATTGGGGATAAACTTAAAGATGGTTCAGTTCATGATTTAAGAAGTCCTGATTATGATGATTGGGCATTAGATGGGGATTTACTTATTTGGGATAAAGTTCTTGATAAAGAAATTGAGATAACATCCATGGGGATTAGAGTAGATGAAAAGTCTTTGGTAAGTCAGCTAAAAAAAGCAGATGCTGAAGAAAGATTGGACTATCCATTTCATAAAATGCTTATTGAAGGGGCACTTCCTTATACAATAGGTGGAGGTATTGGTCAGTCACGTGTATTAATGCTTTTGCTTGGGGCTAAGCATATTTGTGAAGTTCAACAATCAAGTTATACTAAAAAATACGAAGAACTTATCAAAGAATATAAGACTTTGTAATATATTTAATTGTAAAGGATGTTTTATATTAACACAAAAATGTAAAATTTGTTTACTAAAAAAAATAAAAATAGTATAATAGGTTTGAGGTGAAGGAAATGTTAATATTAGCAAAATCCGTTTTAGGACTGATGCTTGGCTTTGTTTTATCTTTAGTTGCAGCGGTTATTTTAATACCACTTCTAAAGAAACTTCATGTAGGTCAAAGTGTTAGTAAACTTATAAATGAAAGGCATTTAAAGAAAGATGGTACACCAACTATTGGTGGTTTAATCTTTATTATTCCAACGATACTTATTATGCTTATTTTATATTTAAGAGGTAGTATTGAATTTAATTCTAATTTAATTATCTTGATATTTGTATTTTTGGCATATGGTGCTCTTGGGTTTATTGATGATTTTTTAAAGGTTAAGTATCATAATAATGATGGACTTAGTGTAGGAGTTAAGTTTTTACTTCAAACTGCTATTGCGGTAGTCTTCTATATTATTTATCGTAATAACGGTGGAGACTCTAATTTAGTTATATCATCACTTGGAATTAATGTATCTCTAGGCTGGGCGTTTGGTTTATTTATTTTACTTGTTCTTGTTGGAACGACAAATGCGGTTAATATATCTGATGGATTAGATGGACTTGCTGGAGGTTTAAGTGTTGTTGCAATAATGGCTTATGGTGTTATTGCTTGGGGGTCTAAATGGATTAGTGGATATCAAGAAATAGCAATATTTGCATTTGTTTTGTGCGGAGCAATTTTGGGTTTCTTAGTGTTTAATACACATCCAGCTAAGGTGTTTATGGGTGATACTGGTTCTCTTGCGTTAGGTGGAGCACTTGCAACAATTGCAATTTTAACGAAACATGAACTTTCATTACTTTTAATTGGTGGTGTATTTGTTGTTGAAACTTTATCAAGTGCGATTCAAATTATTGCGATTAGAAAGTTCCATAAAAAAGTGTTCTTAAAAGCTCCACTCCATCATCATTTTGAGGAACTAGGCTGGGAAGAGACAGATATCGTTAAATTATTTTGGGTAGTAGGTTTATTCCTAGCAATGATTGGAATTATTTACGGAGTTTGGTTATAAGATATTAGTAGGTGATTATGTGAAAAAAAGCCTACTAATTTTTTTATCTGCATTTTTTTTAGAGATCATTGGTATTTTAATGATTTATTCGGCTAGTAGCATTTGGAGTAATTATAGGTTTGGTGATACTTTTCATTATGTTAAACATCAAGGATTATTTTTTTTAGTTGGTTTAATCGGAATATATGTATTAAGTAGAGTTGATTATAAATTATATAAAAAACACGCTAGCAAGATTCTTTTGCTTTCTTTAATTTTATTAGTTCTTGTATTAATCCCGGGAATAGGACAAGTTAGAAATGGTTCTAGAAGTTGGTTTGGGGTCGGTGCTTTTGGATTTCAGCCTAGTGAACTATCTAAACTTGCTTTAATTATATTTACTGCTAAATATTTATCTAATCATGAAAAGGAAGTTAAATTTTTTAGGAAGGGAATAATGCCAATTTTACTTGTTATTTTTCTCTTTTTTGGTCTAATCATGCTAGAACCCGATTTTGGGACAGGTATGGTTATTGTTGTTAGTTTAATGTTTATGTTATTTATTACAAATACTAAACTTACCTTTTTTGGTATAATGGGAGTTCTTGGTCTTGGGGGGATAGCAGGGCTTATTATAATAGCTCCATATAGGCTTGCAAGAATATTATCATTTTTAAATCCTTGGAGTGATCCTTTGGGTTCTGGCTTTCAGATTATCCAAAGTTTATATGCAATTGGACCATCAGGTCTTTTTGGCAAAGGCTTTGGTAATTCTATTCAGAAACATTTTTACTTGCCAGAGCCTCAAACAGATTTTATCTTTGCAATTATAAGTGAGGAGTTTGGTTTTATTGGAATATTAGTAATTGCTTTTTTGTTTTTAACTTTATTTTACAACACACTTAAAGTAAGTTTAGAATGTAATGATTTATTTGGAAAATATCTTTCATTTGGGTTAGTTATCTCATTAATTCTTCAGGCTGTTTTAAATATATGCGTTGTTATTGGACTTGTACCAGTAACAGGAGTTACTTTACCATTTCTATCTTATGGAGGTTCATCTTTACTAGTTACTATGGCTAGTGTTGGTATTATTCTTAATGTAGCTAAAGATAAGAATAAATAGTTCTACTATACAAAAATGGTAAAAATGGTAATTTTGTATAGTACAGTGTACAAAATTGACAATTAAAATATCTAGAGTTATAATGTAATTGGTGATGAATAATATGATAAAAAGAGAAAAGTATTTAAAAAAAATTAGACCATTTTATGAACAGGATTTAATTAAAGTAATAACCGGAATTAGAAGATGCGGTAAATCAGTTATATTAAATCAAATAATGGATGAGTTAAGACAAAGCGGGGTAAAAGATGAACAGATAATATATATTAATTTTGAATTCACAGACTATATAGATATAAACGATGCTAAGAAGTTCAACGATTTTATTGAAATAAAATTAATTAATAAGAATAAATATTATGTATTTTTTGATGAGATTCAAAATGTAGATAGATGGGAAAAAGTCGTAAATTCCCTTAAAGCTAAATATAATGAGAATATTTCAATATTCATTACAGGATCTAATAGTGACTTACTTTCTGGAGAATTAGCAACACATATTGCTGGAAGATATGTAAGCTTTAAAATTTATCCATTTACATTTGATGAAGTGTGTGAACTTAAAGATATTAAAGATAAAGATAAATATGAATTAGAAAGAACTTTTGATGATTACATTATTTGGGGTGGAATGCCTCAGAGATTTTTAATGAATGATGAATTGCAAATAAAAACATATTTATCTGATGTATATAATTCAATTGTCGTTAAAGATATCATTGAAAGATTTAAAATTAAAGACCTTGACTTATTTAATAAAATATTAACTTTTATCATGACAACACCATCTCAGACATTTTCTGCTGATAGTTTAACTAAATATTTACTTAATGAAAATATTGATGTTTCTAAAATGACTGTATATAACTATTTAGAATATATGTGTAGAGCATTACTCATAAATAAAGCTGATAGATTTGATGTACGTGGAAAAAGAATTCTTAATGGAAAATATAAATATTATCTAACTGATTTAGGACTCGGACAAATAATTAATAATGAGAGAAAAAGACAAATGGGAGCTTACCTGGAAAATATTGTTTTTAATGAATTAATATCACGCGGCTATGATGTTAAAGTTGGTTCTTTAGATTCTGGTGAAATAGATTTTATTGCAACAAGATTTGAAGAAAAGGAATATTATCAAGTTACGTTCCATTTAAGTGATGATATTATAGAAAGAGAATTTGGTGTTTATAAGAATATACAAGATAACTATCCTAAATATGTTATCTCTTGTGACACATTTGATTTTTCACAGAATGGTATTATTCATAAAAATATTATTGACTTTCTACTAAATAGATAAAGTGTAAGTTTGGCATGTTTAAATACATGCTTTTTTTGATAAACTAATGTAGAAAATTTTACCGAAAATAGAAAAGTGGGTGCAAAAAGGTGCAAATTTCAATTTAATCCTAGGAAAACATGGCAATTGCGCAGTTTTGAAAATTTAAACTTTAAAATGCCAATTGAAGTAATAAAAATATGGTGTAAATTTTATAAAAATAAGTGAATATTTGTTTGCACTTATGATATAATGTTTTCAGGTGATAAAGATGGAGTATGTAATTATTGGAATGCTAGCTTTAGTTATTATATTATTAATAGTACTTATTGCTAAAAAGAATAACAATGAAGAGATAACATTTAGATTAGGTAAGTTTGAAACTGATTTAACTAAAGAAATAGGTGAGTTTAAATATAGTTTTAGTAAAAATATAGAAGAGGATTTTAAAGGTCTTAATGAGGTTATTGAAAGAAGATTGGAATTAATTAGTAATAAGGTTAATGAAAGACTTGATACTAATTTTGAGAAAACTAATAAGACGTTTACTTCGATATTAGAAAGAATTAGTAAGATAGATGAAGCACAGAAGAAAATAGATGGACTATCAAATGATATTATTTCTCTTCAAAGTGTTTTGACAGATAAAAAGACTAGAGGCATCTTTGGTGAGACAAACCTTAACTATATTTTAGATAGTGTTTTTGGAGTTAATGATAGGATTTATAGAACTCAGTATACAATGAGTAATGGTTATATTGCTGATGCGATTCTTTTTGCACCGGCACCTTTAGGAACGATAGCAATAGACTCTAAGTTTCCACTTGAACATTATCAAATTATGACTGATACTAAGCAGGATAAATCTGTAAGAGATGCAGCCACTAAGGCGTTTAAAGCTGATGTTAAAAAACATATTGATGCGATTAGAAGTAAATACATTATTCCTGGTGAAACTGCTAGTGAGGCAATTATGTTTTTACCAGCTGAAGCCATATTTGCAGAGATAAACGCTTATCATAATGACTTAATCGAATACTCATATAAATCTAAAGTATGGATCTGTAGTCCAACAACTTTGATGAGTACTCTTACAACAATTGGAATGATCTTAAAAAATATGGAAAGAGATAAATACGCTAAAGTTATTCATGAAGAGCTTAATAAGCTAGGAACAGAGTTTAGCCGTTATCGTGATAGATGGGATAAACTTTCTAGAAGTTTAAATACAGTGTGTAAAGATGCAGAAGATATTCATACAACAACTGAGAAAATTACTAAGCGTTTTGCTTCAATTAGTAACGTTAATTTAGAACTAGAAAATAAAGAATAAGTGTAAAATCCAATTATTTCCTATAAGTAATTGGTTTTTTTATGATATACTTGTGATATAAGGAGTAGATATAATGGAATTTATTGAATTAAAAGATGTCTATAAAGTATATAAAAATGGTGTTACTGGACTTGCTGGAGTTAATTTACAAATCAAAAAAGGTGATTTTGTTTTTATAATTGGTTCTACTGCTAGTGGTAAAAGTACCCTTATTAAAACTTTATATAGAGAAGAAAAAGTTACTAAAGGGTCAGTATATGTTGGTGGTGTAAATGTATCTAGGCTTAAGAATAATAAAACATATAAATTAAGAAGAAAGATTGGTATTGTATTTCAAGATTATAAGTTATTACCTAAACTTACTGCTTATGAAAATGTAGCATATCCACTAGAGAGTTATGGAATGAGTGCATCAGAGATTAGACCTATGGTGTTAGCAGCACTTAAACAAGTTGGGTTAAAAGATAAGACTAGAAGTTTTCCTCATCAACTTAGTGGTGGTGAGCAGCAAAGAGTTTGTATTGCTAGAGCAATTGTTAATAAACCTAAGTTACTTTTATGTGATGAACCAACTGGTAATTTAGATCCGGAGACAAGTAAAGAAATTATGGATGTTATTGAAAATATTAATAAAGAACTTGGGACAACTGTTGTAATGGCTACACATGATAAAGAGATTGTTAACAGGATGAAGAAGAGAGTAGTAGTAGTTTCTAATGGACTTATTGAAGGGGACTACTTGAAAGGAAGTTATAAAGTAAATGAAAGTAATTAGAATAATTGGTAGAAGTATTACTAATGCTGGTAAGAGTATTGCTCGTAATTTTAGTTTAAGTATGGCATCTATTACTTGTACAATCATAACTTTAATACTAGTATCCTTAGGCGTTTTAGTATCTTATAATGTAAATAACATAACTAAAGATATTGAAAAAGAACTTACTATTGTTGTTTTTATGAAGAAAGAAACGACTAAAGAAGAACTTAATAAAACTAAAGATGCACTTAGTAAGATAGATAATGTAGCAGATGTAAAGTATACTTCTAAAGATGATATAAAAAATGATATGGCTAGTGAGTATCCTTCGTTTTCTAAGATGATGGAGTCATGGACTGATGTTAATAATCCATTTCAGGACTCATATATAGTTAGTGTTAAGGATGTAAGAGATATTAATGAGACGGTTACTACTATTAAAAATTTAGATAATGTTGATATTGTTAAATATAGTGAAAGTATGATAGGTGAACTTATTAATATATTTGATGCTATTAAAACTGGTACTATATGTTTAGTAGTTGGTCTTGTTCTTGTTACGGCTTTCTTAATTAATAACACTATTAAGATAACTATTTTTTCAAGAAGAAATGAAATAGATATAATGAGATTAGTTGGTACTAGTAATACAGTTATTAAGTTACCTTTCTTATTTGAGGGATTATTTATTGGTATTCTTGGCTCTATTATTCCAGTTTTAGTTACAATATTTGGTTATACATATATTTATAATGCATTGTCTTCTTTAGGAACAAGTAATATTTTAAGTATAATAAAATTAACTAGTCCAGAACTTATTGTATATAAAACAAGTTTATTTATATTAATTATTGGTGCGGTTGTTGGTATGTTTGGTAGTGTTAAAGCCGTTAGAAAGTATTTGACAGTATGAGAAAGAAAGTATTAGTTTTAATTATAGCGTTTATTTTATTTGTCCCATATATTAATGTTAGTGCTTCTAGTAGTGCTAATACTATTGCTGAACTTAGAAAAGAGATTGCGGCTTTAAAAGCTAAGAAGAAGGCACAGAATAGTGCTAAGAGTCAGACACAAAGTCAGATTAATGCTACAACTAATTCGTTAAATAAAACGAAAGATGAGATTACTGAGGGAAGAAAGCAAATAGAAGAAGCAAAGGTTCAGGTTGAAAAACTTAATAAAGATATTAAAGATGGGGAAGAAAATATTAAGAATTTGCTTAATTCTGAACAAATAAGTAGTGCTGATAATGCTTATTTAGATTATATATTTAAAGCAGAGAGCTATGCAGATTTTGTTTATAGATATACTATTATTAAACAAGTTATAGATTATAATAAGGACCAGATTGCTATATGGCAAGATAAAATAAGTGATAATGAACAGTTACAAGCAGATTTAGCAAATAAAGAAGTAGAACTTAATAATAAGGTGGCTTCTTATGAAAGTGATATTGATAAATTAGGAGATAAATTAAGTGAGTATGCTGATATAGTTATGGATATTCAAGATGAAATTGATTCAACACAGGAACTTTTAAATTATTATGTTAATTTAGGTTGTGGGGAGAATCAAAATATTTATGAGTGTATATCTGTTAAAGGTGATACAACATTTAGAAAGCCTTTAGTAAAGGGAACTATTACTAGTTATTTTGGTTATAGAATTAATCCTTTAACTGGTAAAGGAACTAAATTCCATAGTGGTACTGATATTGGTGGTAATGCAGAGGGAACTAAGGTTTATGCAACAGCAAATGGTACAGTTGGTAAGATAATTAGAAAAGCTAGCTGTGGTGGTAATCAGGTTTATGTATGGCATACTATTGGTGGTAAGAAATATACAAGTTTATATATGCATTTATTAACAATTAATGTTAGTATTGGTGATAAGGTAGACTCTAATACAGTTGTTGGTACTGTAGGTGGTGGTAGAGGCACATGGGCTTGGGAGACTTGCTCTACGGGAGCACATCTACACTTTTCAGTAGCAACAGGTTGGTATGGAGATAAAAATTCTTATTTATCATATAGTAGTTTCTTAGCACATTTAATTGATTCTAAAGATGTAGCTAAATTACCAGATAAAGGTAAATGGTGGTATTCTAGATAATACCACTTTTTTATATATTAATTTTAATAAGGCTTTAAACAGAATATACATTTTTGACAATAGCATAATACTATGTTATTATTAGTATGTAAGCAAGGAAACTTGCATAAAATAAAAAAGAGGAACATTTGATTTCGCAAGTGAATGTCACCTCTTAATGTTGGTAACACTCATTTAAAATGAGTGTCTATTTTTTTATTACTAGTACAAGTAAGGTAGATAGCAACAAAATTATAGAAATGGATTTCATAAACTTTAAAATAAAAGTTTTATTACTCATATTATCTACCTCCTTTCATTTTATGAAGAAGGCGACACTCACATCAAATATTCCTAGAAAAATTATATAATATATAAAAAAATATAACAAGATAAATATGTATTATTTTTAATATATTTGAGAAAAAATAGCATTAATTTTAATAATAATTTTTAATACACAAAATTGTATTTTAAAACCAATAATTTTAGAATAAATACTCAATTTTACGCTTAACTTTGCTTATTTTCTTGCTAAAAACATAATATTATTATATGATACAAATAGGTGAAGAAAAAATGAAAAACGTAGTTGTATTTGGCGGTGGGACTGGTTTGTCTCATATTTTAAAAGGATTAAAACTATTTCCAGTAAATGTTACGGCAATTATTTCTGTAAGTGATAATGGTTCATCAACTGGTATTTTAAAGAAAGAATTAAATATACCAGCAATAGGGGATATTGGAACTGTTATGACTAGTATGGCTAATACTAATGAAGATGTAAGAAAATTACTTAAATATAGATTTAAAAATGGTAGTTTAGAAAATCATGCAGTAAAAAACTTTTTATTAGCAGCTATGTATGATATTAAAGGGAATTTAACTGATGCTATTGAAGTGTTATGTAATTTATTAGATATTAAGGGAACTATTTTACCAATTAGTGATGATGTTATTGAAATAGTAGGACATTATGATGATGGTAAAAAGATTGTTGGCGAAGAACAGATAACTAAGAATGGTGAACCAATTAAAGAACTTACTTATAATAAAAAGATTAAAGTAAATAAAAAGGTATTTACAGCGATAGATGAAGCAGATCTTATAATATTTAGTCCTGGTTCTTTATATACGAGTGTTCTTCCTCATTTGATTATTCCATCAGTTGCTGAGAGAATAAATAATAGTAAAGCAAAAACTATGTATGTTTGTAATTTATTTACTCAACCAGGAGAAACAGATAATTTTGGTGTATCTGATCATTTAAAAGTATTAGAGAAGTATGTTAGAGTAGATGCAGTTATAGCAAATAATGCTAAACTTCCTAAAAAAGAACTTAGAACATATATGACTACTGAGCAAAAAGATCAGGTTAAGTTAGATACGAAAAAAGTTAAAGAAATGGGTACAGAACTTATTTCTGATGATATTTTTACTTTAGAAGATAATATTATAAGGCATGATGCTTTGAAGACGGCTTATTTAATATTCTCTTATTTAATGAGGAGTGATAATAAGTGACGTTTACTACTCAGATAAAAGAAGAAATTACTAAAGAAGAAAATAATAATATTGAAGATTTAACATCTCTATGTACTTATTTAAAGTTTAATGCTACTTTAGAAGAGGATAAGATGACAGTTATGGTTGTTAATGCTTCAGTAGCAAGATGGATATTTAAGTTATTAAAAACTAACTATAATGTATTAATTAAACTGACAACAAGAACTATGAAAAGATTTAAAGCAAGAAACCTTTATATTTTAGAAGTAAAAGAGAAGTTAGATTTGATTTATAAAGATATTGATAATATATTTAAAGAAATAAGTACATCTAGTGATGAAGAGAAGAAGGCTTTTTTAAAGGGAATGTTTCTTGCTTGTGGAAGTATTAATGATCCTAAGAAGAATCAATACCATTTAGAGTTTTTAGTAAAAGAAGAAGAAGATGCTAAATTAATAGATGATTTACTTAATAGTTTAAAGATTAAAAGTAAAGTGTTAAAAAGAGATAGGGAGTACATGGTATATGTTAAATCTAGTGAGAATATTTCTGATTTTATTAAGTATTTAGGAGCATTTAACGCACTATTTTATTTTGAAGATATTAGAATATATAAGGACCATAAGAATATGGTTAATAGATTAAATAATTGTGAGCAAGCTAATGTTGAAAGAACATTAAAATCTAGTAAAGTTATTTTAGATAATATTAAGTATTTAGAAGATAATGATTTATTAATGCTATTAGATGATAGAAGCAAAGAAATAATAGAATATAAGAAGAAATATCCAGATACTAGTTTAGGAGAACTAGCAGAGATTATTACAATGGAAACTAATAAATCAATAACTAAGTCAGGGATTAATCATCACTTTAGAAAGATTAATGCCTTAGTCAAAAAAGCAAAAGAAAACCACGAATAATTTTCTTTTGCTTTTTTCTTTGCGTTCTAATAAACTTTGATATAATATAGTCATATTTTGCATTTATAAATTCTTCAGACGCGTCTGACTAATTCAGTGAAGGGAAATTTTTATGAGAAAGTTATTAATAGTGAAGATGATGGAAAACATATTGGAATTATATTATGAGCTGATAAAGATAAAGTTATGCTTGAATATGCATTAGGTGGTTTATCAAATAATATATTTGCATCTAACTATACGTATTATATTCCAGAAAAAGAACAATTAATAAGTGAAGTTGAAAAAGTATTAAATAATAAATAAATTAATGATTTTATGTAAAAAGGCGATATTCAAATTTTTCTTATTGAAAAATACTTTATAATATTTTATAATTTAATTTAGAGGATAGGTGCTTAAAATGGAAGAATTAGAAAAAAATATAAATAAAAGAAAAATATATATAAGTTTATTAGTAACAGTGTTGTGTATTATTGGTGTATCTTATGCTTTTTTCGTATTATACTTAAGACAAACTGATAATAACTCAGTTACAGCATTATCATGTTTTACTTCAACTTTAACTGAAGAGAGCAGTGCGATAAACTTAGCTGATGAGTTTCCAATAAAAGATGAAGATGGTATGAAGAAAACACCATTTACCTTTAAAATTACTAATAATTGTAATAACTATGTAAAAGCATATATTACAATAGATCCTTTAAAAGAAGGAACAGCTAACTATATTCTAAGCAAATATATGAAAGCAAATGTGTCTACTAAAGGCTCAACCGATGGTACATCTCTTATAATTGGAACCCAAAATACTAAAGTACTTGATAATAAACATAACGGGTATATTGTTAAAGAAGTAGGGTTAAATAAAAATGAAAGTAAAGAGTTTGATTTAAGACTATGGATAGATTATGATACGACTAAAGAACAAGCAGCAGGTATGACGTATTTAAGTCAAGTAGTTATTGTTACCGAGCCAGGTAAACCAACTTTTGCAGAAACTATACTAGCAAATAATGAGGTTAAGACTCCACTTACAACACCAGGTAGTGAAGTAAGTGCTCATACAAAAGATGATGTTGAAAGTCAAACAACAAGTGTTTCATCAACATACCAAGCTTATTACTTTACATATGGAACGGGTTATGAAGCAAATGGTACTAAGTTTAATTTAACTGGTGCAGCAGTAACAGCAGACACATATGCAAATTCATATTCTAGTTTAGTTGGTAAATATTTAGTTAGTTCATCAGCGTCTAGTAATGGATCAAGTACTGCAGGAACTATGAAAACAACAACTAATTTAAGTAGTGTATATTACGTAGTAAGTGCTACATCTAGTAGTTATGTATATAAACAAATAACTTCAAATAAAAATACAACTGAAGCATTACTTGCTAGTACAGAAGATGATTATGGTACCAGCTATTACTTTAGAGGTGCAGTTAAAAATAATTATGTTCAGTTTGCGAATAAGTGCTGGAGAATAGTAAGGATAGTAGGAGATGGTTCTGTAAAACTTGTTCTTCATAATGATAATACAGCAGGGGCTGCTAATCCTTGTTCATCAACAAATAATAGCACTAATGCAGCTTTTGCAAGATACTCTGGCACCACATATGCTAGTGCATTTAATGAAAATTATAATGATAATGCTTATGTAGGATTTATGTATGGTACTGTTGGTGCTAGTGATTATGCAAGTGCACATGCAAATACTAATAAGAGTGATATTCTTAAAAATTTAGAGACATGGTATACAAATAATTTGGCGTCATATGCTGACAAATTAGCAGATACAATATGGTGTAATGATAAGAGCACAGTAAGTGGAGGACTTGGTTATGGGACAAACGCAACAGATTATGCAGCATATAATAGAATTTATTCCACTAAAGAGCCGACATTAAAATGCCCTAATGATAATAATGGTGGAAAGTTATCTAAATTTACTGTTGATGATACAACTAATGGTAATGGAAATTTAACATATAAAATAGGATTATTAACGGCAGATGAAATATCATTTTCTGGTTCTATAGCTTATACTTATAATCGTTCAACATATTTACAAGAGAATACTGGAACTACATGGTGGTGGTCCTTGTCGCCTAGCGGCTTCGATGGCAGTGACGCTGGCGTTTGGTTCGTGGACTCGGGCGGCTTGGACTACAACATCGTTTTCGACAGCTACGGCGTTCGTCCGGCCATTTCTCTTATATCTTCGACCAACGTAACCGGTGATGGAACCAGTGAAAATCCATTCATTGTTGAAAAGTAAACTAAGTGAAGAATTAAAAGGTCGATATCTTTGATCTTTGTAAGTCCCGAGAAACCCTTCGAGGGACAAATTATGGGCGTGGTTGATAAAAAATTTTTATACTAAACTATGACGGTTAAGCGGCAACTGGCATGCGGATTTTCCGCTTGGAGCATGTCAGTTGCCGCCCAGATGGTTTAGTGTTTTGCACATTTATTTTGGCTATAACTATGTGAATAGATTTATAGTAGGAGCTATGCTGAGTAGTGAGTAAGCACTTTTGTGCTTGGGTCCTTGCGTTTGGTGGTCCTTGTCGCCTAACAACTTCAATGGCAACAACGCTAACGTTTGGAACGTGAACTCGGGCAACTTGAACAACAACAACGTTAACAACAACAATGGTGTTCGCCCGGTCAATTTCTCATACAAATATTAATTTGGAAAATATACTGTTGAACTCGTAGCAATGTCTATAGATAATGGAGGGAGACTACATGATAGAGAAACAAGCATGTTCCTTTAGATTACTTTTTAGTAATCTTCAAATAGTATTACTAGGAGTTATGATTTGTTAGTAGGAGTTTTTACTTTCGAAAGTGAGCTGTAATGTACTTAGTAATTAGAGTGTGGAAGAAATTCCATGCTTTATTTTTTAGAATAAGAGGTTGAAAATGGGAAAGTTATTAGGATTATATCATGATTGTAAGAAGAAAGATGATACTAAATGTTATTTATTTAAAAGTGGATTGTTTTATTATTTTTTGGATGATGATGCTAGATATTTTAGTGATAATTATGGTTTTAAATTAACAGGATTTGGTGATAGTGTTAAATGTGGGTTTCCGATTAAATCTTTAGAGAAGTATTTATTTTTATTTCAAAATCACAAGATAGAAGTAGTGAAAGAGTTGGACTTTAGTGGACTTATTAATAGAATTAGAAGTTTAAATATGGATGATTTATCACCTAGTGAGGCTTTTGTTTTTTTGAAGGAATTGAAAGAGGATGTTTCTGATGAGCAAGTATGAGTGTGTTAATGATGATTTTAAAATAATGGGATGTGTAAAGAAATTTTATGTTTATAGTGATGCATATATTTATGAAAATTTTCCAAAGAATAAGAAACATTTAAAGATATTATATTTTAATGAGTGTAAGAGTTTGTTTGACAATGTTAGCCTTGCAAATAATACAAGTGGTAATGTAAGAAAAAAATATCAAATAAACATTTTATGTAATATTAGTTTTTTAAATTTTCTTTTAACTTATTTTTATGATTTAGGAATAGTAGAAAAAAGAAGATTTAGTAGTGCAGTTAGACTATTATCTGAAATACTATTAATGGTTAAAGGATGGGAATAGTTGAAGAGAAAAGGGAATCTTTATAAAGACATTTGCAATATTGATAATTTATATAAAGAGTATTATAAAATTAGGGTAAGATGTAGAAATAAAAGAGCTGTTGGGTTATTTGATAGGTACTATAGTTTATATATTTATAAAGTATTAGAAAATTTATGTAATAAAAATTATGAATTTTCAAATTATCATATTTTTATAATTAGTGAGCCTAAGTATAGACTTATAATGAGTGAGTGTATAAGTGATAAGATTGTTAATCATGCTGTTAGTAGTTATATTTTGCTTCCTGCTCTTGAACATAAACTTATTTATAGTAATGTTGCTACAAGAAAGAATAAGGGGAGCGGTCTTGCTAATGATTTAATATATAAATATTTAAACATATTAAATTTACAAAATAAAAAAATTTATATTTTGAAAATAGATATTAAAAAGTATTTTTATAATATTAATCACGAAATTTTGTTTAAAATGATTAAGAAAGATATTAAAGATAGTGATGCTTTAAGAATTATTAAGATTATTTTAGATAGTACTGATGAAAGTTATGTTAATGAAGAAATAAATAAGGTTAGAAATAATAAGATTTGCTCTGTTAAAATGTTAAATATTTCATTAGAAGAGAAGAAAAAAAAGATTAATGAGTTAAAAAAATTGCCAGTTTATAGGAAAGGTAAAGGGCTTGGTATTGGAAATATGACAAGTCAGATACTTGCAATTTATTATTTGAATGAAATTGATCATTTTATTAAAGAGGTAATGCAAGTTAAATATTATATTAGATATATGGATGACTTGGTGTTGTTAGATACTGATTATAAGAGACTTAAAAAGATTTTTGATATGTTAAAAGTTAAGATAGCAGATTTAGATTTAGAGTTAAATAATAAAAGTAAAATTCTTGATTTAGATAGAGGATTTAGTTTTTTGGGTTATACTTATAAGAGTTACGGTGGTTTAATTATAAGGATAAATAATTTTACTTATAGGAGGGTAAAAAAACATTTACATAATCTTAAAAGGTTTGATAGTGAGAAGTATGAAAGAAGTATAATAAGTTATAAAGGTTTCTTTTCTAGAAGTGTTATTAAAATTTAAATAATTACTGAAGTTTTTTTACTTCATATTTTTTTATAAGAGGTTATGGGCTAGTATAAATATATGGACGCGAAATTTGGAAGGGTGTTGTATAATAGTAAATTAAAAAAGGAGGAAAGTTAAGTGGAAGAACATGGAAATATAATTATTTATAAGGATAAAAATGGTAATGATAATATTGAAGTAAAAATGCAAGACAATACTGTGTGGTTAAATCAAGAACAATTAGTTAAATTATATAATTCTAGTAAATCTAATATATCTGAACATATTAAACATATATTTGATGAAGGAGAATTAGATGAGAATTCAGTTGTTCGGAATTTCCGAACAACTGCGAGTGATGGCAAAAATTATAATGTAAACTATTATAATCTTGATATGATTGTAGCAGTTGGTTTTCGTGTTCGATCTAATGTTGGTACTAATTTTAGAAGATGGGCAAATGAAAGATTAACTGAATATATAATTAAAGGTTTTACCATGAATGATGATTTACTTAAACGAGCAGGTGGTGGATTGTATTTTGATGAATTATTATCTAGAATTCGTGATATCAGATCATCTGAAAAGGTTTTTTGGAGAAAAATCCTTGATATTTATGCTACTTCAGTTGATTATGACCCTAGGGCAGAAATTACTCAAGATTTTTTTAAGACAGTTCAAAATAAAATGCACTGGGCTGCACATGGACATACAGCAGCAGAAGTTATCGTGGAAAGAGCTGATGGTGATAAGGATTTTATGGGATTAACTACTTTTAGTGGAAATGGCCCAACTTTATTAGATGCTCAAATTGCTAAAAATTATTTAAGTGATAAAGAGTTAGATATTTTAAATAGGATTGTATCTATGTATTTAGATTATGCAGAATTACAAGCAATTGAACAAAGGACTATGACTATGAATGATTGGGTTAAAGAATTAAATTATTTTTTAACTATGAATAGAAAAGACATTTTAAATGGGGCTGGTAAAATTAGTCATGAAGAAGCGATGAATCATGCAAAAAAAGAATATGATAAGTACAAAGATAGAATAGCATTAAAACCTAGTGAAGTTGAACTTCATTATTTAGAAAGTATTAAAGATTTAGAAAAATTAGAAAATAAAAATTAATATTTTAATATAAAAAATAATGAGTTATCGACCACTTTTACTGCTTAGACATCCAAAAGTGGCCGATAACTTAGCTATAATTTATTATTTATAAATATCTGAACTATATCTTGATGTGTAGTTCTTTTTTTCTTTTTTTAGAATATGTTTATTTTGAAAGGGAAGGCAAAATGGAAAAGAAAGAGATTATAAGTAGCATCTCGACTTGGGGTGGCGGTGAGATATATCTTGGAGTTGTAGGTGCTGTTAGAACTGGTAAGTCTACGTTTATTAAAAAGGTTATTGAGACGCTTGTTATTCCGAATATAACTGATGAATCTGAAAGGAAAAGATGTTTAGATGAGGTTCCTCAGTCTGCTGGTGGAAAGACTATTATGACTACAGAACCAAAGTTTGTTCCTAGTACTGGTGCTACTATTAAGATTGATGAGTTTGAAAGTAAGATTAAGCTTATTGATTGTGTAGGTTATGTTATTAAGACTAGTAATGGGTATGAGGATGAGCTCGGTAATCCTCGTCTTGTTAAAACACCTTGGTTTACTGAAGAGATACCTTTTATTGAGGCTGCTGAGATAGGTACAGAAAAGGTTATTAAGGATCATTCTACTATTGGAATAGTTGTTACTACTGATGGATCTATTGGTGATTTTACTAGAGGCGAGTATATGGAGGCTGAGGAGAAGGTTGTTACAGAACTTAAGATGATTAATAAACCATTTATTATAGTTCTTAATACGACTCATCCAGATGATAAGGATACAATTCGTTTAGCTAGTAATATTAGTGATAATTATGGTGTACCAGTTATGCCAATTAATGTTGATAAGATGACTGAGAAAGATATGTATGATATTTTAAAGAAAGCATTATATGAGTTTCCAGTTGTTGATGTTGAGATAAATGTTCCTTCATGGATTCATATTTTACCTGATACTAATGAGATTAAGAAACATTATTTAGATAAGATTAGAGAGAGCATGATGAGTATTAGTAAACTTAAGGATGTAGATAGGATTATAGACTTTTATAAGGATAGTGAGTATATTTCTAAGGCTTATATTAGTAATGTAGATACTTCTAGGGGTATTGTTACTCTTAATTTAGATTCTGATGATAGTTTATATGAAAGTGTGCTTAAAGATGTTTTAGGTGGTATTACAATTAATAAGAGTAGTTTACTTAAAGTGTTTATGGAGTATAGTGAGAATAAGGATGAGACTAGTAGTATTAAGAGTGCACTTAAGATGGCGAAGAGTACGGGATATGGTATAGTTTATCCAACTCTTAATGATATGAAGTTATCTACGCCAGAGATTATTAAACAAGGATCGCGTTATGGAGTTAAGTTAAAAGCTGTGGCTTCTTCCATTCACTTAATGAAGGTTGATGTAGAAAGCACGTTTGAACCGATTATTGGTACAGAGATGCAAAGTAAAGAACTTATTAATTATATTATGAAAGATTATGAAACAGATCCATCAAGTATCTGGAAGAGTGAGATATTTGGTAGAAGTTTAGATGTGATTGTTAAAGAAGGAATTCAAGCTAAATTATCGATGATGCCAGAGGCTACTAGATATAAGTTATCTAATACAGTTACTAAAATAGTAAACAAGGGTTCGAATAATTTAATAGCAATTGTTTTATAATAAAAGAGAGTTCGGGAGATTCATATGAATCTCTTTTTAATGTGTAGAATGTTCTTTACTTTTGTACGGCATAATGATATAATGTATGTATGAAAAGCAGAGATGATAAGAATGAATAGTGAAGGAAAATTAAAAGAATTTTTAAAAAATAATCATGGTTATATTTCTACGAATGATTTATTAAAGCTTGGAATAAAAAAATCATCAATTCATAATTTTATTGATAATAAAATTATAGAAAAGGTAAGTCATGGATTATACATGGATAGTATTAATATAGCCGATGAATACTATATTTTACAGAAAAAATATCCTTTGGTAGTTTTTTCATATAATACTGCATTATATATTTTAAATTTAACAAATAGAACACCAGATATAATTGATATAACAGTACCTAGAAAAAAGGCGGTAAGATGTGCGTATAATATTCATTGGGTGTCTGATAATTATTATAATATAGGCATAATTGATGCGGTAAGTCCACTTGGAAATCCAATTAAAATTTATAATGCTGAGAGATGCATTTGTGATATGTTAAGAAGTAGTGATGAGTTTGATTTAGAACTTAAAAATAGAGTTTTAAATTATTACTGGAATAGTAAAAATAAGAACATTGACTTATTACTTGAATACGCAAAAATATTTAATATATATGATAAAGTTAATACGATAGTTGAGATAATGATGGGATGGTAATTAGATATTATTGTCTTTAAATATATTTCATGCAAAAATATAACTAATAATTATAAATAATTTATTTAAGATGGAGGGTTATTTGGTAGATACAGGTTTTGATCAAATTATTAAAATGATAGAAAAGCATAAAAACAATGCATATAGAAAAGTAAATGAAGAAATGATTTTATTGTATTTAGAAATTGGAAAATTTCTATATGACTTAAAGGAAAATAGTAATTATGGAGACAAAATCACAACGAAAGCATCTGATTTTATGAAGAATAATTATCCTAACATAAAAGGGTTTACTAAAAGAAATATAGAACGTATGATTCAATTTTATAGTATTTATAAGGATGATGAGATTGCGTCACCACTGGTGACGCAATTGTCTTGGACAAATAATTTGCTTATATTAAGTGGAACTAATAGTAAAGAAGAAAGACATTTTTATTTAAAATTATCAATTAAGAATTGTTATTCCAAAAGAGAATTAGATCGGCAAATATCATCGGCTTATTATGAAAGATATATGCTTTCAGATGGTAAAAAATTACCAACAGTTAATAAAACTTTAGATGAAAATGATTATCCAAATACTAAAATATTAGACACTTATAGTTTAGAATTTTTAGATTTACCAGCTGAATTTTCAGAAAAGGATTTAAAAAATGCGATTATAAAGAACTTAAAAGATTTCATATTAGAAGTTGGAAAAGGTTTTACTTTCATTGGTGATGAGTATAGAATTCAGGTTGGGAATCATGATTTTTTTATTGATTTATTATTTTACAATCGTGAATTATCTTGTTTAGTTGCATTTGAATTAAAATTAGGGGAATTTAAAGCAGAATATTTAGGAAAAATGAATTTGTATTTAGAAGCTTTGGATAGAGATGTGAAAAAAGAGCGAGAGAATCCTAGTGTTGGTGTAATATTGTGCAGTTCGAAAGATAAAGATGTTGTTGAATATTCGATTAGTAAAAATGTGTCCCAAACTTTGATTTCTGAGTATAAATTAAAATTAATTAATAAAAAATTATTAGAAACTAAACTTAAAGAAATGAAGGATTTGATAAATAATAATGATTAATAGTGAGTTAAAAACGATATATATTTATTAAATCATTGTATGTTTGTTACTAAAATAGTAAACAAGGGTTCGAATAATTTAATAGCAATCGTCTTATAATGTAAAAAAACTAGATATTTTTAAGGAAAATCTAGTTTTTTAGTTGATTTTTCCTTTGTTTTCTGGTAATTTATATTTGTAGGGTATAAACCTTATAAATTAGAAATGGGAGGTAATCGTTATGACAAAACAAGAATTAGTAGAATTTATTGCTAATAAAGCTAACCTTACTAAGGCTGATGCTTTACGTGCTTTAGATGCAATGACTGATGGTATTGTTGAAGGTCTTAAGAAGGAAGGAAAAGTTGCTTTAGTTGGTTTCGGTACTTTCTCAGCAAAAACTCGTGCTGCTAGAACTGGTATTAACCCATTAACTAAAGAGTCTATTAAAATTCCTGCTAAGACTGTTGCATCATTCAAAGCTGGTAGCAAATTAAAAGACGCTTTAAACTAATTAACGATTATGAAAAAGAAGTTTTATGGCTTCTTTTTTTCATGGTGTTGTGTTAAAATTGACTTATGAGTTACATTAAAGGGAAATACAAACAATCTATTTTTGAATCAGAAACTGGCTATAAGGTCGGTCTTTTTAGGGTTCAAGAAACTAATGATAAAGAGATAAGTTCTAATAAGACTATTACATTTACTGGTTATTTTGGAATGCTTAATAAGGATGATACTTATGTATTTAATGGTAATGTTATTTATCATGATAGATATGGTATGCAGTTTCAAGTAGATACGTATGAAAAAGTTGTACCTGAAGGAAAAGATGCTATTATTGATTTTTTAACAAGTTCTTTTGTTAAGGGATGTGGTGAAGTTCTTTCAAGGAAGATTTATAAAACATTTGGAGATGATACTCTTACTAAGATTAAAGAAAGTAAAGAGAATTTGTTTTTAGTTAGTGGTATGACTGATAAAAAAGCGGATAGTATTTATAAGTCTGTTGTAAAGTATTTTGAGGCGGATAAAGAGATAGTTAAGTTAAAAGAGATGGGTTTTACTGTTAAAGAAACTATGGAACTTATGAATAACTTTGGTAAGAGAGTTTTAGAACTTATTGATAAGAACATCTACGTCTTAAGAGATTATGTAGATTTTCCTAAGCTTGATAGTATTTTTTTAGTAGATAATGATCCAGAGGATGATAGAAGAGTAGATGCTACTATTATTAGGGCAATGAAGGATTTGACTTTTGAATTAGGGGATATTTATTTAGATAAAATTGAGATAGTTGAGGAACTTGCTAGTAGGTATAATATTTTTAAGAATATCGATGATAATTTAAAAGGACTTGCTAAGAAAAGAGAAATAATGATTTCTAATGAAGATTATTATTTGATGGATGATTATTTAGACGAGTTAAATAATGGAGTGTCAATTGCTTCTTTGATGAGTAGAGATGTTAAGAAGATAAATAAGTTTAATGATTTGATAAAACTAACTGAGGGTGAGCTTGATATTACTTATAATAAGGAGCAAAAGGAAGCTATTAAGAGTGCGCTTACTAATAATGTTAGTATTATAACTGGTGGACCAGGAACGGGCAAGACTACGATTATTAAAGGTATTTTAAAGCTTTATAGTATTTATAAGAAGATAAGTTATGATTCAATAACTAGGGAAGTATGTTTACTTGCACCAACTGGTAGAGCATCTAAGAGGATGAGTGAGACTTGTGGTATTGGGGCAAGCACTATTCATAGATTTTTAAAATGGGATAAGGAAAGTAATACTTTTGCAGTTAATGAGTTAAATAAAGTTCATTATAATATGTTTATTATTGATGAAACATCAATGCTTGATAATCACTTGCTGTCATCTTTTTTTAAAGGGATTGATATTCATACTAAGATTATATTTGTAGGTGATGAGTATCAGCTTCCTAGTGTAGGGCCTGGTTTAATTTTATCAGATATGATTAGTGCTGGGGTTCCTCATATTAAGTTAGAAACTATTTATAGGCAGAGTGAGAACTCTTATATACCAATGCTTGCTAAGGATATTAAAAATGTGAATGTTACTGATGATTATTTGAATAAGAAGGATGATTATAATTTTATATCTTGTGATTCAAAGGAAATTAAAAATGTTTTAGTGCAGATAGTGGAAAAGATGCAAGATAAGAAAATTGATTTAGGTAATTTACAAGTGCTAGCACCTATGTATAAGGGAGAAAATGGAATTGATAATTTAAATATTGTTTTGCAAGATCTTATTAATCCTAAAGGTAAAAGGAAAGCAGAAATGAGGGTTGGACCAATAACTTATAGAGTTGGGGATAAGATTTTAAATTTAGTTAATGATATTGATAATAATATTTATAATGGTGATATTGGGTATATTAAGAGTATTGATATTAACTCTAAGAAGGAACCTATAGTTGTAGAATATGATAATAATGAAGTAGGGTATAAAAGAGAGAATTTTAATCAAATAACGCATGCTTATGCGATAAGTATTCATAAGAGCCAAGGCTCAGAGTTTATGCATGTTATTATGCCAATAACTAAGGGATATTCGAGAATGCTTTATAATAAACTTCTTTATACTGGAGTATCTAGAGCAAAGAAAAGTTTAGTTCTTTTAGGGGATAAGGATGCATTTATAAAATGTGTTAATAATAGTTATAGTTTAGTACGTAAAACTAATTTAAAAGTGAAGATTATGAATAATTTAAAGATAAATACGCAGAATAACAAATAGGAGAGTGTTTATGAAAGAATTTTTTAGTTTTATGATGGGAGCTATGTTTGGCGCAGGAGTAATGTTGGGCGCTAGTGAGCTTTCTAAAAATAAAGAAGTAATTAAAAAGAAAGTTAATAACTTAATTGATGATACTTCTAAATTAGTAGGTTAATAAAGGATAGAAACTGTCATATTGGCAGTTTTTATAATTATAAAATATGTTAAAAAAATAAGAAAAATTTAACATATCTCTTGTATATGTTAAAAAAGGGGAGAAAATTTAACATGTTTTCAAGTAGGTAAATCCTACTTTTTTTGTATAATAATTTCTAAATAATAAATAATAATAGTATGAATAAAATTAAGAATTTAAGGTTATTAAAAATATTTTTGTTTCTAGCAAATATCTTACTATTATTATTTATTATTAAAGAATGTAAGATATTAAATTTTTGCTGCATAATTATAAGTTTAGTAAGTCCTTGTATATTTGGTTTTGTTATTGCATGGGTTATTAAACCTGTTATGCTCTTTTTTAATAAGAAGTTTAATACTTATATTTCTAGTGCACTTACTTTTTTACTTATGGGTTTAATTATCTTTCTTATTGGTTATTTTTTAGTACCTATAATAATAAGAGAGTTTAGTAATTTACTACCTAATATTATTACTTTTTATAAAAAATATAGTTCTAAAATTATTAGTTATATAAATATAGGGGATATTGGTAAGAAGTTTATTAGATGTACGATAGGGTTTAAAGATATTCTTATTAATTTGTTTTATGCGTTTTTTATAGCGTTTTTCTTTCTAACTAATCATGAAGAAACAACTAGGTTTATTAGTAAGAAAGTGCCATCTAGATTATCTTTAGAGATTACTAGTAATTTAAGAGTGTTTGTAAAAGGAACTTTACTTGATACAGTTATTTTGTTTATTATGAGTTTAATTACTTTTAGTATAAGTAAGATGCCATATGCTCTTTTATTTGCTATATTTACGTCTATTACAAATGTTATACCATTTATTGGACCATATATTGGTGGGGGTCCAGCAGTGCTTGTTTCTTTATCAGTAAGTATGAGACTAGGAATAATTGTTTTGATTGAGGTAATGATCTTACAGTTTATTGAGTCATCATTTATTCATCCGTATATTATGAGTAAAGGATTAAAAATAAATCCAATAATTATTCTTATTGGACTTATTGTATTTGGTTATTTCTTTGGTATTATTGGTATGCTTATTAGTACACCACTTATAAGTGTTATTAAATCAGTATATGAATATTATGAACCTAATATTAAGAAAGCTCTTCATAAATAGTTTTATCATATTCGTGATCAGTTATTTTATATTTTTCTAGGGATGGAGTATCAATTAAATAGAATTTATGAAGGATGGTATCTTCTCCAGAACTACTTACAGGATCATCCCAAGTTAAGTCTAAGTGTAGCCAAGTGTTTTCTATATATACAGCGTTCCATACGTGGGTATTAGATGCTATTTTGAAGTTTGGCACGTTTAATTTATTTAAAAATAAAGCCATAGCATCAGCATATCCACCACATACGGCTTTATGGTTTATAAGAGCACCATAAGCAGTGGAAGATTTGGAATCAGAGTTATCTGTGTCATACTTAGTGGTATTAATTATATAATCATGAATTTTTAATATTTTATCTTCTAGTTTCATATCGTCCGTTATGTTTTCATTTATAATTTCGTTTATTTTACTGTTGATAGTAACTATATCATCACTGGAGTATAATTTTTCGATTTTGATGTTGACTTCACCGCTTTGTGAGTAAGTTACATTTATTGATTTGAAGTTATTAAAGGGGCTTACAAAGTTATTTATATGGGTAAGGACGCTTGCATCGTTTGTGATGGCATTAACATCATCTAGGCAAGATGTATATTCACTTGGACAGTAGAATGTAAATTCATCATAACCACGATCTAGAATGCTGTAAAAGATATCTTTAATATCTTGCATGCTAAGTGGAGTAAAGGTTTTGCTTTCTTTAACATAATCATAACTTACTTTTTTATAATAAGCATTTGGTTCATTTAGAACTACTTTAGGTTCTTTACTAAAGATAGAACTTATATAGTTTATTATTTTATTATAATTAAAAGAAGTATATACAATTATTAAAATAACTATTAAAGTAGTTATTATATTTTTAAATTTCACTATTATCACCAATATTATGATATCAAAATCTAGATTAAATTAAAAGAAAAAATGATAATAAAAAAACTCAGATGTTAATCCAAGCTTATATCATTTCTTTTACTTTTTTATTTAATCTTGCTTTTTGTCTATCACAAGTATTCTTTTTAATTAATCCTTTACTAGAACATTTATCTAAGTCAGCCATAGTTGTTCTTAATTGTGCTTTAGCTGCATCTAGATTTTTTTCTTTAACTGCTTTTTCTAGTTTTTTCATTCCGTTCTTTACTTTAGAGGTATAAGAAGTATTACTTGCTGTTTTAATTTTGTCAGTCTTAACACTTTTTTTAGCGCTCTTAATGTTAGCCATAAATATCTCCTTCCTTAAATTACAACACTGATTTTACCAAAATATTAAATAAAATGCAAGTTAATATATTGATAAATACTAAATATTTTGTTATTATTTTAATAGTAATGAAGAATAGGGAGTCATAATATGTATATAAATAAATTAATTAAGAAACAAGTTATGCTTATTCTAGCAACGGTTGTATTAGTAGGAACTTTAGCAGTTACAACATCTTTTGCAGTCTTTGAGGAGACTAAAAGTAATGCAACAGATCAAAAAATGACGATTGGTGATTTAGATGTAACCTACACTGGTGGCTCAGTTATTAGTATTACTGATATTAATCCAATGACTGATAGTACTGCATTATCTAAGACTAATAATATTTATACATTTACTATAAAGAATACTGGAACAGTACCATATAATTTTAAAGTAAAAGTAATTAATAACCCTAGTTATACAAGTAATTTATTACCTCATCAATATATTAGGTATTCTTTAAATAATGGCACTGCATCTACACTAGGTTCTGGACAAGCAGACTACGAACTTACTAGTGGCGTAATTGAAGCAGGTGCTACTAATACTTATAAGCTTAGATTATGGGTAGCTGATGCTGGTACTTATAAATTACCAAATTCTGCATTAGGACAAGAAATACATTTAAAGATATCTGTTGAAGGTAAAGCAGGTAGTGGATGGCTTCCTTCTAATTTTAAAGATAGAATACTTGCATTAAATGAAGTTAAGGCTCCAATAACTACACCAGGAAAAGAAATATCTGCTGATAGTGAAGCACTTTTAGCAAGTACTCCTGATGATTATGGAACAAGTTATTACTTTAGAGGAGCTGTAACAAATAACTATGTACAGTTTGCTAATAAGTGCTGGAGAATAGTAAGAGTTGGTGGAGATGGTTCAGTTAAACTTATCTTACATAATGATAATACTGCTAGTGCTGCTAATCCTTGTAATTCAGCAAATAATAATGCTAGTGCAGCATTTGCTAGATACTCTGGTACAACATACACAAGTAAATTTAATGAAAATTATAATGATAATGCTTATGTAGGATTTAAGTTTGGAACTGTCGGTTCATCAACATATGAAGCAACACATGCAAACACAAATAATAGTACAATACTAACTGATTTAGAGACATGGTATACCAATAATCTAAAAACATATGAAAGTGTAATAGATGATAATGTATGGTGTAATGATAAAACAAATGTAACAGATACAACTTACAATCCTTGGAATATGAGTAATGTTAATGGTTTAGGATATGGTACAAATAAAACATATTATGGTGCTACGCAAAGATTAGTAAGTTCTAGTAAAAGTGCTGGAGGCACTGGTCCTAGTTTAAAATGTAATGGAGAACTAAGTAAAATAGCATCTAAAGTAGGATTAGTAACAGCAGATGAACTAGCATATGCAGGATATGCTTATTTATTACAAAATACTACAACATATTTACAAGAAAATGCAACAGATACTTATTGGTGGTCCTTGTCTCCTAGCCGCTTCAATGGCAGCGGCGCTCACGTTTGGAGCGTGCTCGGCAGCGATGGCGGCTTGTACATCAACAGCGTGCACTTCACCTACGGGCTTCGTCCTTCGATTTCTCTTAAGTCGACGACCAACGCAACCGGAAATGGTACCAGTGATAGCCCATTCATAATAAGTATGTAAACGGGGCGAAGATAAAAAAGGTCGAAATCGTCAGTCGCAGATGTCCCGAGAAACCCTTCGAGGGACAAACTGACAGGCGAGATAGATAAAAAATAAAAGTAGTGGGTTTTGGACGTGTGCGTGGCAAGCGCGCATGCGGATTCTTTGATTGGAGAGTACACGCTTGGCACAATTCAAAGCATCTTTTGTGAGTATTTATACACACGAAAGGGGGTGAGTTTTTAACACTGGTTTCCCAGGAATGTGTACAGCATAGTTGGGTGGTTTTGGTGGTTTAAAGATTTGAAGTTAATATAGAATGTGATTAATGCACTATGTGCTGAATAAAGAGGAGGAATGTTTATGGATATGTTATTTGAAAGTGAGAAACAGAAAGAGGCTACGGAGAGATTACTTGCTAGTGTTAGGGTAAGGACTATTAATAGTGAGATTGATGCTTATCTAAATGAGATGCTTGGGTATGCTAAAGATATCGATGCTATTTTAGAGAAGAATAATCTAGGTGCTCGTTATTTAGATAAGGTAAGTATGATTGATAAGGTTGATAGTGTTTATCTTGATGAGGATTTAACTAATATTGATTTTAGGTTAAGGGAAGAGATTGAAGATTTGCTTAAGAGAATTAATACTAGAATTCGTTTGGTTAAGACTAATGATGCTTTGGTTAAAGAGATTGAAGAGAGTTATAATGTTGATGGTTCAGATTTAGATAATGATTTAGCTGAAGCTAACTTAAATATTTAATTGTTTTTAGATATTTTGTATGGTAAAATTATGGTGAGGAGAGAGAGAATATGGATATTAATAGAATTAATGAGATAAACGCTGAGGTTCATAAAAGTACTGATTTAGATGGTGCGTTAAGTGTTTATAATTTATTAAAAAGTAATGGATATGAGATTAAGTCTAATATGGGCTCTTTGATGGATTATTGTAAGACTAGAGGATTAGATAGAGTTAAGAGTAATATTGAGTTATTAGTTAGATATGATGAAGAACTAGGTAATAAGGAGAAGATTACTAAAGATTTTTATGCTTCTATTTATAGTAATGATAAGAGTGGTATATTAGATAAAATTGAAGCTATTGTTAATGCTGATACTAAGTATAATGTTGAAACTGATGCTAGGTATCATGGTAATAATAAACCGGATAATGGTAAGAGTATTTTTACTATGAAGGTTGAAGAGTTAAAGAGAAAGATGGGTGGAGATAATGTTTCTTCTAAGCTAGAGAAAGCTAGAAAGACTTTGGAAGATAATTATACTGCTTTTAGAAATTTAACTGCTGAAGATCTAAAAAGTACAAAGGCTTTGAAGTTAAGAGAAGCTATCGATCAAAATAGATATTATATTAATCAGTTAGAGGGAATGAGTTCTAAGAGTTCTTATTCTATTGATAGTATTGATAAGGTTAATGCTTTTAATGCTGATGTTAAAGAGTTATATAATTTTATTAATGGTTTAAATTTAAATGATGATTCTAAGAAGGCTCTTATTGATGAATTTGGGACTTTAAGAACTAAGGTAAATGATTATCGTAATTATATTGCTAATTTACAGGCTACTGGTAAGAAGTATGATGCGTTACTTGCTGAGATGGATGTTGTAAAGGTTGGAAAGTCTGTTAAGAAGAGTGAGGTTAAGGCTGCTCCTATAGAAGAAAAACCTGCCGAAGTATCTGATAAGTCTGATGAAGTAACTGATGAAAAAGAAAAACATGATTATAAAGTTAAGTCTATAAGAAAAACAGTTGGTAAGTATGCTCCATGGGTATGGAGAACTGCTGCTATTATTGGCATAGCATCATCTACGTTTACTCCTGCTGTAGTTATTGCAGGTGGATGGCTTGCTGCTGAAGCTATTAGATTCTGTGTTAAGAGAAATTATAGATTCCCTAAGTTTGGTTTATTTAAAGATAAATTAAATGATAAGTTTAGTAATCTTTCTCAAAAGGGTGAAATTAGTGAAGAGGAAAGTAAGGATGCAGCAGCTGTTGCTAGTGAAATAGATAAGGTGGCTAAAGAAGCTGAACAGGTAAATGAGGCTGAATTAAATGCTGCTGAATTAAGTGCTAATATTGATAAAGCTATGAATGAGGTGAATAAAGGCACTGATACGGAAGAGAAAACAGCAGCACGCACTTTATAATAGATAAAAAGGAGATTAGGTATGAAAGTAGATACTATTGTTGAAATGGAAAATGGGGAGAATTTCTACATTGCTGATGAGACTGTGCAAAATGGTGTAAAGTATTATTTAGCAAATAAGGTAGATGAGAATGATGAACCTACAACTGATACTAAAATATTTAAAGAAACTTTAGATGGTAATGATATTTATTTAGATGTTGTTAAGGATGAAAGTGAACTTAATTATTTAGGTGCGATATTCTTAGCAAATTTCAGTAATGATTTAGAGGAAGAGGCTTAGGCCTCTTTTTTTTGAAATAAAAAAGGAAATTGGAAAGTTTCTTACAATAATAAATAATAGGGGGGTAAGACATTATTAGACATTTTTTTAGGTATGTATATATTAAACTTAGTTTGGTGATGATATGAAGAAGATTATGCCTTATATGATATCTCTTATATTGGGTACTGTTTTTGGGTACTTGGTTTTTGATAGGACTGATTTTGATATTAAGGAGGTTTTTGGTGAGTATGAGGAGGTTACTGGGTTTCAGATAGGTGTATTTAATGATTTGGGTGTTGCTATGGAGTTTAAGGGTAGATATAGTTCGTCGGTAGTCCTTGAGGATGATGATGTGTATAGAGTGTATTATAGTATTTTAAAAAGTGATGATGTGGTTAGTAAGATGGAGGATTATTTGAGTGATAAGGAGATATCTTTTTATAAGAAGAAGTTAGTTATTCATGATGGGGAGTTAATAAGGGCGATTAATACTTATGAGGATGGAATATTAAAGGGGAGTGATAAGGTTATTGAGAGTGTAAATAGTTTAATTATGGCTAGTTGTAAGGAGGGTGTAGTATGAGGATAAGGGATTTACCTAGTTTAGAGAAGCCTAGAGAGAGATTATGTAAGTATGGGGCAAGATATTTGAGTAATGAGGAATTGATTGCTATATTGCTTAGAACAGGGTCTAAAGAGGTTAATGTTAAGGAGCTTAGCAATGATGTTTTGGTTAAACTTAAAAGTATATCTGAAATAGATTCGATGACGATTAGTGAGCTTACTAGTATTAAGGGTATTGGCAAGGTTAAAGCTATAACACTTTTAGCAGCAGCTGAGTTTGGCAAGAGGGTAATGAGTAAGAACTTTAATGAGAATGTAGTATTAAGTAATGCTAGGGTTATTAATGAATATTTTAGGAGTACTATTATGGGTGATAAGGAGAGGTTATTAGTTATTTTACTTGATAATAAGAAAAGACTTATTAGTTATAAGATTATGTATGAGGGAACTAGTGATGAGGTGTGTGCTAGTCCTAAGGAGATATTTAATTATGCAGTTAGAGAAAAGGCAGCTTGTATTGTTCTTATGCATAATCATCCTTCTGGAGTAATAGTGCCGTCTAATGCGGATATAGAGCTTACTAGGAATATGGGTTTGTCTGGGCAGATGCTTGGAATAAATGTGATTGATCATATAATTACTAATGGTAAAGAGTTTTATAGTTTTTATGAGGAAATGAGTAAGAATGAAGCGTAATTATTATATATTTATTATTATTTTTTTAGTGGTTATTTTTAGGACAAATATTTTAAGTTTGTTTATGAATACTAAGAAGTTGTTTATTAAAGAATCTATAGATGAAGAAGTATATATTTTAAGAGAGGAAAACCGCATGCTTAAGGATGAGTATACTTCTCTTTTAGATTTTAAAAATAGTATTAATATAGAAGAGAATTATGTAGTAACCAATATTTTTAAGAGTAATTATGGGTTTGATAAGTTGTTATTAAATGGTTCATTTAAGGTTGGGAGTGAAGTGGTAAGTGATAAGGGACTTGTTGGGATAATTAGTAATAATTTTAATAATGTTTCTTATGGAGATTATTTATTTAATACAAGTATTTTGGTTAGAATTGGGGATACTGAAGGGAAAGTGTCTGGTAAGGATCAAAATGGTAATTTATTAGTTAAGGAGATAAGTAATTATAATAATATAAAGATTAATGATGTTGTTAGAAGTATGCATGGTACGTATATAGGTAAGGTTGTTAATATTATTTATGAAGATTTAGAAAGTATATTGGTGGTAAAGATGGGTGATGTTTATAATCTTAATTATGTTGGGGTGATTGAAAGGTGATTATACTTGATATTTTAGCTTATAATTTAACTAATAATATGCTTTTTACTGCTCCTTTAATGGTGCATGATCTAAATGATAATAGATTATATTTAACTCTTATAATTGATATTATATTTAATGGAGTGCCTTTTTGTACGATAACAATATTACTTCTATATTTCTTTAATAGGCGGATTATTAGGTATGTTTCTAATGGAGTATTTTATAAGTTTGTTATGAGCATTATTTTTTTAATAATATATGTAGTGGTGGTTTATAGTATATTTAATAAGTTTAGTTTGGAGGTATTTAAATTAATTAATAATAGTCTTTATTTAAGTATCATTTTTAATGCTGGAGTAATCTTTTTGAGACGTGGACATAAACTTAACTAGGTGATAGCTTGAAAAATAAAAAGTATGTAAAAAATTTAGCAATTAGGTGTATGTGCAGTATAATTTTATTTTTGCTTATTTCAGTATTTGTAAATTATAGTAATAAGAATTTACTGGTGTTTAGGAAGTATGCTTATGATCAAAATTTGAAGTTTACAAAGATTACTAAGTTATATAATAAGTATTTTGGGAAGGTTCTTAAGGAGGTTAAAGAGACTCCGGTAAGTGATACTAAGATAACTTATACTGATGTATCATCTTATAAGGATGGAGCTAAACTTACTATAGGTGGTGCAGTATATCCGTATAAAAGTGGAATAGTTGTTTTTATTGGAGATAAAGAGGAATATGGTAAGACAATTATTATTCAAGGGATGGATGGAGTAGATTATTGGTATTCTAATGTAAGTGATATTAATGTTAAGTTATATGATTATGTGTCTTCTAGTACAGTAATAGCGAATGCTAACGATAGTGTTTTATATGTGGTATTTATGAGGGATGGAAAAGTTTTAAATTATGAAGAGTACATTTAGGGTTAATCCAGTAACATATTTTTTATTGTTAAGCGTTTTATTATGTGGTTATTTTAATTATTTTGTAGTGATTTTTGTAATTCTTTTTTTTCATGAGATTGGACACTTGATGATGATTTGGCTCTTTGGTGAGAAAATAAAGATGGTAGAAGTTTTACCTTTTGGATCACTTATAAAAATGGATATGCAGATGAATATCTCTAGTGTTAAATTATTACTTATTTCCTCTTTTGGGATAGTGATGCAGTTTCTTTTGTATATTCCTTTTATGTATTTATATAATAATGGTTTAATAAATGATTTAACTTATAAGATATTTTTGGTTTATAATAGGCTTATTATTTTATTTAATATTATGCCAGTAATTCCTTTGGATGGATCTAAGATTTTTGGTAGTATTTTAGAATTAATAATGCCTTATAAACTTAATTTAAAGATAGTTAATATTATTAGTGTTTTAGGTATTATTATTTTTTTTAGTATGAGTGATTTTAATTTATCTTTGGTAGTAATTGGATGTTTTTTAATTATTGAGACTGTAAAACTTATAAGAAATCATAATTATTTATTTAATAATTTTTTACTTGAAAGATATCTTTATAATATTGAACATAAAAGGGTAAAGAGAGTAGGATGCATTAATCAGATTTATAAGAATTATTATAATTTTATAAATAATATAAGGGAAAGAGATGTTTTATCAGCTAAATTTAAGCCTTTTAATTGACAAGGCACTTATTTTCTGGTATTATCTATTTGTTTGTAAATTAGTTTTATAAACCGCTCTAAAAAGGTAAAAAGTTGCTTATGCACACCTTCAAGGCGTGTCCTAAAAAGATGGGAGGAAAGAACTTATGAAAGCTATATTTGTAACTGGTGGAAAACAATACTATGTTGCTGAAGGCGATGAAATCTTTGTAGAGAAGATTGATGCTGAAGTAGGTAAAGAAGTAGAATTTGACGAAGTGTTAGCTCTTGGAGAAAAGACTGGTACACCAACTGTTAAAGGTGCTAAAGTTGTTTGTGAGGTAGCAAAACAAGGACGTCAAAAGAAAATTGTTGTTTTCAAGTACAGACCTAAAAAGAAATATCGTCTTAAAAAGGGTCATAGACAACCTTACACTAAACTAATCGTTAAGAAAATAGTTGGTTAAGATGATAAAAGTATTTATTAAAAATAATTCCATTACTTTAAATGGACATGCAAATTTTGCTGATTATGGCAGAGATATTGTATGTGCTAGTGTATCATCAATAATTATTACTAGTGTTAATAATATGATGAGCATTGATAAAGATGCTGTTAAGTACAGTGATGATGGAAATACTTTGATAGTTGAAATTGTAAAAGAAGATAAGTTGGTATATAAATTATTTGATAATCTTAAAGAGTTACTTGCTGATTTATCTAAAGACTATCCTAAAAATATTAGAATTGAGAGTGAGGAATAATTATGTTATTTATAAAACTTAATATTCAACGTTTTGCTCACGTTAAGGCTCAAGGTTCTACTCAAAACGGTAGAGATTCAGTAGGTCGTAGATTAGGTGCTAAGCTTGCTGATGGTCAAATGGCTAAGGCTGGAAATATTATTTATCGTCAAAGAGGAACTAAGATTTATCCTGGAACAAACGTTGGAATGGGAAAAGATCATACATTATTTGCTTTAATTGATGGCACAGTAAAGTATGAAAGATTAGGAAAAGATAAGAAAAAAGTTAGCGTATATGCTAAATAGTGAAGTACAACTAAGTTGTGCTTTTTTTCTTATTATAAATTAAGACAACAAAAAACTCTCATAAGAGAGTTAATTTCAAATTGGTGACCCGTACGGGGTTCGAACCCATAAATGCATGCGTGAAAGGCATGTGTGTTAACCATTTCACCAACGGGCCAATATAAATGGTGGGCCTGAATGGACTTGAACCATCGACCTCACGCTTATCAGGCGTGCGCTCTAACCAGCTGAGCTACAAGCCCATTTATAATTGGTGCCCAGTTAGAGATTCGAACTCTAGACCCACTGATTAAGAGTCAGTTGCTCTACCAACTGAGCTAACTGGGCATTACTCATTCATTATATCATAAAAATATAAAATTACTAGTCCTAAATTACAAAAAATTAATTTTTTTGTAATTTTCTGCTGTACCCAGTAAAAATAAAAAGTCTAAATTAGACTTTAATTATTTAAATGGCGGAGCAGGAGAGATTTGAACTCTCGCGCCGGTTACCCGACCTACACCCTTAGCAGGGGCGCCTCTTCAGCCTCTTGAGTACTACTCCATGCCAACAAGAAAATTTTACAATAAAATAATCTTCTTGTCAATCAAAATTAATAAACTTCTTCTTTAATTACATCAATAAATGATTTTATAACGTTGATATAATCTGTACCATTTTTGATTTCGTCATCTGTTAAAGTGTACATTGGATTAATTTCAGCAAGTTTAGCACCAGCATCAGTCATTGATTTAATTGTATCGTTTTCTTCGGTGCCTTTTATTATAAATAGGTAAGTGTTAGTTTTTGCACTAAAGGCACTTTTAGCTTTACTTATATTAGTATTAGAGTTTTCATCATCACTAGAAACACTTATAATTTCAAAACCATATTTTTCTAAAAATTTAAATGCATTATTAGCAACGATTAGTTGTTTATTTTTAGCATTTTCAGCAATTATTTTAAGTTCGGCGTCAATTTCAGATATTTTAACTTTTAGATTATCATAATTATTATTTATGCTTTCAATGATAGATGTATTTTTAACATTTTCTTTAATACCATTTTTAATGTTTTGCGCCATCATTAAGAAGTTTGCTGGACTGATTAATAATTCACTCACGTCACTTTTAACTTCTAAGCCTTGCGATACATCAATGATATCAATGTTTTTGTTTTTTTCGATTAAGCTTGCTGCTACTTGTTTTTCATTACTTAAACCATTATAGATAAATAAATCTCCTTTACTAAAGTCATTTAGTTTTTTATTTGTTACTGTGTAAGATGCGATGTCAGCACCATTAGGATAGATACTATTAATGGTTGCATAGTCTCCATAAAGGGTTTTAGTAATATATGTTATTGGATACATTGTTGTATAAATAGTTATGCCTTCGTAGTTATCTGATTTAAAGCAGCCTCCTAAACAGAATGTTAGTATAAATAAAATAATAATTTTAAATTTTTTCATTTTTTCTCCTTCTTAATTACTGGGTCATACCCATACTTTCCTAGTGGGTGACACCTAAATATTCTTTTTATTCCAAGCCATAGGCCAGTAAACAAACCATATTCATTTAAGCTTTCAATCATATATTCACTGCAAGTTGGGATAAATCTACAATTTTTATGACTTGATAGTGGGGTTTTTTGATAAAGTCTAATTAGTTTGATTATTACGTTTTTCATATTACCTCACATAGTTATTATATAATAAAAGGCTTAAAAAATAAATAACTTTAAAAAAATCCTAGAATATTTGGCACTTTTAATATATAATAGTGCTTGGTGATAAGATATGGATTTATCTAAATATGGGGTTTCAAGTGATAATAAAATATTAGGCGTTGCCTTGACACATACTAGTTATGCTAATGAACATAATGTCCCATCATATGAAAGATTGGAATTTTTAGGTGATGCTGTATTAGAACTAATTATGAGTGATTACTTTTATAAGAATACTGATTATTCAGAAGGAAAAATGAGTAAAGTTAGAGCAAGTTATGTTTGTGAAGCAGCACTAGATAAGTATGCTGAAGTAATTCATTTAAGAGATTATATTAAAGTTGGGCATTCTTTGGAAAGTGATATTAATGAAACAATAACAGCTGATGTATTTGAGGCAGTTATTGCGACTATTTATCTTAATAGCGGATATAATAAAGCTAAAGAGTTTGTTATGGATATTGCTAAACCTTTTATTTTAAATAATGTTAAGTTTATGAGTGATTATAAGTCTTATTTACAAGAGTTAGTGCAGACTGATAAGAAGAGTTTAAGTTATAATGTTGTTAAAGAGACAGGACCATCACACGATAAGACTTTTGAAGTAGAAGTAGAAGTAGATGGTATAGTTTATGCTCATGGTATTGGTAAGTCTAAAAAGGAAGCTGAGCAGAATGCTGCTAAAAATGCCATCATGATTAGTGCAGGTGATGTAAATGAAACTGATAAGAATTAGTGCACATGGGTTTAAGTCTTTTGCAGATAAGATAACGATTGATATTAAAGATGGAATAACTGGGATTGTTGGACCTAATGGTTCAGGTAAAAGTAATATTGTTGATGCGGTTAAATGGGTGCTTGGAGAGCAGTCTTTAAAGGATATTCGTGGTGGTAATACATCTTCTGATGTTATTTTTGCAGGTTCTAAATCTAGAAGCCCATTAACAAGAGCTTGGGTATCACTTACCTTTAATAATGAAGATCATTACTTAAATAGTGATTTAAAAGAAATAGAGATTAAGAGAGTTGTATATAGAACTGGTGAAAATGAATATTATATAAATAATGAATTAGTTAGACTTAAAGATATAACAAATCTTTTTATTGATTCAGGTACTAGTGCTTTTTCTTTATCGATAATTTCTCAAGGTAAGATTGGGGAGATTATTAATAGTAAGCCAGAAGATAAAAGAAGTATTATTGAAGAGGCAGCTGGTGTTTTAAAGTATAAGAAGCGTAAAGAGGAGTCTTTAAGAAAACTTGCTAAGACTAATGATAATTTAGAAAAAATTAATTTAATTATAAGTGAGCTTGAAGTGAATCTTGCACCTTTAAAAGAGCAGGCTGAAACAGCCCAGAAATATGTTTCTTTAAAGAAAGAGTTAGAACAAACTGAGATAGGACTTCTTGTTAAAGATATTCGTGAAGTAAATGAGAATTATACTAAGAATAAAAGTCAAAAGGAATTTTTAGATCGTGAGATTATAAAGAAGCAAGGAGAAGAGACTAAGGAAAGCACGAGAATTACTATTTTAAAGAATGATATTTTAAAAATAGATGAAGAAATTAGTAAGATTAGTGATAGTTTATATCAAATAACAAATAAGTTATCTTCTTTATCAAGTGAGAAACAAATTATGCTTGAAAGGAAGAAACTTAATGCGGATGATAATAAGTTAGAGGCAAATATTCTTTCATTAAAAGAAAGTGAGTTAAAACTTAAAAATACGATAGAGTTATTAGAAGAAGAAAGAAAGAATAAAGAAGAAGAATTAAATAAGAAGTTAAGTGGGAATGCTGAGCTTGTTAATGAACTTAAGAAAGCTAATTTAGATAAGCAAGTTATGGTTAGTGATTTAACTAGATTAAATAGGGAAGAAGCAAGTCTTAAAAATAAGATTGATATTTTAAAAGAGAATATTGAAAATGATAATAAGCTTCCTTATGCAGTTAGAATGGTTATGAATAATCATAGACTGATGGGAATTAAGAATGTTTTAGGTAAGTTAATTGAGACGGATGAAAGATATAGTACAGCGATTGATGTTTCTCTTGGTTCGTTATCAAATATTATTGTTACGGAAAATGAGATGAATGTTAAGGATGCGGTTAGTTATTTAAAACAGACTGGAGCAGGTAGAGCAACTTTTTATCCACTTAATATTATTAAACCTAGAAGACTTGATGATATTACACTTAGCAAGATAGAAAATGATACTTCTTTTGTAGGAACTGCGGCTAGTTTAGTTAAATATGATCCGGTATATAAAAATGTTGCATTAAATGTTTTAGGTAATGTTATTATTGCCGATAACTTAGTAAATGCTAATAGATTAAGTAAAATGATTAATCATATGTATAAGATTGTTACTCTTGAGGGTGACATTGTTGCAGCTGGTGGTAGTATTACTGGTGGCTCACTTAATAATAAAAGTGGTTTTATTAATCAAAAGTTTGAACTTGAAAAGAGTTTGAAGATGCTTAATGAACTATCTAATAATATTAAAACTAAAGAAGATGATATAAATCAAAAGGATAATGAGATAAGTATCTTGGAAGAAAGAGTGTTTGCATCTAATAATGCGGTTAATATTTTAAGAAATGAACTTGCTTTAAAATTAAATGAAGCAAATACCTTAAGAGATAATCTTGTAAGAGTTACCAATGAGATTAATGGTAATCAAGGACTTCTTAATGGAAGTATTGAAAAAGAAGTTGAAAAGATACTTAATGAGTATTATGAAGTGTCTGCTCAAAAAGAAAAATTAGAGATAAGTTTAGCTAATTTAAAGGTTAATAAGAATGATTTATCTAGTGAATTATCTGAGTTAGAGTTATCTAATAAGAAACAAAATTCGGAGTATAATAAACTTGCTAATGAACTTAATGAAGTAAATATTCAGATTGGTAAGTGTGAGATAAAACTTGATAATTATTTATTAAGACTAAATGAAGAATATGGGCTTACTTATGAAAGAGCAAAAAGTGAGTATTCTGAACCAGAAGAAGCAGATAGTGCTAGAACTAAAGTTAATAGTATTAAACGTGATATTAGGGTTCTTGGTGAAGTTAATACAGGGGCGATAAGTGAGTATGAGAGAATTAATGAAAGATATACTTTCTTAAGTAATCAAAAAGAAGAAATAAGTGCTTCAGTTAATGATCTACTTAAAGTAATTGATGAACTTGATAGTGAGATGGTTACAAGATTAACTGATACTTTTGATAAATTAAATAAAGAGTTCCAAAAGACATTTACTCGTTTATTTAGAGGAGGAGAAGGAAGTTTAATTTTAACTAATCCTGATGATATTCTAAATTCTGGTTTAGAGATTAAAGCACTTCCTCCAGGAAAGGATATTAAAAATACGAAGTTACTGTCTGGTGGAGAGTCTACTTTAACAGCAATTGCCTTATTATTTGCCATGCTTAATATAAGAACAGTACCATTTTGTATTTTAGATGAGGTAGAGGCAGCCCTTGATGAAGCAAATGTAGATATGTTTGGTAAGTATTTAGAAGAACTTAATACAAATACACAGTTTATAATTATTACTCATAAAAAGAGAACAATGGAATATGCAGATAACTTGTATGGTATAACAATGCAAGAGTCTGGTGTATCAAAACTTGTCAGTGTTAAACTTGATTAGTTTAGCACTTTTTTATATAATAGATTTGGTGATAATATATGAGATTAACTAGTGCAAAGTGTCCTAATTGTGGGGCAGATATTAAAGTAAATAAGGCAGAAGAAAAAACAGTATGTGAGTACTGCAAGAGCGAGATCTTAGTAGAAGATGCGATTGCTAAGTTAAAGGTGGTAGTTGAAGGTGAAGTTGAACTTAAAGGAGTTCCTAAACTTGAAAGTTATCTTAAATTAGGTGATAGAGCGTATAAAGATGGTGAGTTTGATGAAGCGTACATTAATTATAGTAAGGCTTTAGAACTTGATCCAGATAATGCAACTGCTATTTTAAGGCAAGGGTTATCTAAAGTTTTAAAGGAAAAAGAGCCTTTAAAGATGACGTTTTCTTCTGGATTAAGTGCTTATCAAAATGCGATAAAAATTGATGAATCACTTATGGAAAGTGGAGCAACTGATTTAGCAGTAGTTTTAGCAAAAGAAGAAGAAGTGCTAACTGAGTTTTATAGAACACATTTTTTAACTAAGAATGAACTTGATAAATATATGAAGGAACTTCTTAGTTTACTGGAGGGAAATATTACAATTATTGCAAACTCAGAAATTAATAAGAAGGCTTGTACAGAAAATGCATTATTTTTAGTTAGATATATTTCTGAGAAGAAAGAGTATGGCACTAGTGAAAGAAGATATACTTATAAGTTATCTAAAGAAGAATTAAAATATTTGGAAGATACTAAAAAGGTATTAAAAGAAGGACTTAAAGCACAAAGTAATGCTGAATTTAAAGAGACATTAGATAAAGCTAAAAAGGAGCCTAGAAAGCCTCAGACTAAGAAGGATAAAATAATAAATGGAATACTTCTTTTAATTACAATTATTATGATTATTTATACTCTTTCTTATGGTAAATCAACAATTTGGTTTTGGATGTATGTAATTGAGTTTTTAATTTTAATAGTAACTTTATCTTCAAAGGATGTTATGCCAGCAACTAATAGAGTTAAAAATATTTTATTAGTGCTTGCTGTAATTGGAACATTTGGTAATTCTTATCCAGAGTTTGCGATATCTTCTTATAAGTCTGTGGATGAGGACTTAATTATTAAGTTTAATAAAAAGGAAGTAATGGTTAATGGAAAAAAGACAACTTATAATTATAAAGATAGTGATGGAGTATATTATATTGAGATAGATGATACTAAATTAAAATATGATTATCATAAGGGAAAGTATTTATTGTGTGTTACTAAAGATGGTAAATGTATTTCTTATTTAGTACCAACTGATGAAAAAGGAGATAACTATATTCAAAATATAGATGATGAAAATAAGTATTTTAACAAATAATGTGACATATTTTTTACTGGTAAGTATCTATAATTAAACTGGTGATAATATGAAAAGATTTGTGGCAAGAAAAAGTAGAAGAATAACAGTTAAGTTTTTAGTTCTTCTCTTTTTATTTATATTTATGACTTTAACAATTGTTAGGTATATGTTCACAAGTTCGTTTGAGGTCGATAGTGTTAAAGCTAATTATATATTATCATCGACTGTAAGAATGCCTAAAAATAAGTTATCAATATTTGATTTTGGAACTATTGATGCTTTTTTGAAGGATAATTTTAAAAATCTTAATAAAGTAATTATAAAAAGAGAAGCAAAACTTAGTGAGAATATTAAGAATGCTTCTGCTTTAGGTGAACCTTTAATATATATTTATAATACACACCAAACTGAGGAATATGCTCCTGGGTCTTTAAAAAATTATAATATTACACCGACAGTTTATATGGCAGCAAATATATTAAAAGAAAATTTAAGGGAGAATGGGATAAATGCAATTGTGGAAGATAGTAGTTTGCAGAAAGGATTAAGCGAGAGGGGGCTTAATTATAATAGTGCTTATACTTTAAGTTATGAGTGGCTTACAAGTGCTAAAGAGAGGTATCCTAGTGTTAAGTATTTTATTGATTTGCATAGAGATAGTGTATCAGCAAGTACAACTATAAATAATTATTCTTACGCTAAAATGATGTTTGTTATTGGAATGAATCATGATAATTATAAGAAGAATGAAGAGTTGATGCTTAAATTAAATGAATTTTTAAATAGGGGTTATGAAGGATTAATGAGAGAGCCTTTTTATGGTAAAAATAGTAGGTATAATCAGCATTTTAATGAGAACGTGATGTTAATTGAAATTGGTGGGCCAGAAAGTACATTTAGTGAGGTATCTTTAAGTGTTAAGGCTTTTGCTGAAAGCTTAAGTAATTTATTAGGGGAAGACTATGGAAGATAAGAAACCAAAGATGCCTAAAGCGTTAAGGTTTATTTTCTATACGCTAGTTTTTTCTTTTATTTGTCTTTATTTTGCTGGTAAGACTGGTTATTATACTAAGGTAATAAGCCGAAATACATATTTAACAAATGAAGCAATAATTGCTTTTGAAAAAGACGTTAGCGAAGGAAAGCGAGTGGATATAAAAGATTATATTAAAACACCTAAGAAGGATTATCGTAATTTTTGCTCAGAGGTTGGTTTTCGAATAAGTGATGGAATAGATAAACTTCTTAATGATGGAGTGGTTTGGATACTTAAAATTTTAAAATCTTTATTTAGTTAGTAAAATATGATAAACTCATTTTAGAGGTGCATTATGAGAAAAATAAAATATATGCTTACATGTGTTAAAAGGTTAAATATAAAGAATATGTTTAATATTATAAATAAGCTTAGTAAGAAAACTTATAAGAGTAAGATTATTTTAACTATTGATATAGTTTACTCTGCTTTAAGATATGGTGCTGGTTACTATGATTATCAGGAATTTGAATTTTACAATTTAACTAGTAAGGAGAGAAAGACATATTTAACAAGGGTTAAAAATAATAATATAATTAAGACTTATAATAAAAAAGAAGATTTTTATAAATTGGATGATAAGGGAGTCTTTAATGAAATATTTAAAGATTATATAAAAAGAGATTTCTTAATAATTAGTAAGGATAATTTTGATGATTTTGTGAAGTTTACGGATAGACATAAAAAAATTATTGCAAAGATTATTAATGGAGAGGGTGGAAAAGGCATTAGTCTAATTACGGTAAATAAGAATGATAAAGAAAAAGTCTTTAAAGAGCTTCTTAAAAATAATCAAACTTTAATTGAAGAAGTTATTATTCAAAATAAAGAAATTTCTAAACTCTATAGTGGCAGTGTTAATACGCTTAGATTATTTACTTTCTATGATGGTGAAAATGCTTATGTGCTTAATTCTGTTTTTAAGATTGGCAATGGGGGAGTAACAGATAATTTTTCATCAGGATCTATGTATACTTTTACGGATGATGATGGAGTGGTAATTGTTCCAGCAATTGATCAAGACGATAATATATATGAAATTCATCCGATTACTAAAGAAAAAATAGTTGGATTTAAAGTTCCTCTTTATGATGAGGCTTGTAAGTTAGTAATTGAGGCTGCTAAGTTGATGCCAACTATAAAGTATATTGGATGGGATGTTGCGATTACTGATAAGTCGCCAGTTATAATTGAAGGTAATTCTTATCCAGGAGTATTCCAAATTAAACCTAGTTTAACTAACAATCACACTGGATTAATTCCAAAATATCAAAAATATATGAATATTAAATAAAAAGTCTTGAAACTGAACAAGAAATGTATTATAATTTAGTTGTTCAGCAAGAATGTCTTCGTAGCTCAGCTGGATAGAGCATACGCCTTCTAAGCGTACGGTCGCGCGTTCGAATCGCGCCGAGGACACCATTTAAAAAAATAAGAACTTGAAAATAGTTCTTTTTTTTGTTATAATGTATTTGTCAAGGAAACTTGCATAAAATAAAAAAGGGAAGACTTAACTTTTGCATGTTGAGTACTTACCTAAAATGTGGGTTGTACCCAATCTTAATGATTGGGTACTATTTTTTTATTAATGTAATCATTAGAGAAACTATTAATAAAATGATAATTATAATTAGAAAAGTGATTAATAAATCTTTTTTCTTCATAATATCAAGCCTCCTCTCTAATATAGATTAGAGGCAAGTACCCAACAGTTAAATTTTCCCTAAGTAAATTATAATATATTTAGGAATATAAAACAATAAAAATGACTTAATTTTAGAAGAATTTTATCTAATATTTATTGCAGACAATTATTTGATTTGTTATAATATATTTGTCAAAGAAGTTTGACATAAGAAGGAAAAATTTGATTTTTGCGAGTTGAGTACTTGCCAAAATTTTTGGGTTGCACTCAATCTAGCAAATTGATTGAGTGCTTTTTATATAATCTTACTACTTTGCTATAGTAAAGACTAAGGCTATTAATAAAATGATAATTATTATTAAAAAAGAAATTAATAAATTTTTTCCTTCATAATATCAAGTACTTCTTTAATATATATAAGAGGCAAAGCACTCAATCTTAATGGTTGAGTCTTTTTTATAATATAAGTGCGAACAAATATTTTAACTTAATTTGACATATCCTTATGTTAGTGGTATTATAAGTCCCACGAAAAAAGGGGAATGGTTAAAATGAAATCAAAATTATTAAAATTATTATATGAATATTCTGCAAACGGAAAGTTAGTTGATGGAAAATATATTCAAGAACTTATTGAAATTGTAGTAGATTCTAAAGACATTGTTGATTATGCTGGTGGACTTATTATAACAGACAAAGATAGTAGATTAAGAGATCCAAATTCTTTATTAGCAGTTTATTATCCAAATAGAAAATTAATTGCAGTATATTTAGATGCTATTGAGGAAATGTTAAAAAGTTATAACGCTTATCAAGAAATGTTTAGTAGTACTGAAGAATTATTTTATAAAAATCTTTTAGTAACACAGGTAGTATTACATGAGCTTGAACATGCTAATCAAAGAAAAATTATGGATAAAGAGGAATCTTTAGAAGGTGATATCTTAAGAGCATCTATTTTAGAGCAAGATCAAGATTTTATATTAAAACTTACTCGTGCTGGGTTAACTAGAAAACAAATAGAATTGATTTTGGAAACCCAAAAAACAATGAAGAGTGAAGGCGGTTTAACATTACCTGATGAAAGACTTGCGGAAATAAAATCTCATGAAGAAGTTGCCAGTGTTTTAACAGAAATATCTAGTGAGGTTCCTAATCTTGTAGATTTTGAAAAAACAAGTATATTAGAAAGCAAGTTAAGAGGTTACACATACGATAAAGGAATGATTGTTTCACCAACTATTGACTATTTAGTGTCGACTGGTAAAAGTTTAGCACTTCAAAAATTTGAGTGGTTTAATAAAGATTCTAGAGCATGCTTAAAAAATGTTCAGTCAATGTTTTCTTTAGATGAAAGATTAACCTATGGTCTTCCAATAGATAGTTCTGAATTTATGGAATCTTCCAAAGCATTACTTTCGACTAAAAAATATTCAATATAAAAAGTTTTTGTTAATGGCAAAAACTTTTTTGTTATATAAGAATAAAAAATATTATTATAATTATAAGTATTAATATGATTCCAAGAAGGCTCATAAATATGCTTCTTTGTCTCATCATTTCTTGATTATTATTTATTTCATTAATCCAATTACGAAAATCTTTTTCATAAATATAATAGTGATCTCTTTCATCTTTTCTTAAAGGCAAATCTTCATAAACATAATAGTTTATAACTTGATGCCTAGAGCACTTTAATATCTTCATTAAATCTATAATAGTAAGTTTTAAATTTTCTTCACTGGTTTTAAATGACATTTCTTGGCGTACTTCATTATAACCAATAATTTCTTTTTCTATCATTTTTATTAAACTTTTATCAATTTTATTTGTCATTATTGTATAAGCTACGTTTAATCTAGGATTAAATATACCAATTTTTTCAATATACATGAAATTTTTATTATTTGAGTGCAAGCCCATAATATAATAAATTAATAGTTGAAGGGTATTTTTAGTAGAGGGAACGTTTTTACTTACTTTTAAATCATATAATCCGTTATCTGTTAAATAATCTGCATCTGCGTTATGAATATTATAGGTATATGCACCTTCAAAAGTAATATTTGACTGAATAATTTGATTTTCTCCTTTAAAATAAGACAAAGTTCTTTTGACCAAAATTCTAATATTATTGATAGTATTTTTATTTGGAATAATTTCAGATACATCTTTATAATACATAGGACCCATTCGGTAGCAAACATCATACCCAGCTAATTTGCAAGCACATGTAATGCTAAGATCATCAAGCGAATTAATACTCTCAAGAAGCTTTAAAGCTCTGTTTTCCTCATTAATATTCTTTGCTCCTTGAAGAGATATGGAAAATGCTTCCTTTTTATTATTTGTAACAATAAATCTTACTAAATAATCAGTAGTTATGCCGATAAGTGTTGGTGCAATATTTTCATCTCCATATAATATATTTTCATCACTAAATTTTTCAGTTGAAAAATTTTTAATACTCAAATAACCACCTCGTGGCTGCTTTATTTGATTTACAATTTGTGTAACTGTTGCCATTTTTTACCTCACTTACTTTATTAAATTATATCATATGGCAAAAATTATTGTGCTTTTATTTTGCGTTAAGTCTTGTTATACAATAATTTTTATAATATAATTAATACAGAATATGAGGGATATATATGAAAATTTTAGTTATTGGGAAACCTACTTATAATATTGTTTTAACGCAAGATAAATATTTAGTTGAGGGTAGTAAGAATTTATTAAAAGAAAAGTATGAAATGATGGGTGGAGCTACGGTTTATGCTGCAGTGCTTTTAGCAAAGTGGGGAATGGATGTAACATATACTGGAGTAATTGGTGCTGATCCTAATGGGCAGAAGATTAAAACTGATTTAGATAATGCTAGAGTTAATACTAAATATATTGAGTTAAATTATGAAAATAAAACTAGTTTAAATTATATTTTAGTGAATAAAGAAAACGGTAGCAGTACTCAGATGCTTATGGAGATGCCAGTTAATTTAGTTAAGTATAAGTATGATTTTATTCCAGATTATATTATTATGGATGGAACTGATCCGATGGGAAGTTTAGCTGCACTTAATAATTTTCCTCATTCGAAGTTTATATTACTTGCTAATAAGGTTGATCAAGAGTTATATAATATTAGTAAGAGATGTACTTATGTGGTTGCTAATTCTTCATTTGCTAAGGCTTTAACTAAAATGGATTTAGAACTTAATAAGTCTAAGGCTTTAGTTAATTTCTTTCAGAAGATTAAGGATTTAAATAAGGCTGAGTATGTTGTTACTCTTAAGGATAAGGGAGTATTATATACTAAAGGAAGAGAAGTTAAGATGCTTCCTGCTACTAAAACAAATATTGTTGATGATACGAATGCTGGGCCAGTATTCTTTGGAGCATATTGTTATGGAATAATTAATGGAATAGATAAAGATATTACAATGAAGATTGCTTCGGCTTCAGCGGCTGTAAGTATGCAAAAATATGGTATTGAAGGAATTCCTAAATTAGATGAGATTTGTAATATTTTAAATATAAAGTTGGATAATAATAGTGATACTGTAATGAAAGAAGAAGATAATAATGCACAAAGTGAAGAAACAGAATTGCCAAAAGAAAATGTGGAGTGATCCATTTATAAATATACTTCCTTCTATTGATTTACATGGGTATTCTAGAGATCTTATTTATACACCAGTTAATGATTTTATAAATGATAATTTAAAATTAGGAAAGAAAAAGATAGTGGTAGTTCATGGAATTGGGGAAGGTATTTTAAAAGAGGAGTTAAGGCTTCTTTTTAAAAAAGATAAAAGGGTTAAAACGATGTATACCCCAGCATCTAATATTGGGTGCACGATTATTGAACTATTTTAAGAGATATGCTAAAATACTAACGAACTGGAGGCAAAAATATGTTTGTTGATGAGGTAAGTGTTAAATTAATTGCTGGAAAAGGCGGGGATGGTTGTACTGCTTTTAGAAGAGAAAAATATATTGCTATGGGTGGACCTAATGGTGGTAATGGAGGCAAAGGTGCTGATATTATCTTTGTTGCTGATGAATCTTTAAGAACTTTAATTGACTTAAAAATGCAAAAAATAATTAAAGGTAGTAAAGGTAATAATGGTAAAGGTAGCGATCGTAATGGTGCGAATGCTGAAAATGTTTATATAAAAGTGCCTGAGGGAACTGTAGTATCTAATAAAGAAACTGGTGAAATAATATGTGATCTTGTTAAAAATGGACAGGAATGTATTGTTGCTCATGGCGGTAGAGGCGGAAGAGGAAATAAATCTTTTGCTACTCATGACAATCCGGCACCAAAGATGAGTGAGTTAGGTGCTCCTGGTGAAGAGGTAGAAATTAAGTGTGAACTAAAGATGCTTGCTGATGTTGGACTTGTAGGTTTTCCTAGTGTAGGCAAAAGTACTATCTTAAGTGTTATTAGTAATGCTACACCTAAAATTGCTGCATATCATTTTACAACTTTAAGTCCTAATTTAGGAGTTGTAAGGGTTTATGATGATACATTTGTAATGGCTGATCTTCCTGGACTTATTGAAGGTGCTAGTGAAGGTTTAGGACTTGGATTTCAATTTTTAAGACATACTTCTAGATGTAAAGTTATTGCACATGTTCTTGATATGAGCAAGGAAAGTGCGCGTAATCCGATTGAAGATTATGAAATAATTAAAAATGAACTTAAAAAATATAATGAAAAGATGCTTAATAAGCCTAGTGTTATTATTGCTAATAAGATGGATGCAGATGGTGCTTCAGAAAATTTAAAAGAGTTTAAGAAGAAGTATCCTAATGAATTGGTTATTCCAATAAGTGCTGCAACTAATCAAGGATTAGATAAGCTTATGACAACTTTAAATGATATTATTAAGAATGTTCCTAAGGAAGAAGAAAGTTCTGAAGAAACATTTAAATCATATACTTATGAAGAAGAGAAACCTTTTGAGATAACTAAAGAAGGTGGCATTTGGGTTGTTAAGGGTAAGAAAGTAGAAGAATTATTTCAGATGACTCGCTTTACTGAAGAAGAAAGTGTATTAAGGTTTGCACGAATTTTGAAGAAAATGGGCGTTGAAGATAAACTTGAATCTCTTGGGGCTCAAAGAGGCGATGAAGTTAAAATAATGGATTATATATTTAATTTTAAGGAGTAGAAGATGAATAAAGAAAAGATATTAGGAATTATAACAATTATTATATTTGGAGTGTTTATATATGCATTATTTTTTGTAACACCTGAGTTTAAGGTTACTTTAAATCAAAATAATGGTAGTGATGCAATAAATGTGTTATTAGTAAAAAAAGGGGATATTGTGATTAAACCTAAAGATCCTTCTAAAGATGGTTATACTTTTAAGTATTGGACTTATAAGGGTGAAGAGTTTAATTTTGATACTAAGATAACAAAAAATATTACGTTAGATGCTTTTTATGATGAGGTGAAAGTTCCTGAAACTACGAAGAAGAAAAAGAAATAGTTCTTCTTTTTTTGACAATTTTTTTAGAGTTTAATTGCTATGCTTAATCTGGTGATTAGATTGAGAACATTTTATATTTTTAAAGTAAATAGTGATTATAGTAAGTTAACAAGGACTATTCCTAGTAATCTATTTTCAGCGTATTTGAATATTAAACTTAGTACGCAAAATAATTTAGAGTATTTATATAATGAGTATTTTTCTTTTACAGATAGCATTAAGAAGAAGGATGTTTCATCTTTTATATATTCTAAATTAGGTAAGGATGATGGATATTCTTTATATGGAAATGTACATATGTATAATAATTATTATACGGATGAGGTTAGTAAACTTATAGTTAAGAGTAGTTTTATGGTTTTAAAAAGTAATAAAGTAAATAGTACCTTTTTAACAGTACTTGCAAATATACCAAATATTTTTATAATTGATTTTGAAAATAGGGATTATTTTTGGCTTTCAAACTTTAATAATTTAAGGCTTGTCTATGAATAATGTTTTATAGTATAATACACCTAGGAGTGATGAATATGTGGCATGATATATTAATGGTATTTATTGGTATAATCATTGGAGCAATTGCGGGTTTCTTTTTATGCAGATATTTTATGATGAACTATTTTAAGAAGAATCCACCAATTAATGAAAAGATGATTGAAACTTTAATGAGTGGCATGGGAAGAAAACCTAGTCAAAAGCAAGTAAAACAATTAATGCAACAAATGAATAGGTTGAAGTAATATGAAGATAGATTTAAGAAAGTTATACTCTTTAGCATCAGTAGATGTTGATGGCACAATTACTTTTCCAGAAGAAAGACTTAAAAGTGCTGGTATAATTAGATTAGAAGATGTGAGTGTTCATGGAAAAGCAATAATCAATTATGAAGATGAGATTGAGCTAGATTTAGATTTATCTGGTAAGATGTACTTACCGTGTGCAATAAGCTTAGAAGAGGTAGAAGTACCATTTACAACTAAAATAGAAGAAATAATTGGTGAAAATAACATAAATAATAATTTTTATCTTGATTTATCTGATATTTTATGGGAAAATATTGTATTGGAAATTCCGATTAAAGTTGTTAAAGAGGGAGTTCATTTAGAAACCTCTGGTGGTAAAGGCTGGAGCGTAGAAGAAAACTAACAAAGTATGGAAGGAGTGACTAACTATGGCAGTTCCATTTAGAAGAACAAGTAAAACTAAAAAAAGAATGCGTCGTACTCACCTTAAAAAGGTAGCAGCAGGATTTATTAATTGTCCAAATTGTGGAGAACCAATTAAACCTCATCGTGCATGTACTAAATGTGGTTTCTACAAAGGAAAAGACGTTCTTAATAAGACAGAAGAAAACTAAGAGCCACTAAGGCTTTTTTTCGTTTAAAAATGAAATATTTTTATTGCAGTAAAAAAAATATAATGATATAATACTTATAGTTTTGAAAGGAGGGATTATAATGACTAAGGTAGAAGTTAGAAATGGTAATGTTGACAATGCACTTAAAAGATTTAAGATCAAAGTTGCCCGTAGCGGAGTCCCTTCTGAACTTAAAAAACATAAATGCTACGAAAAACCAGGAGTTCGTAGAAGAAATGAATTAAAAGAAATGATTAAGAACTCTCGTAAAAAGAATCGTAATAGAGACTAAGGAGAATAGAAATGTTTGAAAAAGTTAATAATGATTTAGTAGCAGCTATGAAGAGTGGAGATAAGTTTACTTTATCAGTACTTAGAATGTTAAAGAGTGCTATAATCTATGAGCAAACAAATGGAGAAAAGCATGAGTTAACAGATGATGATATTATGTCTGTAATTAAGAAACAAGTTAAGACACGTAAGACATCAATGGAAGAGTATTTAAGTTATGATCGCAAAGATTTAGCTGATAATCTTCAAAAAGAGATTGATATTTTAAGTAAGTATCTTCCAGAAGAATTAAGCGATGAAGAATTAACTAAGATAATAGATGAGATAATTACTGAACTTAAACCTGATGGAATGAAAGGTATGGGTATGGTAATTAAAGCAGTATCTGCAAAATGTGGGGCTGCTGCTGATATGAAAAAGGTTAGTTCAATCGTTAAAGAAAAGTTATCATAATCACGAGTAATCGTGATTTTTTTTATATAAAGTATGTTAAAATATATTTTGAGTATTAGTTAACCAGAAATTTAAAATGGTTGATGGCTTTGCTTATGATAAAAAAGGAATATATCTTGGAACTTGGCTAAAATATAAAATAAACACATGTGACTCAGAGAGTGAACATGGCAAACTACTTAAAAAATAGGAGTAATCTTTTATGAAAGAAAGAGAAATCAAAGAATAGAAGATATTTGTTTGAGCAATAGTATTGATATTAAACTAAATAAGAGCATTCTTGCGCATATATCCATTCAAGAACTAACATCTAAAATAAAATTCTTAAATGGACTTAACTTACAAATAACTTTAAATGATGGCAAGATTTTAGATATATTTTCATTAAGTAATAAGGATATGAAAGAAAAGTATGGTTTATTTTTGTAAGAGTTAGTTAATAAATATAGTTTAAAGGCTTCTAAAACAAAAAGCATTTAATCAAGAAACTAATATTCACTGTTTGACTAGTGGATGTTTATTTACTTAACATAATATGTTAAAATGTAATTATATAGCTGGGACGTGATAATCGTGAATAAAATAACTGGAAAAGTAATTAAAGTCTTTATACCAAATGAATACAAAAATGGTAATTTATTAGATGTTATGGATAGAACTAATATTGGCTTTAAAGTAGAAACTAGTGAAGGTATAAAAGAAATTATAACAGAGCAAAATGAACTTAACGCTAAAATTTTGAAAAATGATCTAGTGATCATCATAGAGCAAACTATATCCGGTAAAGATTTTGTTGATATTGAATTATATGAAGGTGATGAAAATGACTAGTAATGAATTTCAAAAAGTTGGCTTATATGAACATAATGCTGAAAGTTATAAAAAAATAAAAAGCGCATATGAAAGAGGTCAAAATGTTGCTGGCATCGTTCACGCTACTGGAACCGGTAAAACTTATAATGCTTTAGAGCTCGCTTATGATAATAAAGATAAGAAAATCATCTATGTTGTTCCTTCAAGCGGCATAACCGAACACATTAAAAAAATAATTGAAGATAACCCCAATTTAGATCTTGAAAAAGATTTTCCTAATTTAGAATTTAGAACTTATCAAAGTTTTATATCTCTAAGCAAAGAAGAAATTCAAAACATTCAATGTGATCTCTTAATCCTAGATGAATTTCATCATATTGGTGCTCCAGTTTGGGGTGCAAGAATAAATACCATGATTGAAACCCATCCAAACATGAAAATATTTGGAATGACTGCTTATACCATAAGAGATCGTGGAACTTCATATGAAAAAGATATGGCTGCAGATGATTCTGATGAATTATTTTCCAATAAAATCGAAAGCAGATATGACTTATGTGATGCCATGATAGATGGTATTCTACCTAAACCTATTTATAAAAGCGCATATATAAACTTAATGGGCACTGAAAGTAAATTAGAAGAAAAAGTACAAAAATTAAGTGCATCATCTAGTGAATACCAAGAATATATGGAAATCTTATCAAATGTCAAAAAAAGAATCCATGAAGCTCCAAGTATTCCTGACATTTTAAGAAAAAACATTAAACCTAACGGAAAATATATTTATTTTTGTCCACCATGCTCTGAAGACGGAACAAACGATATTGAGACAATTAAAAAACAAGCAATAGAATGGTTTAAACAATTTGTAAAAGAAGAAGATATAGTTATTTACACATCAACTAGTGAAATGGGAGAATATGGTAAACTTAATAGAGATGCTTTTTATAAAGACGTTACCATAGAAGGTGAAAAGGTAAATAATAAACTTCGTATAATGTTTGCTATAAATCAGTACAATGAAGGCATACATGCTCCAAATATAGATGGTGTAATAATGGGACGTGGAACATCATCAGACATTGTATATTTTGAACAATTAGGGAGAGCTCTATCAGTACGTGGTAATACCAAAGAAACATTTGAAGAATTAGAAACACATTCATTAGAAGAACTAACTAATATGTGCAAATCTAGAGATATCCCACTTAAGGAAAACCAAACAAAAGAAGAATTAATTGAAAAATTAATCGCACCAGTAGTAATAGATTTAACTAATAATTATGAGTTTATTAAAGAATTAGAAAATAACTTAAAAAATAGAATTAAATCTTTACAAAGTAATAAAGCAAATGGTCACAGAGTAATAAAAATTAAAGATGCAACATTTGATATAGAAATAGTAAATCAAGACTTATTTGAAATGTTAAGATATGTAAGTGATAGATTAACAAGTACTTGGGAAGATCATTATAAGCTTGCAAAAGCCTACTTTGAACATCATGGAGATTTGCTTATTCCAGCAACGTTTGCAACAAGTGATGGATATACATTTGATGAAAATGGGGTAAAACTTGGAAGCTGGCTATTTAGACAAAGAAACTCATTTAATAAATTAACCAGTGAGCAGAAAGAATTATTAACGAGTATAGACTTTACGTCTAGTGTATATGATGATAGATGGTTAAAAAATTATGAAATTGTAAGAGCTTATTATGAACATTATGGAAATCTGCGTATACCAGTAAAATTTAGAACTAAAAATGGTATTACTCATGATGAAAATGGAGTGCGTATTAGAAATTGGGTAAATTATCAAAGAATGTATTTTTCTAAATTAACTGAAAAGCAGCAACAGTTAGTAACAAGCATGGGTTTAGTACTTACTACTCGTAAGGTTCACTCTTGGGAAGAAAATTATAAGTTAGCAAAGATTTATTATGAGCATTATGGAGATTTGCTTATTCCGGTAAAATTTAAAACAAGTGATGGTTATACATATGATGAAAATGGAATAAAACTTGGAACTTGGATGAGAGAACAAAGATATTCGTTTTCTAAATTATCACCAGAAAAACAAGAATTATTAAAAAGCATTGGTTTTGTACTTAATACTCGTAAAGAAGGATGGCTAAGAAATTATGAACTTGTAAAAATGTATTATGAGCATCATGGAAATTTAAATATTCCTCAAAAATTTACAACTAAAAATGGCTTTACTTATGATGAAGATGGAGTGCATATTGGATATTGGTTAGGTAATCAAAAAAATCAATTTTCAAACTTACCTAAAGAAAAACAGCATTTATTAAAAAAGATAGGTTTAGTTAATACACGTAATGAACAATGGCTAAGAAATTATGAACTTGCAAAAATATATTATGAGTATTATGGTGATGTGCATATGCTATCAAAATTTAAAACTAGTGATGGCATTACTTATGATAAAAATGGTGTGCAGCTTGGCCGTTGGCTAAGCTATCAAATAAAAACATGTGATCCAGATAGTGAACACGGAAGGTTATTAAGTGAGCTTGGTGTAACTTTTAATGTCAAAAAGACAAATCAAGAAATAATGGATATTTGTGCATCAAACAATATAGATACTAAACTAAATAAAACTATTCTTACGCATATCTCACTAGAAGAACTAACATCTAAAATAGAATTCTTAAAAGAACATAATTTATCATTAACTTTAGATGATGGAAAGCTTTCAGAAATATTTTCTCTAAGCAACAAAGATATGCAAGAAAAATATGGTATCTCTTTAGAAGAACTAGTTAGTAAATATAGTCTAAAGGTATCTAAAACAAAAGGAGTCTAATATGATTTTTGATAAATATTTAAATCCAACATATCTAAATATACTTTATACTAACTATGATGAAAACTACTTATTATCTATAGATGAAGATAACTTTAAAGATGTTTATATGCTATTAAAAGAAGAGGGCTTTTATTTTATAGATGATATAATTTTAAATTATTTAGAATTATTTCAAATAGATGTAGAATTCGTAAGAAAGGCATTAACCGAAATTAAAGAAATAATAGGAGAGGACTACATAAGGAAAATAGGTACTAATATGACTCTTATTGATAAAATAATTACTCTCGCTTATGCATGTAGCATTAATTAATTCTAGACTTCAAAATAATTATGTTATAAAATCGTTACGTGAGGTATATGATTATATATGGATAGTAATATAGATAATAAATGAAAGAGACTTAAATTATACTATGGACTTCTTTTAATAGTCCTAGTAGTAATTGGAGTCTCTTTTACATATTTTAGACTAACTAAATCTCAGACAAATAGTAATGTTATTGGTACTAGGACTTGTTTAGATACTACATTAACTGAAGAAACTAGTGAAATAACATTAGCTGGTTCAAGTGGAAATGGTTCTCATAATCATTCAACTTACTTGCAAGAAAATGCTGGAGAAAATTGGTGGTGGACTCTGTCGCCTGATGTTTTTTATGCTTATTCAAAAGGAGGCGGCAGTGCTAGTATTTTTGATGTGCGTTCTGGTGGTACGGGAAGTTTAGGAGCTAATGGAGTTAGTAATGCTATTCATCCAGCAATTAGCTTAGTCTCAGATATCACAATTTCTGGTGGTTCTGGCACTTCAGAAGATCCTTACGTAGTTAATTAAATTAAAACAATTAAAATCACGATTATTCGTGATTTTTTGCATATACTATATAATAATTGCTTGACAATTACACTGAAAAGTGATAAAATTTCAGTGTAATTGTCAAATAAAGAAAAGGGGGATATTATGAGTAAAAAGGATAATATTAAATATGATGTTGATAAATTTGTCATTGTAAATTATGTTGATGCAATTAATTCAATTGAAGAAAGCATGACTCAGATTAAAAAGATATTAAATAAATATAAAGAAGAAAATACTGTAAGTGATGAGTATTTTTATAGTTTTTATAAATTTAAAAAAGATACATACAAAGAACAATTAAGAAATATTATTCGGATGGTTGAAGAGGTACATGATATTACAGAAAAATATTATAAAAAGCAAAAAGAAAAAGAAATATACATCAATATTATAATTGAGATGATGAAGAAAAATAATGGTATTATTACTACAAGGATGATTGAACCACTAAATATAAGCAGGCAATATCTTTCAATTATGGAAAATGAAAATATTATCGAGAGAATATCAAGAGGGATTTATCTTTATGTAGATGCTTTCGAAGATAGTTATTTTACTTTCCAGCAAAAATATAAAAAGACAATCTTTTCTCATATGAATGCACTTTATTTTTATGGCATGACTGAAGAGTTTCCGTATAACTATACCGTAACGGTACCTTATAAATATCACATGAGTTCAGTAAATGAAAAGTGTAATGTTTTTTATGTAGATGAAGATATTTACAATCTTGGAGTAGTTGAGGTAGAAACTCCAAGTGGAAATAAAGTTAAAACTTATGATAAGGAAAGGTGTATATGTGATATCATAAGATCTCAAGGAAGAATGGATCCTGAGCAAGTAAAGAAAACCATAAAATTATATATAGAAAGTGATGATAAGAATCTACTAAAACTTTATGAATATTCAAAAAAGATGAAGATAAATAAAAAAGTAATGCAGATGATAGGGAGTTAATATATGAGTAGTAATTCAGCACAAGCAGTAAAGGATAAATTAAGAAACATTTCCAATGAAAAAAATATAAATTTTAACGTAGTATTAAAATTTTATATGTATGACAGATTTATTGAACGTTTAGCTAAAAGTAAGTATAGAGATAATTTTGTTTTAAAGGGTGGATTTTATTTGAGCAGTTTGTTTGGGATTGAAAATAGAAGTACAATCGATATTGATGCTGCCATAAGAAAAGCAAAATTTACTGAAGATAATCTTTTGGAAATGATTACTGAAATAATTAATGTTGATGTAGATGACAATGTAGTATTTAAAATTAATGAGACTTCTTCTATTCGTGATGAAGATGAATACGGAGGTTTAAGAGTAACAATTGATTTTCAACTAGAAAATGTTAAAGATAGGTTTCGCATCGATATTGCTACTGGTGATCCAATATATCCTAGACCAGATAGTTATAATTATAAATCATTGATTGAAAAGAAAACTTACCAAGTATGGACGTATACCACGGAAACTGTTCTTGCTGAAAAACTAGAAACAATACTTAATAAGCTAGATACTAGTAGTAGAATGAAGGATTATTATGATATTTATTTAATATATAAATTTAAATTTGCAGAATTAAATAAAGAAAACTTTATGATGGCGGTTAAAAAACATTTGAAAAAAGAAAATTTCAAGGTAGTTTAATTGGAAGTTTAAATGTTATTAAGCAAAGCAGTATTTTAAAAGAAAAATGGTCAAATTATGCCAGAAAAAATAACTATGCTAGGGAAATAGAATTTGAAGAAATATTGGCGCTCTTAGAGGATTTTATTAATATATTAGTGTAATTTTTAGTATAATATTAAAGAATAAATGTCATCAGAAGATTTTTGCATTGTTAATTGATAGGTTTAGGCCTATCTTTTTTTGTCTATTAAAAGATGCTCTTTCATATAATTAAGTGGTGAATATTATGCTAAATGTGATAGATAACGCTTTAAGGGATAAGAATTATTATGTTTGTTTGTATGATAATTGTGTTTATATTTATAATTATGAGGTGATTATTTCTTTTGGTAAGAGTTCTATTACTTTAAAGGCATGTGATAAGAAGATATGTATTAGTGGTACAGATTTAAAGATTAAGAAGTTAATGACTAGAGAGTTACTTATTGAAGGAGATATTAAAAGTGTCAAATATGAATAAGAGAATTTATTTAGAGGTAAGTAATGAACTTAATCGTTTTATAAAGAAGTGTATTGATAATAATATTAATTTGTATAATATAAGTTATAAGAAGGATAAGATGGTTGTTTTAATAGATGTTAAGGATTATCTTAAGATAAAGAGGCTTAATTATTATTCTAAGATTAGGGTAGTTAAGTATGATGGCTTATTAAATATTAAAAAGATAATTAAAGATAATATGTTTTATATATCAGTTATTTTCTTATCTTTTATTTGGATGAATTTACTTACTAATTATATTGTAGATATAGAGATTATTCATTCTAATAGTGGGATTAGACGTTTACTTAAGGATGAGCTTGATAAGAATAATGTTAAGAGGTTTAGTTTAGCGTATTCTTTTGAAGAGTTAGATAATATTACTAAAAAGATTTTAGCAGATAACAAGAATAATTTAGAGTGGGTTAGTATTAAGAAAGATGGCATGAAGTATATTGTTAGGGCTGAAGAGAGGATTATTAAAAGTGAAGAGGTAAGTGATAAGCCTAGAGATATAGTTGCTAGTAAGGATGCTTATATAACTAAAGTTATTGGTAGTAAGGGTAATGTGTTAGTAAGGCAAGGGGAATATGTTAAGAAAGGTACTGTGTTAATTTCGGGGAAAATTACTTTATATGAAGATGTTAAAGGAGTTACTAGTGCTAGTGGTAGTGTTTATGGTAATGTGTGGTATGAGAGTGTAGTAGAGATACCTAAAGAGATTTCTAGTGAGAAGTTAACTGGCAAGAAAAGATATAATCTTAATGTAGGTAATAAGATTCTTTTAAGAAATAAATATCAAAATTTTAGACAGAAGAATATTAAAGAGATTAAAATATTTGGTCTTAAGATTAAATTTTATAGGGAAGAAGAAGTAGAGATAATTAAGACTAAAACGGATGATGAATATGCTTTAAGACGTTTAAAAGAGGAGTTTGATAAAAAACTTAATGGAAAAGGTGCGATTACTTATCAAAAAGTTTTGAAAAAAGAGGAAAATAATAGTACAATTAAGTATAGAGTATTTATTATTACAAATGAATTAATTAATGCATACTCTTACTTTGAGGAAAGTGATATAAATGATACCAACCAAAGCAATTAATTTACTTATAGAGTTATGGCCAATGCTAGTGTTATTTTTAATAGTTTTAATAACGTTACGTTTAGTGTATTTGAAAGTTAATCATAAGAGGTTTGTTTTGTATAAAGAACTTTTATCTTTATCATTTATTATTTATATTTTATTATTGTTTGAACTTGTAACAAGTACTGATTTTGAGTCTTATTCAAATAATTTTATACCTTTTAAAGAAATGTTTAGATATAGTTTAACTAGTAAGTTATTTTATCGTAATGTGATTGGTAATATTTTATTGTTTGTACCATTTGGTTATTTTGTAAGTTATTATTGTAAGCTTCCGAGTGTTAAATATAATTTGCTTATAACGGTTATTACGAGTACAAGTATTGAAACTATTCAGTCAGCTATAGGTAGAAGTTTTGATATAGATGATATTATTTTAAATGTTATTGGTGGAGTTTGCGGATATGTTATCTTTCTTATAACAAAGAAGTTACTTAGAAAGTATCCTGATGCTTTAAAGAATAATTTATTACTTAATTTGTTGTGTATAATAACTATTTTGGTTTTAGTGGTGATAATATTAAATTTATATGGAGTTAGATTATGAATGATATAGAAATAACTGATAAATATGGATATGGTGATTATGATTATTTAATAGATGTGCTTAATTATACTTTAGAGAAGTTACATATAGATGAGGCATGTGCTAGTGTTATTTTAACTGATGATGAAGAAGTTCATTATTTAAATAAGACATATCGTGGTATTGATAGAACGACTGATGTTTTGAGTTTTGCTTTAAATGATGGTGGGACTTTTCCTGGACCAGTTAATATTTTAGGGGATATTTATATAAGTATACCTAAGATGAAGGAACAAGCGATAGAGTATGGACATAGTGAAAAAAGGGAGCTATCTTTTTTAGGGGTTCATGGACTATTACATTTACTAGGATATGATCATACTTTGGGAGAAAAGGAAGAAAAGGAAATGTTTGATTTACAGAAGGAGATTTTAAATGAAAAAGGCATTCTCTCTTAAGAGACTTAGTAGTGCATTTAAGTATGCGTTTAAGGGTTTTGGTAAGGTTTATAAGAATGAAGATAATATGAAGGTACATGTTGTTGTAGCGGTACTTGTGGTGTTATGTGGTTTTTTATTTAAAGTTAGTACTTTAGAGTGGGTTATTTTAATATTTGCGATTGGTCTTGTTATTGGGGCGGAGGTGCTTAATACTTGTATTGAAAATTTGGTTGATTTAGTTACTAAGGATTATAATAAGTATGCAGAGAATGCTAAAGATACTGCTGCTGCTCATACGCTTGTATTAAGTATTACGGCAGCTATAATTGGTCTTATTGTGTTTGTTCCAAAGTTAATAGATATAATTGGAGGATAGAATGTTTGAGAATCTTAAGTTAATAATTAAAAATGCATATACTCCTTATAGTAATTATAATGTTGCATGTATTCTAGTTATGAATAATAATCAGGAGTTTATTGGGGTAAATGTGGAAAATGCTTCGTATAAGAATGGTTTATGTGCGGAGCAAGTTGCTTTTGCTTCAGCAATTGCCGAAGGTTATAAGAAGGAAGATTTTAAAGAGTTACATGTTGCTGGTAGTGGTAAAGAGATTTGCGCGCCATGTTTTTTATGTAGAGAGCTACTAGTGGAGTTTATGGATGAAGATGCTAGTGTATTTTGTTATAATAATAAGGGAAAGTGTATAGAATATAAAGTTAAAGATTTATGTCCATATCCATTTGTATTGGAGGATAATGATGATAAATGAATTAGAAAGATTACTTAGTAATGCTCATGCTCCTCATGATGCTTTATGTTTTAGTAGTGTTGTTGTTATGAAAGATGGGCAAACATTTGGGGGAGTTACTGTTAAAAATAATATATTTAGAGATGCTATATATGCTGAGCAAGCAGCAATTGCTAGAGCAGTAGCAGCTGGTTATAAAAAGAAAGATTTTGATAAAATATACATAATGGTGGGGTCAAATAATATAAATGACTTAAAATATCTTAATAAAGATGTTATAATAGAGTTTATGGAACCAAGTTCTTTAGTATATTTATATGATTTAAATAGAAATGAAAAAATATTAAAGGTAGGTAATTTGTTATTTAATATCTACTAGAAGGGAGTTTTTATGAGAAGTGGGTTTGTTAGTATTATTGGTAGACCTAATACGGGTAAGAGTACTTTATTAAATACTGTTTTAAAGACGCATTTAGCAATAGTATCTAATGTTGCGGGTACGACAAGAAATGCTATTCAAGGTGTTTATAATGATGATGATACGCAGATTATTTTTATAGATACGCCTGGATTACATAAGCCTCAAGATAGGCTTGGAAAACTTCTTAATCAGGATGCTTATCAGTCACTAGATGATATAGATGCTGTATTATTTGTAGTTGATGCTAGTGCTCCACTAGGTAAGGGTGATAAGTTTATAACGCAGGCTTTAAAAAGCACTACGGCACCGGTAATATTAGTTTTAAATAAGATAGATAAATTAGATAATGAAGGTATTCTTAAGGCAATAAACATTTATAAAGATCTATATGATTTTTCAGATATAGTACCAATTAGTGCGATTAAAGATGATAATGTTAATAGGTTAATAAGTGTTATTAAGAAGTATTTAACTGATGATATTAAGTATTATGATGATGATACGCTTACTAATACTAGTGTTAGATTTATTATTGGAGAGCTTGTTAGAGAAAAGATACTTAATCTAACTAATGATGAGGTACCACATTCAGTTACGTGCGTAACTACTTTATATGAAGAGAAAAAGGATATTATTAATATAAATGTTGATATTATAGTTGATAGAGACTCTCTTAAGAAAATAATTATAGGTCATAATGGTCAGATGATTAAGAATATTGGTACTTATGCTAGAAGAGATATAGAAGCAATGCTTCATAAACAAGTGTATTTAGAGTTATTTGTTAAGACTATTAAAAACTGGCGAGATAAAGAAAAATATTTAAGTGAGTTAGGCTTTAAAGATTATTAGGAGGAAGAAATGAAAAAAGCAGAAAGAATAGATATAGGAAAACAATGTGTTTATAAGATGATTAATGAAAAATTATCATATAAAGATTTGGAATTAATCCCATTTAATGGGGAAATATTTGCTAAGGATGCTTTAAAAAAGTATATGCAATTATTTATAGAGCAGGAAAGTGTTGAAAATCCAGATAATCCAGTTATTGCTGAGTATCAAAGTTATATTTCTAAATATACTAGGGGAGGAGCTAATAAGCTTACAATAGATAGTATTATTAGTGAGACACCTGATGAGTTTAGAGAGTCTATTAATGGGTTTAGTACAACTCAGATTAAAAGACGTTTAGATGTTCTTGTTAGTGATAAGGATCGTGCTGGAGAAGTTGCTCCATATGTTAAGATAATTAATGATCACTTTGATGTTATAGATAAGGAAAGAAATGAGAATCGTTATAACAGTGATAATGAGACTTTTGATAATAAGATTAATTATATAGTTGATTTATATATTAATAGTCCAGTAGTTGAACTTAGATATTTGAGTATTGATCCAAATATTATGAATAAAAAGGCTTTTATAGATCAGGTTAAGAGTATTAATAATGAAAGTATTAATGGAGGAACTAAGTATTCTGCTCAGATTAAGGCTAAGGTTGCTGCCTTACTTGCTGAGGTAAAGAGAAGAGAAGATGAGGTAAGAGATACTATTGTTCTTATTAGTGATTATATTATAAATGGTATTCCTAAAGGGGATAAGGTTGAAACTTTTACTTTGTTTGATTTTTATAATATGACTAAATATAGTGTTCCAGATTTAGCTGCTGCTGCTGTAGCACTATCTAAAAGGGATGTTGATCCTATTGAAAAGTGTGCTTCAGCACTAGCAGGTTTTAGAGATAAGGTATATAAGAGTGATTATCGTACTAATAAAGATTGTATTATTAAGTTTCAATATACTGAAAATGGTAGGGTTTTATTTGGAGATGAAATAGATAGTATAATTGCTTATTTGGAATCTAGGGGTATTCCTCTAACGCAGAGAACTTATCAAGGCGCATATCATGAATACGTTAATGGACGTTTGCAAATTAAACAAATTTGAATAAACTCTTAAGATTAATCCCAATATATAATTAGAAAGGTATTGGGATTATTTATGACTAAAAAGGAAGCATGGGAAATGTTTAAGAAGACTGGAGAAATAGAGTATTATTTAATGTATAAAAGAGGGAAGTAATATGTTAAAAGCCACAGAGGGCATCATAATTAGTGAAGTTAATTATGGGGAGAAGAGTAAGATAATAAATGTATTAACTAAGGATGGTATTATTGGTGTTATGTGTAAGGGGGCTAAGAGTTTAAAAAGCCCTCTTAGAGCAAGCACTATGAAATTTAATTTATCTTCTTTTTTACTTTATTATCATGATAATGGGTTAAGTACCCTAAAAGAGTGCGATGTTATTTGTGACTATAAAACTATTAAATCTGATATTTTGCTTATTAGTTATATGTCTTATATATGTGATTTAGCACAAGGTGTTATGAGGCAAAATGAAAATGAAGAAATATATAATTTATTAATAAGTACTTTAAATAAGATAGAATCTGGGCTGGAGCCTGCTGTTCTTACTAATATTTTTGAGGTTAAGATGCTTGATTATTTAGGGGTAGGTTTTTCTCTTGATGCGTGTGCTAAATGTGGAAATACTAAAGATATTATTACAATAGATCCTGATGATGGAGGATATATTTGTTCTTCTTGTTATACTAATCAAATTATATATGATCAGAAAACTTTAAAGATGCTTAGGATGTATTATCTAGTAGATATAGATGCAATTAGTAAATTAGATATATCTAAAGAAGTAAAGGATAATATAGATTTCTTCTTAAAAACATATTATGATAGATATACTGGTTTATATTTAAAGAGTAAAAAGTTTTTAGAAACTATAAAAAATTAATAAACTATTTAAAAATAGTTTTTTTTATGATAGAATTTTCTTTGAGAAGAGAGGAATTTATATGAATTTAAAAGATTTATACATTAATTATTTTGTTAGTAAGGGACATAAGCAAATTCCTTCAGCGCCAGTAGTACCTGAAAATGATGCAAGTGTGTTATTTAATACAGCTGGTATGCAACCGCTTATTCCTTATTTAATGGGGAATACTCATCCATATGGTACTAGACTATGTGATTATCAAAAGTGCATTAGAACTAATGACTTAGATGAAGTTGGGGATACATACCATCATACTTTTTTTGAAATGCTTGGTAACTGGTCTTTAGGTGATTATTTTAAAAAGGAAGCTATTACTTATAGTTTTGAATTTCTAACTAAGGTTTTAAATATTCCAGTAGAGAGACTAGGTGTTACTGTTTTTGCTGGTAATGATATAATACCATTTGATGAAGAAAGTAAGAGTATTTGGCTTTCTTTAGGTATTCCAGAAGAGAGGATAGCCGCTACTAGTGAAGATAATTTCTGGATCGCTGGAGAGACTGGACCATGCGGCCCAGATTCAGAGATGTTTTATTGGAGAAGTGATGATGAGATTCCTAAAAGTTTTGATCCGGAAGATAAAAGATGGGTTGAAATTTGGAATGATGTTTTCATGCAATATGAGAAGAAGGCTGATGGAAGTGTTATTGAACTTCCTAAAAAGAACGTTGATACTGGTATGGGGGTTGAGAGAACTACTGCTATATTAGAGGGTGTTAATGATAATTATGCATCAAGCATTTGGAGTGATGTTATTTCAAAGATTGAGGAGATATCTGGAAAATCTTATAAAGATGATTTTCTATCTATGAGGATTATAGCAGATCATATTAGAACGAGTGTCTTTATTTTAGGGGATGATGCTGGAGTTGTTCCGTCAAATACTGATCGTGGTTATATTTTAAGAAGATTAATTAGAAGAATGATTAGACATGCAAGAAAACTTAATATTGATCTTAATTCTAATTTTGAAGTAGTATTAGCTGAGCTTATTATTAATAAATATAGTAAATATTATGATGAACTTGCTAAAAATAAAGAACGTATAATAGAAGAATTAACTAAGGAGAAGGTTAAATTTTCAAAAACTTTAGAGAAGGGTTTAAGAGTATTTGAAAAAGAAACTGCAGGTCTTGATAAAATAGATAAAGATTTAGCATTTAAGTTATATGATACTTATGGTTTTCCAATTGAGCTTACTACAGAGCTTGCTGATGAAAAACATATGAGTGTTGATACTGATGGCTTTAAAGAAAAGTTTAAAGAGCATCAAGAAAAATCTAGAACAGCATCTAAGGGTATGTTTAAAGGAGGACTTGCTGGAGATAGTGAAACTGAAACAAGATATCATACAGCGACTCATTTACTTAATGCGGCTTTAAAGATTACAGTTAGTGAAGATGTTCATCAAAAGGGCTCAAACATTAATAATGAAAGAATGCGTTTTGATTTTTCATGTGATCATAAGCTTACACAAGAGGAAATTAAGAATACTGAAGATTTAGTTAATAAGTGGATAAAGGAAGATTTGCCCGTGTCTGTTAAACAGATGCCTAAGGAAGAAGCGGTTAGAATAGGGGCAGAGCATATGTTTATTGAAAGATATCCGGATATTGTAACAGTTTACTTTATTGGAGATGTATCTAAAGAGATATGTATGGGGCCGCATGTTAAAAGTACTAGTGAAATAGGTACGTTTAAGATAGTTAAAGAGGAAGCATCTTCTGCAGGTGTTAGAAGAATTAAAGCAGTTATTGAATAATAAAAAAGGACTTACTATTTACTAGTAAGTCCTATTTCTTTTAAATAATCACTTATATCTTCTTTGACGAACATTTCTAAAGGGATATCAAGAGCTTTAGCAAAAGAGTATAATACTGCTAAACTAAAAGTTTGTGGAGTCTTAACGCTTTCGATGTTGCCGATTAGACCTCTAGAAAAGGTTGTTTTATCAGCAAGTTCATCTTGAGTTAAGCCACGATAATTTCTAAAAAGTTTTATTCTTTTAGAAACTAAACTATATATATACTTGATATCTTCCTTGTTTTCCATATATATTGCACTCCTACAATATATTTTATCAAGGAGTTGTGCCTAAATATATCAGTATATAGTTGCAAAGAATAATAAGAAAAAAGAGTAGAAATTACTCAAAAAATTTTTCGAATTCAACGTCTAAGGCTTCAGAAATCTTACCAACTGTTGCTATTGAAAAACTTTTATTTTTCTTTATACTTTCAATTTCACAAATATAGTCCACACTTAAATTAGCTTCATCTGCAAGTTTTGCTTGGGTGAAGTTTTTCTCTAGTCTATATTTCCTAATATTGTTACGTACTAAATTGTAATAATAAATATCTGATTTTTTATCGTCCATAATACTAGCATCTCCCTATATAACAATATTTTCTCAAAAAATTCGCATAAAATGAACGGGCTTATAGTCCTAGTTTTATTATGTGATGTTTTTAAATTTTTTATTCATTAAATTTTTTTATTTTTAATAAATTCGCGAAATATTTTTGTTATTGCTCTTTTTTCAAGTCTAGATACGTAACTACGGCTGATATTCATTTTTTTAGCAATTTCTTTTTGCGTCATATCTCTGGTGTTAAATAGTCCATATCTCTTAATAATGATATCTTTTTCTCTAGGTGATAAAGTATCTAAATATTTTAAAAGTAGGTCTATTTTGTTTTGAGTGTCAATTTTATCTAAGGCATCTTCACTTTCACATTTTAAAACATCTATTAAATTTATTTCGTTGCCATCCTTATCATAACCGATTGAATCATTTAAGCTAACATTATTTAGGTGTTTTTTGTTACTTCTAAAATACATTAATATTTCGTTTTCAATACATCTAGCTACATACGTAGTTATTCTTGTATTTTTACTGGGTTTGTATGAATCAATTCCTTTAACAAGACCAATTGTGCCAATACTTATAAGATCATCAGCATCATATACTTTACCTTCATATTTTTTAACAATATGAGCTACTAATCTTAAATTATGTTCAATGAGTTTACCTCTAGCATCTTTATCACCCATAAGCATTTTACTAATAAGTTTTTCTTCTTCTTCCTTTTCTAATGGGGATGGGAATACATTAACTGAGTATGACCCTGTAAAGAATATTAAACTTTTAAGTAAACTAATAATATAAAACATTTAATCCTCCAATAAAATATATGAAAAGTATTGGACTAGTAAAACAATAAATGTTAATATATTAGTGGTGGTAAAAATGAAAAGAATAATGTTTTTGTTAGTGCTTTTGGTAGCACCTTTAGTAGTGCATGCTGAAAATGATTATAAAGTGCTTACTCATTATATAGATAGTGAAATTGAAATAAGTGGTAATTTAAGGGTTAAGGAATTTATTTTAATTGATGGGAACGTGGATTATTTTACAAGAACTCTCAATTATAAAACTTTTGATGGTGTTTGGGATAAGAAAGATACTAGTTTGGAAGATAATCCAGTGTATAATGGTAGTGGTATTTATAATTTTGCAGTTTCTGCTTATAAGTATAATGGTGAAAAGGTTGATCTAAATAATTTGGGAGCTAATGTTAAAGAGTATTTTAAAGAGTTGAATCCTAAAAAGGTTAGTGATAATACATATAAGGTAAATAAAAAGGATGGGGAAAACTCATATAATATATATTTTAAAAATAGTGGTAAGACAGTTATTTATTTAGAGTATTTAGTTGGGGATGTTGTAGTAACTCATAAAGATGTAAGAGAACTTAACTATACATTTAAAAATTTAGAATATAATGCAGATGATACTTATTTAAGGGTAATTATTCCTTATGAAACTAATGATGAGAAATATCATGTTTATTTACATGGTAATAGTAGTGGCGAATATGAAGATATTGAAAAAGATGGATTCAAGTATGGTGTATTTGCTCATTATCCTAATGCTAAAAAAGAGATTAATGTAAGGCTTACTCTTCCTTTAGAACAGATTGCGATTGATGAGGGAAGTAATCATACTAATATTGAAGCGTTAGATGAGATTATAAATATTGAAAATAAAAGGCTAGATAGTAGTAAGAAAGGTGTCAGTATAAATAATTATGCTAAGTATGTTATTTTGGGGTTAGCTGGAATATTTGTTTTGATAGGTTACGTTATATATAAAGAGAAAAGCAAGGCTTTAAATATTATGTATTTAGTTTTGGGCATCCTTATATCATTATTTAATTATTTATTTAAAACGGGTGCATGGTATATTTATTTAATTATGATTGTGCCGGTAGTTGTTATAATGTTTAGTAAGAGGGAAAGATAATGCAATATTTTGATAATAATGAAAATTTGGATAGTAAGCTTAGAATACTTAAATATAAGTATCAAGATGTAAATTTTAACTTTTATAGTGATTTAGGAGTGTTTTCTAAAGATAGAATAGATTATGGCAGTATTCTTTTAGTGGAGACTTATCTTAAATATCATAGTGAGCCATTAGTTGTACTTGATGTTGGATGTGGGTATGGATTTATTGGATGCGTTATTGGTAAGATAAATGGCGGTAATGTTGATATGGTTGATGTTAATAATAGAGCACTACATTTAAGTAAGATGAATCAAAAGGGAAATAATGTAAGTGGTTTAAATATTTTTAATAGTAATATATATGATAATGTTACGAAGAAGTATGATGTGGTTATTACAAATCCACCTATAAGAGCAGGCAAGGGTGTATATTTAACAATTATTAATGAGGCTTTTAATCATTTAAATGAAGATGGGGAGCTTTATTTTGTAATGCGTAATAATCATGGAGTAAAGACTGTTATTAAGAATTTGAGTAAGAAATATAATACAAGTGTTCTTAAAAAAGATGCTGGTTATTATGTAGTTATGGTAAAAAATAGTGAAAGTAATCTTTAAATTTCTAGAATTAGGGAAAAAGATTGCTTTTTTTGAAGTTTTCGTCATATTAGCGTTGACAGTTTGCCATGTTTTCTAGTATAATTTTAAATTGGAGTTGTATCTCTCTAGAAGTGAGAATACATACTAAAAAAATATATTGTTTGGGGTGAAATTTAGTGGCATACAAAATAGCAAAATTTGGTGACCATAGGGAAAGAGCGACTTTCTCTAAAACGATTAACAACTTTGAACTAGCAGATTTATTAGATATTCAAAAGAAATCATATCAGTGGTTTCTAGAAAGCGGTATTAAGGAAGTTTTCGATGACTTATTCCCAGTTGAGAGTTTCACCGGAAATATATCACTAGAATTTGGTGAATATTCTTTTGATGCGCCTAGATACTCAGTAAAGGAAGCAAAAGAACGTATGGTAACGTTTGCTGCTCCTTTAAAGGTTGAAGCTCGTGTATTTATTCATGAGACAGGTGAAGTTAAAGAACAAGAAGTCTTCCTTGGTGATATGCCTTTAATGACTGAGGCTGGAACATTCATTATTAATGGTGTTGAAAGAGTTATTCAATCTCAGTTAGTTAGAAGTCCATCTATCTATTTTAAACGTGAAATTGATAAGAATGGTAGACCAGTTGTATCTGGGGAAATGATACCTAATCGTGGTACTTGGCTTGAGTTTGAACTTGATGCTCGTGATGTTATTTATGTTCGTATTGATAGAACTAGAAAAGTTCCTTTTACAACATTCTTAAGAGCGCTAGGACTATCTAGTGATGAATCTATTAAAGAAGTATTTGGTGATAATAGATTTATTGATAATACTTTAGAAAAAGATAACACTAAAAATACTGATGAAGCACTTATTGAAATTTATGAAAAGTTAAAACCAGGTGAACCTGCAACACTTGATAGTGCAAAGAACCAGTTAATCGTTCGTTTCTTTGATCGTTTCAGATATGATTTAGCAAAAGTAGGACGTTATAAATTTAATAAGAAGTTAAATGTATTAGATCGTCTTTTGGGATGCACACTTGCAGAAAACTTAAAGTTTGATGGTGAGGTAGTAGCAACTAAGGGTGAAGTTATTGATAAAGCCCGTCTTGAAGAGTTAAGACCATACTTTGAAAAGGGTATGTGCTTAAAGGAAGTATCTATTAATGAAGATTTAGATACATATAATAAGATTACTGAAGTTTTAGTAGTTGATAAGAATGATGAGACTAAGACTATTAAGATTATTGGTAATGATAATACTATTGATGAAAAGAGACTTACAATTAGTGATATTTATGCATCAATTAGTTATTATTTAAATTTACTTGATAATATTGGTAATATTGATGAGATTGACCATTTAGGAAATCGTCGTGTTCGTCAAGTTGGTGAGTTAATTCAAAATCAATTTAAAGTTGGTATGGCTCGTATGGAAAGAGTTATTCGTGAGAGAATGACTACACAAGAGATTGATACAGTTACACCTAAAACATTAATTAATATTAGACCAGTAACTGCTGCATTAAAAGAGTTCTTTGGTTCATCACAGTTATCTAAGTTCATGGATCAGATTAACCCAATTGCTGAACTTACTGATAAACGTCGTTTAAGTAGTTTAGGGCCAGGAGGTCTTTCTCGTGAGAGAGCAGGCATGGAAGTTCGTGATGTTAATGTTTCTCACTACGGACGTATTTGTCCAATTGAATCTCCAGAAGGAGCAAACATCGGGCTTATTACATCACTAGCATCTTATGCTAAATTAAATGAATATGGATTTATTACTACTCCTTATAGAAAAGTTGTTAATAAGCATATTACAGATGATGTTGTTTATTTAACTGCAGATGAAGAGGATGGTTATTATATTAGTCAAGCAACTGTTGCTGTAGATAAGGATAATAATATTACTGAGGAACAAGTTATCGCTCGTTTAAATGGTGAAAATGTTATGGTTGAGGCTGACAAAGTTAATTTTGTAGATGTTTCACCAAGTCAAATCGTTTCTGTAACAACAAGTTGTATACCATTTTTGGATCACGATGATGCAAAGCGTGCCTTAATGGGTTCAAACATGCAACGTCAAGCTGTTCCACTACTTAGAACTGAAGCACCTATAGTTGGTACTGGTGTTGAATATATTGCTGCTCGTGATTCAGGTTCTACTATTGTTTGTAAAGCTGATGGTGTAGTAGAGTATGCTGATTCTAAGAAGATTATTGTAAAAAATGCTAAGGGTAAAGATGAATATTACTTAGCTAACTTTGAAAGAAGTAATGCTGAAAGTAATTTCTCACATAATCCTATTGTTAGAGCAGGAGATAAAGTACATCGTGGTGAAGTTATTGCTGATGGACCATCTACTGATAAAGGTGAACTTGCTTTAGGTAAGAATATGGTTATTGCATTTATGACATGCAATGGTTATAACTATGAAGATGCTGTTGTATTAAATGAAAAGTTAGTTAAAGATGATGTTTATACATCACTACATATTGAACATTATGATATTGATTGTCGTGATACTAAGTTAGGACCTGAGGAAATTACTAGAGATATTCCAAATGTTTCTGAGGAAGCACGTAAGAACTTAGATGCTAATGGTATTATTAAGATTGGTACAGAAGTTCATGAAGGAGATATCCTTGTTGGTAAGGTTACTCCAAAAGGAATGCAAGAGTTAACTAGTGAAGAAAAACTATTACATGCAATTTTTGGTGAGAAGACTCGTGAGGTAAGGGATACATCACTAAGAGTTGCTCATGGTGCTGATGGTATTATTCATGATGTTAAGGTTTATACTAAAGAAAATTCTGATGAGTTATCTGCAGGCGTTAGTAAGGTAATTCGTGTATATATTATTCAAAAACGTAAGATTCAAGTTGGAGATAAGATGTCTGGGCGTCACGGAAATAAAGGTGTTGTAAGTTTAATTCTTCCAGAAGAAGATATGCCTTATTTACCAGATGGTACTCCAGTAGATATTGTATTAAATCCACAAGGTGTTCCATCTCGTATGAACTTAGGACAAATTTTAGAGCTACACTTAGGTATGGCTGGTAAGAAACTTGGACTTCATTATGCTACCCCAGTATTTGATGGAGCTACAGTTGATGAAATAAGTGAAGAAATGGCTAAGGCTGGAATGGATCCAGATGGTAAGACTGTTCTATTTAATGGACGCACTGGTGAACCATTTGAAAATAGAGTAGCAGTTGGTGTTATGTATATGATTAAATTACATCACATGGTTGATGATAAGATTCATGCTCGTTCAACTGGTCCTTACTCATTAGTTACTCAACAACCTTTAGGTGGTAAAGCACAATTTGGTGGACAACGTTTCGGAGAGATGGAGGTTTGGGCACTATATGCTTATGGTGCAGCACATGTACTTCAAGAAATCTTAACTGTTAAATCAGATGATGTTCTAGGACGTGTTAAAGTTTATGAAGCATTAGTTAAAGGTAAGACAGTTAAAGGTGCTGGAATGCCAGAATCATTTAGAGTATTAATTAAAGAATTCCAAGCTCTAGGATTAGATGTTCAAATTATTGATAATAATGATGTTACTCATGAACTAAAAGAACTAGAAGAAGAGGAAGATGAAACAAGTGATGCTATTACTATTGATGAAATAGATGCAAAGACTGGTGCTATTAAAGGTAAAGAGGAGCTTCCTGCTCCTGAAGTTACTGATGAAGAACCTATAGAAGATTCTGAAGATGATGACTTTGAAGATGAAGAAAATTTTGATGAAGAACCAACTAATGAAGATTTGGAAGAACTAGAAGAAGATCTAGAAGGGGATGAACTATAATGATCGAAGTAAATAATATTAAAGGAATTCGTATAGGAATCGCAAGCCCTGAAAAAATCAGAAGCTGGAGTTATGGTGAGATTAAGAAACCAGAGACTATCAACTATCGTACTTTAAAACCTGAAAGAGATGGTTTATTCTGTGAAAAGATCTTTGGACCAACAAAAGACTTCGAATGTTCTTGTGGTAAATATAAGAGATTAAGATATAAAAATGTTGTATGTGATAGATGTGGAGTAGAAGTAACTCGTTCTAAAGTTCGTCGTGAACGTATGGGACATATTGAGCTTGCTTCTCCTTGCTCACATATTTGGTTCTTTAAAGGTGTTCCATCAAAGATGGGATTAGTTCTAGATATGTCTCCAAGAGATTTAGAAGAAGTTTTATACTTTGTTAGTTATGTAGTAATTAATCCAGGATCTGCTCCTTTAGAGAAAAAACAAACTTTATCTGATAAAGAATATCGTGCTTACTATGAAAAGTATGGAAATACTTTTGAAGTAGGTATGGGTGCTGAAGCAATCAAAAAATTACTTGAAGAAGTAGATGTTGATGCTGAAATTGAAAAATTAAATAAAGAATTAGATGGTGCTACTGGTCAAAAACGTATCCGTCTTGTTAAGAGATTAGATTGTTTAGTAGCTTTCCAAACTTCTGGAAATAAGCCATCATGGATGGTTCTAGATGTTATTCCTGTAATACCTCCAGAGCTCCGTCCAATGATTCAACTTGATGGTGGCCGTTTTGCTACTAGTGATTTAAATGATTTATATCGTCGTATTATTAATCGTAATAATCGTCTTAAAAAATTATTAGAACTAGGTGCTCCGTCAATTATTGTTCAAAATGAAAAACGTATGTTACAAGAAGCAGTAGATACATTATTTGATAATGGTAGAAGAGGTAGAAGTATCTCTGGTGCTGGTAATAGACCACTTAAGTCATTATCAAGTATGCTTAAAGGTAAACAAGGACGTTTCCGTCAAAACTTATTAGGTAAGAGAGTTGACTATTCTGGTCGTTCTGTTATCGTTGTAGGACCTAGTCTTAAGATGTATGAGTGTGGTCTTCCAAAGGATATGGCTTTAGAGTTATTTAAACCTCATGTAATTAATGGTTTAGTATCTCGTGGCCTTGCTCATAATATTAAAGGTGCTAAAAAGCTTATTGATAATAAAGATGACTGTGTATGGGATGTTGTAGAGGATGTTATTACAGAATATCCTGTAATGCTTAACCGTGCTCCAACACTACACAGATTAGGTATTCAAGCATTCGAACCTAAACTAGTAGGTGGAAAAGCAATAAGACTTCACCCATTAGTTTGTGCAGCTTTTAATGCCGATTTCGATGGCGACCAAATGGCTATCCATGTACCACTATCAGAAGAGGCTAAGGCTGAAGCTAGAATATTAATGCTTGGTGCTAACAATATCCTTAAACCATCTGATGGTAAACCAATCGTTACTCCATCACAAGATATGGTTTTAGGTAACTACTATATTACAGTAGAATATGCTGGAGAAGATAATGAAGGTAAAGTTTATAAAAACTCTAATGAAGCTATTATGGCTTATGAAAGAAGAGAAATTACACTTCATACTAGAATAGCTGTTCCAGTATCATCATTTAAATATAAATTATTTACAGATGATGTTAAAGATAAATATTTAGTTACTACTGCTGGTAAGTTAATCTTTAATGAAATTTTACCAGATACATTCCCTTATATCAATGAACCAACTAAGGATAACATTGAGGGAATTACTCCAAGCAAGTATTTCTTAGAAAGAGGAACTAATATTCCTGAGGCTATAGCTGCTATGCCAGTAGCTGGTGCATTTGCTAAGAAAACTTTACAACAGATTATTGCTCAAGTATTTAGAAGATATAAGACTACTGAAACATCTATGATGTTAGATAGACTTAAAGATTTAGGATTTAAATACTCTACAATCTCTGGTATTACATTTAGTTTATTTGATATCAAGACAAGTACTCATAAAGCAGAATTTGTTGCTGAAGGACAAGAAAAAGTTAATAAAATTAATAAACAATTCCAAAGAGGTCTTATTACTGATGAAGAAAGACATAACTCAGTATGTGATGCTTGGAATGCGGTAAACGGAAAAGTTCAACAAGAACTTAAGAAGATTGCCGAAGAAGATGTACGTAATCCAATCTTCATGATGATGACCTCTGGTGCCCGTGGTTCATTAAATCAGTTCTCACAGATGGCTGGTATGCGTGGACTTATGGCAAAACCAAATGGTGACTCAATTGAAATTCCAATTACAACATCTCTATATGAAGGACACTCAGTAAACGAATTCTTCATTAACACACATGGTGCTCGTAAAGGTACTGCTGATACAGCACTTAAGACTGCAAACTCTGGTTACTTAACTAGACGTTTAGTAGATGTTGCTCAAGATATTATTATCAAAGAAGAAGATTGTGGATGTAAGAGTGGACTTGTGGTAAGCGACTTTATTGATGATAAAGATGGATCAGTTATTGAAAGCTTATCTGAAAGAATTATTGGTCGTTATACTGCTAAGAAAGTTATTAACCCTGAAACTAAAGAAGTTATTATAGATAAAAATGAACAAATTACAGAAACTATTGCAAATAAGATTGTTAAAGCTGGTATTAAGAGTGTTGAGATTAGAAGCGTACTTACTTGTCGTAGTGAAACTGGTATTTGTCAAAAATGTTATGGTAACAACTTAGCAACTGGTAACCTAGTTGAAAATGGTGAAGCTGTAGGTATTATGGCTGCACAATCAATTGGTGAACCAGGTACACAGCTTACAATGCGTACATTCCACTCAGGTGGTGTAGCAGGAGCTGAAGATATTACTCAAGGTCTTCCACGTGTAGAAGAAATCTTTGAAGCACGTAATCCTAAAGGTAAAGCTACTATTGCGGAAATTACTGGTAAGATTACTAAGATTGAAGATGCTAATGGTAAATGGGATATCACTATCATGAATGATGCTGATAGCCGTAAACATACAACTACATATGGTGCTAAATTAAGAGTAGAAGAAGGCATGGAAGTTAATGCTGGTGATAGATTAACAGAAGGAACTATTTCTCCAAAAGAATTACTTGCTGTTACTGATGCTATAACTACTCAAGAATATATTTTAAGAGAAATTCAAAAAGTATTTAAATCACAAGGTGTTGATATTGCTGATAAACATATTGAAGTAATTGCAAGCCGTATGATTAATAAGATGCGTATTACTGATGCTGGTGATACTGACTTAGTTGCTGGACTATCTGTATCAATTAGAAAGTTTATGGCTAAGAATAAACCGGTTATCCTTGAAGGTAAGGTTCCAGCAACAGGTTATCCAATTATCTTAGGTATTACAAAATCAAGTTTAGAAACAGATTCATTCTTATCTGCTGCATCATTCCAAGAAACTACAAGAGTTCTTACAGATGCTGCTATTAAGGGTAAAGTTGATGAATTAAAGGGTCTAAAAGAAAATGTAATTCTTGGTAAGTTAATTCCTGCTGGTACTGGTGCTAAAGGATACTCAGATATTGAAATTGAATTATCAAAAGAATATATGGGTGATGAACCATCAGAAGTTTTAGAAGAGGAATTTATTGATGATGCTGAACTTGAAACTGAAACAAATGAAGCAGACGTAAATGAAACTACTGAAACACCAGAAATTGCTGAAGAAGTAAATGAAGAGACTACTGAATAGTAGTCTTTTTCATATTGTAATCATTAAGAAAATATTATATACTTAATATAGATTAGAAAGGAGAAAATGAAGATGATTGAAGGTTTATTAGCTGCAAGTTTAATTACATTAATTGTTGTCTTTTTAATTTGTTCACCACTTTTAATACTTTGGATTGTAGCTTCTTGGAAACTTTTTAAAAAGTGTGGAAGAGAAGGTTGGGAAGGCATCGTTCCAATATATAGAGATTATGTATTAATTCAAATTACGGGAATTAAATGGTGGGTAATCTTTATTCTTATAATAGGTTACTTTACAACAGGTTCATCTTTTATGGGCTTTATTCTTAGCTTATTTACTTTATTTACTAGATTCTGTATTTACTATAATTTAAGTAAGAAAATGGGTAAAGATCCAATTGGTTTTGGAATTGGTCTTACTCTATTACCATTTATCTTTATTCCAATACTAGCATTTGGTTCTAGTGAATATAGAGATTGTGAAGTTAGTGCTTATGGAGTTATTCCTGAAGATAAAGTAAATGCGGCTGCTGATAATGTAAAAGAAACTGCTAAAAAGACTGCTTCTAAAAGTACTACTAAAACTGGAGCAAAATTCTGTACTAATTGTGGTGCTGAACTAACTGGTGGTAAATTTTGTTCTAAATGTGGTCATGAAATACACTAACATAGTGTATTTTTTTTTAACTTATGCTATAATTCTATATAGGATAGGTGAAAGATATGAAAAGACAAAAGCTTATTTTGAAACACTGCCCACATTTTTATAAGATATTAGATTTTGAAATATATGAAGATGATGTTATATCTTCTAAGTTAATTAGTTTATATAAAGACTATATATTTAGTATAGATGTTACTGATGAAAGGGCATTAAAAAAAGCAGAAAAGATTGATTTAATAATTAGTAAATATATAGATGATTATTTATTTAGAAAAGAACTTCAAAGAGGATGTGTTAATATTAAAATAGACTCAAGTAAAGATATTACAACGGGTTTAATTGAGGGAATATTTAATTTATATGATAATTATGAAAATGGTTATACGAGAAATATTTATTTTGCGAGGTGGATATAAATGGATCAAGATTTCTATTTTGAAGAATCTAACCCTAAATGGGTAACTATAATTATTGTAATTCTAGTAATTGCTGGATTAGGTGCAGGTTATTATTTTTATAAAGAATATAAGAAACAAGTAGTAAAAGTGAAAGATGTAACAATTGAACTTGGTTCTAAACCTAGTGAAGATATAAGTTCTTATGCTAATGGAGCTACTGAAGGATATACTTTAAGTTTACCAGATAATTTAGTAAATGAAGAAGGTAATACTTATATGGTTGGTGAATATAGTTATAAAATTAAAAAAGGAGACTCTACTAAAAGAGGCAAGATCTTTGTTAAAGATACGACTGCACCTACTGTAACTGTTAAAGAGATAACTGTTGGAGTTAAAGAAGAGTTTGAGCCTTATGAATTTTTAGAATCTTGTAATGACTTATCATTACCTTGTAAGACTTTTTATAAAAAAGATTCTTATGCTAAATTGAATGAAAAAGCAGGAAAGTATGATTTAGAAATCGTTGTTGAGGATAAATATGGTAATAAAGTAAGTAAGGATGTTGTTTTAAATGTTAGTGAAACTGAATCTTTATTATCATTAAAACAAAATGATGATGTAGTAGTGTCAATGACTCCAGAAGATAAAGATTGGAATAAGACATATACTTATAAATTTCCTAAAGCTGTTCCTAGTGATGGTGATGAATATGAAGCTAAATTTTTAGAAATTAATTCAATGGATTTTAGTAGTAAGTTTGATAAAAAAATAATTAATCAGTATTCAATTACAACCTATAATAAATATGGATATGCAATTGGTATAAGTGTTAAATTGTTTTTTGAAGATAATACAACGCAGTATTTAACAGAAAGTGATTTAAAAGAAGAAAATTAATTAAAAATAACTTGCACTAGATATAAAAATTTGATATATTATTAGTGCAAGTTTTATTTTGGCGGTGTAGCTCAGTTGGCTAGAGCATCCGGTTCATACCCGGCAGGTCGGGAGTTCAAATCTCTCCGCCGCTACC